>NZ_RIZI01000167.1 GCF_003721225.1 Acidithiobacillus sulfuriphilus | reverse complement strand
TGCGGTGGGGAGGGGGTGTGGGCATGGGGCGCATGGGGCTCGGGGCCTGCTTGGGTCTGGGGGCTTTGCTCTGGGCGGCGGGGGCGATGGCCGGTGAGCTGCGCTTCGCGGTGCAGGGCGTGGCTCCGGATCTGGCGGCCAAGCTGGCCAAGGTCTTGCCGATCACGCCCTTGCCCCAGCCGCCCGCCGGTATCGAGGATGCGCGGCTGGCGGCGGGGCTGCGGCTGAAGGATGCGCTGGAGGCCTATGGTTACTATGGCGCCGAGTGGACGGCGCGGCAGCAGGATGACGGCCATGGTCAATATACGGTGACCTTTGATCTCCACTTGGGCCAGCCCCTTCGGGTGCGGGCGCTGACCCTGGGCGCGGAGGGGCCGGGGGCGGAGTTGGCGCCTCTGCGGCGGCTCCTGGGGCATTTTCCCCTGCATCAGGGGGATATTCTCGACCAAGTGGCCTATGAGGACTGGAAGGGGAGGGCGCTGGCGCTCTTGCAGGCGAACGGCTATGCCCGGGCGGATTATCAGCGGCATGAGATCCTGATTGATCGCGCGGCGTTTTGGGCGGAGATCTACCTGCGGCTCAATACGGGTCCGCGCTATCGCTTCGGGGCGGTGCGCTTTGTGGGGGCGGAGGATTATCCGCGCTGGTTCGTGGCGCGTTACCTGACTTTTCATGCGGGGGACTGGTATTCGCCGGCGCAGATGGCCTTGTCCCAGACCAATCTGCGCAATGCCGACCGTTTTTCCGCGGTGCGGGTGACCGCTGATGTGCATGGGGCTCAGGGGGATGCCATTCCGGTGGAGGTGCACCTGGGGAGCATGCCGTCCCAGCATCTGAAGCTGGGAGCGGGGTATAGCACGGATCTGGGGCCGAATCTGGCCTTCACCTATGAAAACTACAACGTCTTTCATCGCGCCCAGCACTTGCACGTGTCGGTGCTGGCGGCGCAGCGCAGCCGGGATATCGGGGCGACCTATACCTGGCCGATAGGGACGCAGTTAGGCTCACAGTATGTGGCGAAGGCGCTCTATCAGAACCAGCAACTGGTGGCGTATCGCAGCAATGTTTTTGAGGTGGGCGGTGGCCGGCAATGGTCCCTGGGCCCGAATCAAACCCTGGAGGCCCTGCTGTCTTTCCAGCAGAGCGCCTATAACGTGGGCGGGGTGGCGGCCAATGCCCGGTTCATCCTGCCGTCGCTGCAGTACAGTACGCAGCAATTCGCCAATATTCTGCGGCCCGTCAACGGTTATTCGCTGACGGCGAAGATGGAGGGGGCGAGCAAGGTGTGGGGGAGTTCCGCCAACCTCTTTCGTCTCAGCGCCGATGGCGTTTGGCGTACCCGCCTGTCCCCGGACTGGGTGCTGGGTACGCACGCCAAACTGGGTGGCTTGTGGCTGGCGGGGTCCATCAATGCCGTGCCGCCGGAGCTGCGATTTTTTGCGGGCGGGCAAAACAGCCTGCCGGGTTATGCCTATCTCTCCCAGGGACCCCTGGCCAGCGATGGCACGGTGCAGGGCGGACGCTACCTGTTGGTGGGGGGCGTGGATCTGCAACGTTTTGTGAGCAAGGACTGGGCGGTGGTGGCCTTTTATGACGCTGGCAACGCCTTTGATAGCGTGTCGCAGTTCCGGGCCTTGCAGGATGTGGGGCTGGGGGTGCGCTGGTATTCACCTTTCGGCCCCATTCGCCTGGATCTGGCGCATCCTTTGATTGCTCCGCGGACGCCGGCGGTGCGGGTGGTCTTTTCGGTGGGGTTCACCCTGTGAAGTGGAAGACGCACCTCTGGATCGGCTTGCCGGCCTTGCTTTTGTCGCTGCTTCTGGTGGCGGGCTCCTGGTGGCTGCTGGAGACGACGGGGGGCGCGCGCTGGGCCTTGCAGCGGGTGCCGGGCCTGCAGGTGCAGCGGGTGCAGGGGCATCTGCTGGGGGCGATGGATCTGCAGGGGCTGCGTTGGCAAGGGGGCGGCAACGCGCTGCGGGTGGCGGACCTGGCTTGGCGGTGGCGGCCGGGGGCCTTGCTCTGGGGGGAGCTGGATTTTGCGGAACTGCGCTTGCGCGGGGTAGTGCTGCGCTTGCCGCCCTCGCCAAGCCAGGCGCCGCTGCCGCCGTTGCGATGGCCGGCGCTGCCGGTTTGGTCGCGCCTGGCGAGTCTGCGGATCAGCCGCTTGCAGGTGGAGCAGTTGCAGGTCTTTGCCGGGCCCCGGCAGAGCCTTGCCTTGCAACGCGGGCTGGCGACGGATCTGACCTGGCGGCATGGCCGTCTGCTGGTACCGGAGTTGATCCTGGCGCTGCCCCAGGGACGCCTGCAGCTCACGGCGGACGTGAACCTGGCGCAACGCCGCCTGCAGGGTCTGGGCACCTGGGCACGGGGAGCGGCGTCGCGCATCGCCTGGGGGCTGAATTGGCGGGGAGTGCGGACCGACTTGACCCAGGGGCCTTTTGCGGTGCAGATGGAGGGGGCGCAGCCCATGGTCCTGACGGGGGTCGCAGAAATTGCGCCCCATCGCCTGGATTTGTCGTCTCTGCGTCTGGTGAGCCCCATTCTGGTCCGGCCGGCCCTCGGTTCGGCGCTGATTGCCCTGCCGCAGCGGGCCGGTGAAGAGGCGAGCTTGGCCAGCGGGTGGTCGAATCTGCTGCTGCGCCAGACACCTTCCTGGCTGCCGGACTCGGCGTTGTCGCTGCAACTGGGCTTGCAGGGCAGCAGCGCCCATTATGCCGGAACCCTGGACCTGGCGGGGGGGCAGACGCTGGGGGCCTTGCGGGGGACGCTGGAGGGCGATGCGAAGGGGGTGCGCTGGGAAGGGGGCGGGACTTTGCTGGGCGCGCAGTTGCAAAAGAGCCGCATCGCTTTTTCCTGGCAGCCGCACATGGCCCTGCAGACGACCCTGGCTTTTCGCGGGCTGCAGCCGCAACGGCTGGTGAAGGCCGTGCCGGGGGATCTCTCCGGCGTGCTGCGGGTGGATGCCCGGCAGGGAGCCGGGGGCTGGTCCGGGGAGGGCGATCTGGCGCTGGCGGCTAGTACCCTCTATCGCCAGGCGCTGTCGGGCCGGGCGCAAGTGCATTTTACACCCGGGGCGTGGGTGCTGAAGGAGGCCCATTTCACCGGTCCGGGCCTGGACCTGAGCGCCAGCGGCGATCTCGCCCAGCGCCTCGATTTCAGCGCTCGGGTGGCCCGCTGGCAGGGGCTGATGCCGGGGATGGCGGGGACGACGCGGATCTCGGGTTGGGTGGCACAGGGGGCAGGGCACTGGTGGGGTGCCATTCACGGTGAGGGCCGTGCCCTGGCCTATGGGGGCGTTCGGGTTGGCGCGGTGCAGGTGGACGCCAATCTGAGTACTGCCCAAGCCTTGTCGGCCCAGTTGGGGGTGACGCGGCTGCTGCTGGCCGGTCATGGCCTGGATCTGCAGTTGCGTGCGCAGGGGCGTCTCGCGGACTTTGGCGTGGCGTTGCGTGGCCAGTGGCGAGGGAACCGGTTGGATCTGGGCGGGCAAGTGCGGCATTCGCGCGGCGACTGGGCTATGGCGCTGGCGCGATTGGCGGTACAAGGTGGTCCTCTGGGTGACTGGCGTTTGCAAAGCCCCGGCAGCTTGCGCTGGGCACAGGGGGGGGCGGTGGTGAGCCCGCTGCTTTTCGCCGACGGCCGCGGGGCCAGCATAGGGGGCAGCGGCCGCTATCTGCCGTCTTCCCAAAGCGGGCAGGTGGCGCTGGATGTCCATGCCCTGCCGCTCGATCTCCATGCGGTGGCGGCCAAGGCCTCGCTGCAAGGGCTGCTGAATGCGCGCTTGCAGGCGCGTTGCCAGGGTGTTTGCCAAGCGAGTGGGCAATGGCAGTTTGCCCAGACAAGGCTACGCTGGCAGGGGGGGGGAGGCGCCCCGGAGGAGCTCCTGCTGCAGCGTTTTGATGGGCGTGTGGCATGGTTGCCCAACGCCCTTTCCCTGCAAGCGGATCTGGCTTTGCCTGCGGGCTTCGGCTCGGCCAGCGTTGCCCTGCATAGCCCGGTGACCCTGGCCTTGCCATGGCGCTGGAATGGCGCCGCGCCGCTCCTGGGGACGGTGGATGCGCAATGGGGCCCGCAACTCTTCGCCGCGCTGCCGGTGGGGGGGCTGCGTATGCGCAAGGAGGGGCAGGGCCATCTGCAACTGCAGGCGAAGGGTAGCTGGGATGCGCCCCAGTGGAGCGGCAGCGGGCAAGTGCAGGGAGCGGGATTTTATGTGCCCCAGGCCGGACTGAATGTGCAGGATCTGGGTTTTCACCTGCAAGGCGACGGGCGGCAGTTGCGGGTGAGCCAGATCTCGGCCCGCTCGGGCCAGGGGCAGGTGCAGGGTCAGGGAACGCTGGATCTGGCGGGGCCCAGCCCGAAGCATTTCGCCTTCCGGTTTACCGGGCAGAATTTCAGCGCGCTCAACCTTCCCGAAGTGCAGGCCGCCGTGGCACCGAATCTGCAGGTGACGGGCGATCTCCAGGCCGTACAGGTGAAGGGCAGTATTCTCACCAATCGCCTGCGCATTCTCGGGAATGCCTTTGGCGGGCCGCGTCCGTCCAGCGATGTGGTGTTTGTCAAAGCTGCCAAAAAAAACGCGGGGCCGGCCCTGAATGTAGACCTCAAGATAGCCTTGGGCAGCGACGCAAAGGTCCTCATCGGGGGCTTGAGCGCCAATCTGGCGGGGGATCTGGCGGTACGCATGCACAACGGTCAGGGGGCTGATGTGGAGGGCACTCTGCACATGGTGGACGGACGTTACACCATCTATGGACATGCCCTGGAGTTTCAGCACGGGGTCATCGTGTTTCATGGTCCCGCGGATCAGGCCAATCTGGATGTCCTGGCGGTGCGCACCATTAAAAACAGTAATAGTTTCAGCGTGGATAATACGCCCGTACAGGCCGGGGTACAGGTCACGGGTACGTTGCAGGCCCCCCAGGTGCAGCTCTATTCCAAGCCGAACATGTCGCAAACGGACACCCTCTCTTATCTGGTGCTGGGTACGCCCAGCAGCGGTCTGCAAAGCCAGAATTCCCTCCTTTCCGCAGCGGCCGGAGAGCTGTTCTCGGCGAGCCGCGCGGCGCTCTTTGGCAACGCGCTGACCGGTAGTGGAGTCGAGGTGGGCGTGACATCGACCGGGGGCCTGAGCGGGGCCATGGTTACGCTCGGGCATTATCTTACGCCGGATCTGTATCTGAGCGTGGGCCAGTCGGTACTGGGAAGCGGGACGGTGGCACGGCTGCGTTATCGCATTACCCGCCATATCGAGGCGGAAACCGAGAGCGGCACCCAGAACGGCCTGAACCTTTTTTATCGCATCGACTTTCGCTGATGAGGGCAGCCGGTGCGTGATATAGTGCAGTCATGGAAACGTGGGATATAGTGGGACAGGATGTCGTGTTGGTGGGCGCCGGCGCGGTGGGTCTGGTCAGTGCCATGGTGCTGGCCGAGGCGGGAATGCGGGTGACCTTGCTGGAGAAGGGCCGAGTCGGGCAAGAGGCCTCCTGGGCGGGCGGCGGGATTCTCAGCCCGCTTTTTCCCTGGCGCTACCCACCGGAATTGTTGCGCCTGTCCGGCTACAGCATGGACTTGTATCCGCAATTGGCCGCGGAACTGCAACGACATACGGGCATCGATCCCGAATGGGAGCCCTCGGGCTTGATCATCCTGGATGATGGGGCGCAACCCATCCCCGCCGATGCTCTTAGCTGGGGCGCGGCCTGGGGCCATCGTTGGGTCTTGGAAGGGGAGGTGGCGGCCCGGGAACGGCAACCTGGGCTGCGGACTTCGGCCCCTGCCCTGTGGTGCCCGGAGGTGGCGCAGATCCGCAATCCGCGCCTGCTGGCTGCACTGGTGGCGCGCTGTCGGCAATTGGGTGTGCTCATCCGGGAAGGCGTTGCCGTGGAAGGCTTTGCCCAGCGCAAGGGGCGACTGATCGGCGTGGAAACCACCCAGGGATCGCTGGCGGCGGGGCGGGTGATAGTGACGGCCGGGGCATGGACCGGCCGCCTCCTGGGCCATACCGGCATTCCCATGGCCATTGAACCGGTGCGCGGGCAAATGCTCTTGCTGCAGGGGCAGCCAGGGGCCCTGCAGCATATCCTGATGCGCAATACCCATTATATGGTGCCGCGGCGCGACGGACTGATCCTCGTGGGCAGCACCAGCGAAGCCGTGGGCTTTGATAAAGGCGTTACCGCAGGGGCGCGCGCGGCGCTGCTGGCCTTTGCCCAGGAGGTTTTCCCGCCGTGCCGCTCCTATCCGCTATTGCGGCACTGGGCTGGCCTGCGGCCCGGCAGTCATGCCAGTGTGCCCTATATCGGTGCCATTGCCGGCTGGGAAGGCCTCTATGTGGCGGCTGGCCATTTCCGCTACGGTCTTACCAACGCACCGGCGACGGCGCAACTGCTCACCCACGCCCTGGTCGGGCAGCCCGCGGCCATCGACCCCAGCCCCTATTGGCCGGGGCCGGAGCGAAAAAAATTAGACCTTTCCGATCCCGGTTAATATGGCTATAATTATAATAGGTTTAAAACTGAAAGCAGGTGCATGATGAACACATCACCATGGAATAAACAGAAGGTACTGGAGGTTTTGCGAGACGCCGGTGTCAACCCCACCAGCCAACGCGTGGAGATTGGTTATGCCTTATTCTCCTCCTGCGCACACCTGTCCGCAGAAGAGATCATGCAGCGGGTGAACGCCGATTATCCTGTTGTCTCCAAGGCTACCGTATATAATACCCTTGGGCTCTTCGCGGAGCACGCCTTGGTGCGGGAAGTGATTGTCGAGCCGGGGAAGGTTTTCTATGACCCCAATGTCTCCGCCCACTACCACTTTTACTACGTGGATAGCGGCGATCTTATCGACATACCGGCCTCCTCCCTGGAAATCAGCAACTTGCCGGAGCTCCCCCCGGATACGGAGATCGAACGGGTGGACGTGGTCATTCGTATTCGCCGCCGCAGTACGCATTGAGGGCGCGGATCGCATTGCCCAAAGTGCAATGCTTGCCTTTTGTCCGCTCTTGTCGGAGAATACGCGCTCCGGGTTGTTAGCTCAGTTGGTAGAGCAGCTGACTCTTAATCAGCGGGTCGTGGGTTCGATCCCCTCACAACCCACCAAATAAAACAGGCACTTAGCGCAACTTGCTAGGTGCCTTCATTTTTCCGGGCTAACCCAGGGCTAACCTCAGGAGGAAAAACGGGTTAGCCGGGCTTATTCGCCCAGCCGTGATCCGGGCGTCACGGTGACAGCGCCATGCCGTGCAAGAGCTTCCAAAGTGGAAGCCGTGGGCTCGGTCGTTACACTGTAACGGCGCTTCGGTGCCGGGTGAATGCGGCGGGTCGTTCATGGGGTTGGTTTCGATTAGCGGCGGGTGCATGGGTTTAATTCGCAAACTGGCAGGAAGGCCCCTAGCGTGCCCCGTGCCGCATCCTGTGGGAAAACTGGCGCTACGGTGACTCTGGCCTGTTTGCGGCCTTTGCGGCGCATTTTCCCCGGCGCTTCGGTGCCGCCATGAATGAAATTCTCGGGCACAAGACTTGCACTACTACTAGCGGGTTCCGTGCCAGGTGAATTTCATTCATACGTCCGGGTCCGGGTCGTCCACCAGGACCTCATCGTCCGATTCTTCCGGCTGGGCTTGCGGCAAGAGGCGCAACAACAGGGTTGCGAACGTGCGGGGCTCGGTCCGGCCAAGCTGCACAAGCCATTGGACGCCGCCGAGTTGGTGGAAGCTCTCTAGCAGCGCTTGTTGCAACGTCATGGTGGTGGCGTTCCGGGAGCCTTTGGGCCGCCCCCCCGGATTAGCGCAATTTCCCGGTAGGAACTGGCCTTGCTGGTTCCGATTTTCTCCCGATTCTTTATCCGCCATCAGTGCACCTCCCGCAACAGCGTGCCCGCCAAGGCAAGTAGCGGCTCCAGGGTGGACAGCATATTCTCCGCCGCTGCTTTGGCGGCTGCGGGATGCTCCTGCGACTCTTCCAGCAACGCCTCGATGTAAGACCGCAAGCCCTCCGTGCCCAACGACAGAAGCAAGTCGGCTAGATTCTCCCGAGTGGACTTGCCGCGCATCTCCGCCAGGTCGCGCCTTTCTTCTTCGTCGCGGGGGGTGGCGTCGTGGTCCAGCATGACGGTGATTATGGTATGGGCGAGACTCTGCTTCATTGGTTTTGCTCCTTTTTCGGGTTGGTGGTTCGGGGTGCCGGTGGCGTGATGGCTTCGGCCTTGGTTGCGATCATCTTTAGACCGCGGTGCGGGGTGCCGTCTTTCCCGTCCCAGGTGTTCAGGGATATCGTGCCTGTCACGGTGACAGCGTCCCCTTCGCCCAGGTGGAGCGCGTCCAGTTCTTCGGCCAGCGACTTGAAGGCGGTAATGCCCAGGGCGTCGGTGCCCGCCATCCCGAAGCCGGACCAGACGGGCATCGTTCCATCCTTCGCCAGTTTGAAGGACGGGGGCTTCTTCAACGTGACAACGCAAGCTGCGATGATGGTCATGTGAGTTCCTTATGGTCGGGACAGAATCTGGGTGCGATCGGAAAGCAAGCGCCATAGCCGCGACTGGCGACGGGTGGCAGTCCGTTCGCCGTTCGGGAACAGCGGCCTATGCCGAGTGGGGTTTTACCCGGCTCGAACTCGGCACACGATCCGCATGTGACGGTCGCGGGTAGCGATTGCGGGGCCATATCTGGCTCAGGGGCGACGCAAGCCGTCGAGGTGCTACGTTGACCTGCTTCCTCCTCCCTTAGCAGCGCCAGCAGCGCGATTTTGTGTTCACGGATAAGCGGTATCAGCCGGGCGGGTATGCCCTTCACCTTTAGGCGTCCATCCTCCAGGCGGATTTCTCCGCCCTCCTCGGCGATCTCCACAATGACCTGCGCGGGCATCATGGCCGTATGCCTTCAAGGTCAATGTCATCGCAAAGGTGACAACCTGCCCCATCGCACTGGGGGCAATTTTCTATTGACGTATGCGGACTTTGCGGACTTTGCGGACAATGAGCATTCATAAGGCTTTCAGCGTTGCGGACAACGTGCGGACTTTGCGGACTTTGAACCGGTGGATTTTCATTGTCCGCATTGTCCGCGTCGATGTCCGCATGGCAAAAGCCCCGCCGTTGTTGATTGTCCGCATTGTCCGCATTGTCCGCACGCTGCAATGAGTAAATGACGCGCTTCCGGCCTCCCGCTTTTGGCTCCTCCTCGCGCCGGTGAAGTGCCCCATCATCCACAAGAGGCGTCAGAACTCGATCAAGGTCTTTTGCGTCGATATGCTTCTTGAAGCAGACGTTGATTAGGGCGCGGCGATCCGCTTCTTTACCCGGCTGCTTGTCCAGAAACGCCAGCACCTTGCGTTCGCGGTCGGTGTCTCTGGCCTGCCCACCCATACCTGCCAGCACATAGGCGGCGGTGGCAGCGCCGTATTGCGCCCAGGCATACCCTACGCGGATATGGTCCGGGGTAATCATCAAGGATTTCTCCAGGATGGCATGTATCAGCGCGATGCGTAGACAGATAGGGGCGCGGCGCTCCGTAGCTGCGGCCACCAAATCGCCAGCGGGGTGCGGGCGTTTTACTTCGGGATAGAGCGATAACCACGACTGTGCGGCAGAAGGGGTCAGGGAGGCTTTGCGGCTGTCTCTGGTGGTCGGGTAGGTGCCCTTCGCCCACCTGATAGCATCCTCGATGCGCCGGGCCAGTGATGCGACAACCCCGGTATCTGTAGGCTCCGGTAAGGCCACCATGCAAGTGCGCTCCGCCCATACCATCATGATGCGATTGAACGTCCCGCCGTTGATCTCTCGCGCCTCGATGCGGGCCTGTAGTTCGCCGGGGGTGACATTGCCGTGCAGGGCAATATGGGGATGCGTTGACCACATTCCGCGTCCTTTCGTGAGAGGCTGAATATTCCCGCCGTCCCACACGTCACGCAATGCGGGTAGCAGGGTATTGCCTTCGCGCTTCCCCTGCGCCAGCACGTTGGAGAACTCCGCTTCAACGATCCAGAGCCGCTTATCAGCCACGGCGGGCACTTCCTCTTTGCCCTGTCTGTAACCGTCGTGAACGGCTCCGGCCAGCCCCTCCCGGCTCGATAAACCGCCGTTGTGAATCTGCCCGCAAGGGTGGTCTTCACGGTCGCCGGTGATGGTGTTGCGGATTCGTCTGACCAGCCCCAGGGACTCGCCCTTGCCACCTCTGGCGCTGCGGCCTATGTGGAGCGTGAACAGGTTGACGTGGTGCCTGGTGTCGCCAATCGGTAGATAGATGTCCGGGCCAATCTCGGCAGATAGCCAGGACAGGCACGCGGCGGCGACGGCGACGGGGTGGACCTCTTTGCCGTCCGATCCAGCGCGGGCGATCTCGCCAATAATGCCGGACAGCATGACGTCGGTATCGGGAACCGGGGGCGGGGTGATCTGGTCCGTTGCATCTTCGGCCTGGTAGGTTTCTGCGGCCTCTTCATCCCATGCGCGGCTCATTGGACACCCCCAGCAGCGCGTAAGGCGTCGTCGATACGCTCCTCGGCCAGCGCCAGCCGGTCCAGGGATTCCACGTCCATCGCCTCACCGCGATTGACGGCCTCAACGATCAGCCGGGCCACCGTGATTTCGTGAGAGACACCCTTCAAGGCGTCTTGCCAGTTGAACGGACGGCGCATGGGGCCAGTGCCGTGGTCGCTGAGGCTGCGCCGGTCGCCGGGGAACAAATCGGCCAAGCTCAGGCCTATGGCTGAAACGATCTCGGCGGCTCCGCACCCGGACCAGCACTTGAGAAGTACACGGCCATCGTCGGCCTCTTTGACACTGAGGGAGGGGCGCTTGTCATTATGCGCGGGGCACAAGGCAATCCACTTGCCGGTGCCTGTGGACTTCACCTTCTCCAGACGGTGCAGCACTCGATCAATAGGCGTATCATTGAAGGCGTTCGTTCTTGCGTATGCCGTCCCTCCATCGGGGCGGCTTTTTTGTTGCGGGGTCATGGCTTAATCCTCCGCCCCGGTGCGCCGTTTAGCGATCCATGCAGCAACGTCTGCGACGCGATAACGGACAAGGCGGCCAACTTTTATGTAAGGGAGCGCATAGCGGCCGGTCGTGCGCCAGTTGGTCAGGGTGGAGACTTTGACGCCCAGGACTTCGGCGGTCTTTTTCTCGTCAATCTGCGTTGGGATGGCTTCGGGTGAATAGCCAAGGGTGCGGCCAATCTCCGCGACAATCGGGGCTACTGATTCAGTATTGCTCTGCATGGGTGTTGCCTCACATTCAGCGATAACGTGAGGCCAATATGGTGTGATTTTGGGGGACGCTATAGGCGCAAAATTAGGAGGTATTTATTGCACCCAAAATCGGAGGCGCAAAATCCTTATGTTTGCGTATCGCATGGAGTACCGCGTCAATAGGTACCTCTGCGACTTCGGCCACGATCTCAGCGGCGGTTGTGCGCGTTGCGCTGCCGTTACTATACTTCGGCAACACGAACTGCTCGGCCACGATCTCGGTGGCAACCCATAATGCAAAGTCCCGCTGCAGCGTGCTTCCGGGTCGCCCCTTGCGCTGGCGGGGCGCGATCTTCCCGGTGATTGCTCCAGCGGCAAAGGCACGAAACGGGTGCGGTATCGGCTCCCCACGGCGGATAAAAACAGCAACAAACTCTGTGAGCACCAGATAATCTCGCGTATCCGGGTCTTGTACGCACTCCAGCAGCCCTTCTGCCATGACGATGGCAAGTATCGGGTTTTCTTTTATCTGGCGGATCATGTGTGTGGAATAATCGGCACTGTCCAGTGCGAACCGCGCCAATAATTGCGGTGTACCAAATATCTTCGCTATCTGTCCCATCATGCGTTCCTTCTGCGCTTCCTTCGGGAATAGGTGCCATGCCCAAGCCGGTGAAGGTTCCGGCCTTTCGGGAGCTACCCTAGGGCATGGCGGTGAAACTACAGGTCCTCATCGCCCTCCTGTCCGTTGCTGAATCGGATATGCAGGCGACGGCCGGGGAGGGCTTTTGCTTCGGTAATACGAAGTATCAAGGGCGCGGCTCCAGTCGGACTACGGCGCGACTGCCGGTAGCGGCGGCGATACGCGCAATGGTTCGCATGGACGGCGGGGACTTGCCACTTTCCAGGCGGGCAATAGCGGATTGTGTGGTGCCCATGCGTTGCGCCAATTCCGCTTGCGACAGTCCAGCGCGGGTCCGGGCCTCGATCAACTCGCGGGCAAGGCTGAATTCATCTTCCAGCGCGTCGTATTCCGCCTTGAACACGGGGTTTTTCATCCATTGCTCTTTCAGTTCTGATATGAGGGTCATTGTAAAATCTCCTTGGCGCGTTGCCGTGCTGTCTCTATGGCCTGCTTAGGCGTTTTCTGCGCTTTCTTGACGAAAGCATGAAGGATTACCAGCCGCTTCCCTGTTGCAGTGACATATATCGCTCTGGCAATCCCATCCGGTGCCTTGGCGCGTATCTCCCAGAGTTTGTCCTCCAGGTGCTTGATATGCGGCTCGTGGACCTGCTCAAGACCTACCTGCTCAATCATCTCCACTATCCGCGCCAGACGCGCCAGCAATGCGGACGGCAGGGCGTTCAGTTCATCATCAACACGCTGGTCCAGCGTCTCAACGGTCCACTTCACGATATAGCACTTTTGCGATGGCCGGGCAATTTCTTCATCGGCACAACCTCGGCAGTTTTCTTAACTCCAGCAGCCACCAGAATGGCGTCGGTGCCTTTCTGCCAGGCGTCTGCTACGGGGTCTTGAGCCAACCTTGCATAGACGGCGGTCGTTTGCTGCGAGTGGTGGCCTAGTCCCTTACCTATGACGGCCAGGGATACCCCCGCGTCGATCTGGAAGGACGCCAGAGAACGGCGCAAGTCATGCAGGCGCAAGTCCTCGATGCCTGCCCGCTGCAATAGCCGTTGCCAGCCCTTTTTAGGCTCTACAAGGTGGCCTGTCTTGCCTGCGCCGGGGAATACCCACCCTTGCGCTCCATTGGCTTCTGCGCGGGCCTGTAGCACTTCAATGGCGGCGGTGGTCAGCGGTACGGTGATGTTGTCCTTCGCCTTGGCCTTGGAGCCGGGGATGGTCCACGTTCGGCGCTCCAGGTGGATTTCCTGCCAGTGCATCGCCTGCACATTGGAGCGACGCGCTCCGGTCAGTAGCGAGAGCATGACGTAATCCCGCATATCGGGGTTTTCCTCGGCGGCCAGCGCCTCGAAGAACTTGGGCATTTCGTCGGGGTGCAGGCGACGATCCCGGCTTTCCTCTCGGTGCATCTTCAACCCGGCTGCGGGGTTGGTCAGTCCCGGTATATCCAGCGCCTTGATCCCGAAGTTGAACACGGCGCGGGTGAGGGCTAAAACCCTGTTGGCCTGGTAGATACCGGACGCGGTGCCGATCTTCCGGTGTAACGTGCGGATATGCTGGCGCTCAATGTCGGATAGCTTCTTCTTGGCGATGCCTTGCAGGTGCAGACGATAGTTGCGCTCATCGTTGCCCAGGCTCTTTTTACCCTTGGCCTTGCACTCCTTCACCCATTCGGCAAACAGGTCAGAGAATGTCATCTCCGCCTTCCTGATCCGCTTCTGCTCGGCGGGGTTGGTGCCTGCGGCGATGTCATTGACGATCTTCGCGGTAGTGTTCCGGGCCGTCTCAATGGTCACGGCGGCGGCATCGCCTATGCGTACCCACTCCACTTTGCCCTCCACCTTGCGGACACAATAGAACGCCTTGGCTCCAGCGGGGGTGACGCGGATACAGAGTCCCTTCTGTTCCAGGTCATAGACGGTGATCCGTTTGCCGGGGACCGGCTCCAGCGCCGCTATGCGGGCCTTGGTGAATTGCATCTTCTCCGGCATGACGTGCTCCCTTTGGACCTTGAGACTCCAGTTAGCCGGGCTAACCGTGGGCTAACCTATTTCCGGTAAATCGGTGAATATCGGTAAAGGTAGTATGTGACTAAGTGACTGATACGTCAAGATACAGGGGGGTAGATAAAACGCCATAAATGCCAGACTTTGAGACTCTTAATCAGCGGGTCGTTGGTTCGATCCCCTCACAACAAACAAATTAAAATAGGAACTTATGATAATGTCTGGGTGATTTTTTTCGTCTGGGGTAATTTTCTGGGTAACTTTTGGCCCCTGTCCAGTTACCCCAGGGATACTCACCGGCTCATCATTGACCAGCGGCACGCAATGGGCGCCATCGTGTTATATCTGCCCGCGTATCGTGTCCATATCACCACCCTCTCTTGGCTTTTATTCTTTCTGCCGCCTGTCGAGCAGCCTGGTAATGCGGATGCTCCGGGAAAAGCCGCACATTGCTTTTATCAAAATAGTCGGTCATGCCGTCGCGGTTGTTCGTGGTGTCGCTGAATATCATTTCCAGGGCTTGGAGCAGGTCCACGAGCCGCATATCAAACCCCCGGAGGATAAGCTCTGGGAGATACGCGCAAAGGCCATCTGTCCGGTCATGGGTGGCGCCTCCTGCTGCTTGGTCAGCCCATTGTATCAGAGGATTAAATCAGAGGCTCCCTAATTAAACATTATTGTACCTAAGGTATTGTGTGCGCGGGTTTTAATCTACTGCCGGGCATCCATAATGGCTTGCTGGAATTTATTCAGAGCAGACTCCATAACAGCCCATGCACTACAGTTATGGATATCGTTTGCAACGGCACCAAGAGCAATGTGGTAGTCATTGAGTAACTGCACCATGTGGCTATCGTCCCCGTACCCAAAACGATGTAATTCGTTATGGCCGTAATACTGACGACAATCCGTCAAGCGTGCAATGTCAAGTTGTGTAGAACATATCGATAGGATTTTTTTTACGGCAGTATGAAATTTCAAAATGCCTGCATATAAGCCGAACAGGGTGGCCGGATGTTTTCCCATATCAAAGGTATAACTAGAGAGAAACTGCTGCAGCACAGCCAGCGGTAATGGCCTTGATATCGCGTATCCCTGCAGATAGGACACGCCTGTTGTGAGCATGGCATCGAGAATCTCCGTGGTTTCCACTCCTTCCACTACCATATCCAGTTGCAATTCTGAGGCCAGATCATGAATAGTTCTGACAAAATGCAAGTCTTGTGGTCTTTCTCCGAGAGACCGAATAAAACATTGGTCTAATTTTATTTCATCAATAGGAATATCTTTTAAACGCAGGAGAGAGGCATAGGCGCTACCCACATCATCAAGTGCTAGGCGAATGCCCATCCCTTTAATTTCGTGCAAGACAGATAGCGCTACATTGCGCTCCAGAAAGTTGCCGCCCTCCAGAATCTCCAAAGTGATCCGTTTGGGGTACACCCCACTGTTGTCGATTACGCTTTGCAGGCAGGATACCCACGCCCTGCCGAATGACTCCGGGGCGACGTTGAAGGATACCCACAATTGCCACCCCAGATTATCCAGTTTTTTCAGGTCTTCCAGCGCCTGTGCGAGGACCACCATGCTGAGATTGCTTAGATCATCGACCGACAGCTGAGGCAGAAACTCTGCCGGATACAAGATTCTGCCATCGTCATCCCGCAGCCGTGCCAGCGCTTCCACACCCACCACTTTGTGGTTGCCGCCACTCAGTATCGGTTGATACCAGACCTCCAGGGCACCTTCGCTCAATAGCTGTTGTGCTGGCGTACGCTGCCGTTCCCACACGGTATCTTCGCCAAAGTACACCCAGGAACAGCTCCGATCTGCCTTGTGGGCCTTGCTTTCGTAAAGGGCATGGTCGGCACTGCGCAGCAGTTGGTCGCCCGTCCCTTCTTTCCCGAAGGGATACAGGGAGATTCCCATGCTCCAACCGATCTGGATGATCTCGCCATTGCTCAGCGGAATAGGGGCGTTAATGGCTTTTTCTACCTTGGTGAGGATCGAGTTGAGATCATTCGGCCCAGAAAGGTTTTCCACCAGGAGCACGAACTCATCACCTCCCAGGCGAGCCACAAAGTCCGATTTGCGCAAGATCTTCAGCAATCGTTTCCCCAGGGTCACGAGCACCTCGTCGCCAGCTTCGTGGCCATAGGTGTCGTTCACGGGTTTAAAGCCGTCCAGATCCAGCATGCACACCGCCAGCAGTTTGCCATGCCGCTCTGCACGGGTTATGGCTTGCTCCAGTTGCTCTTCCAGAAACCGGCGGTTTGGCAAATGCGTCAACATGTCATGGCGCGCCAGGTTTTCGATTTCTGCTTTTGCCTGTTCCAATTCGCGTCGTTCACGATAATGGGTCAGTCCAAATCCCAAGCTGGTAGCTAGCTGTTTCAATGTTTCCTGTAATGATTGCGTGAAATGCTGAATTTCTTCGCTCTCGATCACCAACACAGCGAACGGGGTTTCCCCTCCACCCACAAACACCGGGATGGCCATGACACTGCGGACACGGTCAAATACACTACGGTCATCATCGACATCCTGCGTCATGGCCGAAGAACTTGGATTCAGCGGGCCTTGCTGAAGTCCCGTACGGAACACCTCATCAGCCACGATGGTTGGACATATTCCTTGCACTGGATATCGTACGGGTGCGGCTCTATCGAACAATGGATCATCGTCCGCGTCCGCCATCGCTTGTATGGTCAAAAACGGGTCTTCCAGTTCTCTGGCAATGACATAGGCTCCGATTGCCTCCGTCTGCGCTACCACGTTATCCACCAACCGTTGATACATGGCCTGTGGATTCTTCTCTCTCAGAAGATCCCGCTGAACCAGCAAGGTGATGGCCTGATATTGGCGCAAGCGCATCAGTTGGCGAAGTGGATATCGGCTGAACCAGCCGATGACGCCGATCAGCAATAAGCCAGTCAATAAAATGGGCAGCCGTTTCCGTTCGGCCCGCCAGAATACTTGGCGGGCCGACGATGAAGCCCATTGTATATGTAACGTCTTTGGGGATCCTGGTACGGATATGGCCACCATACCGACTGCGGGGGATGAGTTGGGCTCCGGCGGTGCCCAATGACCATCCTTCCAAGAGGAAATCACCTGGCCATGCGAATTGGTGAGTAGAACGCTCCGTGGAGATGTGGAAAAGCCTGCTTGTATAGCTTGCTCCAGCACGGTGGCTTGCCATAAGGCAATGCCGATAAACGTTACGCCCATTACCACAAAAAATACGTTACTCTCCCACAGTACCGACCGATAAGACTGGGATAAAAAGCGCTCAGTAACCATGACCAAAAAAACACGTAATCGGCCCAGAATAGCCCACCATGGCGAATCGGATGCAGGTCTGGAGGACATTTTGTCGCTACTCCTGTTGTCGTCGCCGTTTCGCAGAATGCGAGAGACGATTTAGTAAGTAGCCACCGGAAAGGCCGATGGCTTTACGATTGCTGGCCCCTCAAAGGGGCCTAGCCGCAATCAAAAATCCTGAACCTGTGCAACTTGCAGCATCTGAACCACCCCGAGTTTATCGAAGGCTATTGAGTTTGGATCAGGCGGCCACGTCAGACCCATCCAGTTTGGCATAATACAGTGCTTCGGCTTCAGCGGGAGGCCTATTACCGATCGGCCCCAGCAGGCGTCTGTGGTTGAACCAATCTACCCATTCCAGGGTGGCTATTTCCACCGCTCCCCGATTCGGCCATGAGCGGCGGTGAATAACTTCTGCCTTGTAGAGTCCATTGACCTTGCGGCACCAGTCCATCATCGCTACCACGGCAGAGCGCATCGTCGATGTCTCCGCGCATCCAGCCAGTGCCAACGCCCCGAGGGCGGCGAAGGCCAAGGAAGCGCGCCGAGGATGGCATGCGCCATTGGGACGCCTGATATTCATTTTCGCTCCGCCTCCAACGCTAGATGACCGCGGACTGGATGCCGCCAGCACCCGTTCCCGGTACCCGGTAGCGTGCAATCTATTAGTGGGTGGGAGACTGCAAATTGGGAAGATGGGGCATGTTTGCGGCGCTTTCCGCCCGTATGGGGCCAGGGGTATGCGGCCAATGCAACCGCCTTTAGGGCTCATGCCCAACCGCCGATGGAAACGGCGGAATCGCGACCTCCCGAGGGGCGCGCGCCCCGTCCCGATTCCACCATCCATCCACCCCGAATTCGGCGTCATAGTGGCGGTGCTTTTTATTCTTGCGCCGCTCGTCGATCACCGTGGACATCTCCAAGCTCCTTTTCCAGCAGGTCAAGGCGCGACCGCAAATCCCTGATGCCGGGAGCTATGGAGCTCTCCAGCACTTTACGCGGGCTTCCATGGTTTCTTGAATATTCAAAGTGAAAAGTATGGATCAAGAAAACCCACTGTTCAACGACACCCCCATGACCGCAGTGCGTCCTGGCGGGCGCACCAAAAAAAACGGGCGAGGGTTTCGCCCGCCCGTTCAAAGGGATGTTCCATCGCTGGAGATCCCACATGCTCGTTGGTCAGTACAGGTTGAGGAAGGTCTGCATCTTCTGTAGCTGGCCGTTGTCGTTGGTGAAGGCGTCCGAGGGCAGGAGCTCCTCGCCATAGGCCGCCGTGGGCACCGAGCGCATGAAGTACACCGTGGGCATGTAGTCCGTCACGTAGGAGGTGGCGGTGGGGGCGTTCCCGTTGATGGCGGCGCTGGGGAAGCCCAGGCCGTCGGTCGTGTTGGGGACGGCGATGCTTCCGTAGTTGTTGGCCCCCGTGCCGGCGTTCACCTGCACGTTCCCCGTCGCCTGGACGTAGAGGATGCTGTTGGCGTTGAGCGGGACCGCGCCACCGGCGTCGATGGCCTGGGTGTTGCCGCTGTCGATGTTCAGGTTGCCGTTCACCTTGAGGTTGACGCCCTGTTCCCCGCTGCCGTCGGAGACGTTCACCGTGTTGAGCGCCGGGTTGGTGCTGGCCGGGTTCTCCGCGTTGACCTAGAAGCCGGCGATGAACAGCATCAGGGGAATGAGCGGGGCCGCGCTGGTCATCTGGTCGAGACTGGCCCCGGCGAAGAACCGGAGCACCCACAGCGGTAGCCGGAGCCACGCTTCGGAAGCCTCGTGGATGGCCTTGGCGGGCAGGGCGTCCGCCAGGCCGCCGGTCATGTGGATGAACACCGCGACCAATAGGCCCAGTATGGGTTCCCAGGCGTCCCCGGGCCAGCGATGCCACCAGCCGCCGGGGGCCACTTCGCGGGGCTGAGGGTGGCGTTGCTTATTTTGTGGAAACCACCTCGACTTCGCGCAAAAGATCCGTGTGCGGCATGGCTTTGCTCCAAACCTTTTCCGGCGCTTTGGCATCGTATTGCCGACGCAATCGATCCAGCTTCTCGAATGACAGTTCTCCCGACAGCGCATCCCACACCGGATGCGGTCCTAGGATCTTGCCGACCGCCAGGAGCCTTTTTTTAAGGGCATCCCCGGCGCGCACGGCAAAGAGGGTCATGGCGAGATGCAGGAGCCAGAGGGCGTAATCCTGGGCCAGTCCCTCATCGTGCAGAATGCGCAGCATTTCCACCTGCACACCCAGGTTCTCCGGTTTGGATAGGGCCTCGCGGCGCATGGCGTCATAAACCGCCTCGAAGATCTGCGCATTGAATTGTGGATCCAGCCCTCCCGCATCGTCCTCCAGAAGTCCCGCACCAGCCAGATTTCCGATGATTCGCGCCTCCTCATCGGTCATCACGATGGGCATGGTCACGATATCCGCATAACGCATGGCATCATCGTCATCCATTTGCCGTAGCGCATGGGTGAACAAATCCTCCCCACGATCGGAAAAACGCCAGGTGATGCGGCCCAATGAGCCGCCTTGTTGCATGGCGATGCGGTTGGCGTCCATCTTGTTTCTGCGCCAGAGCTTGTCCTTTTTCTCCTTGGGCGTTTCGTCGCGCATGCTGGCCTTTTCGACGATGCGCTCGATTTCCTCGGCGGACGCCTCGAAACGGTTGCAAAACTCGATGAGGAAGAAGTTCCCCGGATCGGCCCGTAACGCATGGATGCCCTGTTCGGCGAGGAATTGCTGGGGGTATTCGCTTGCGTCCAAACCGGTCAGTATCGCCTCGCAAAGGTTGGCGTCCCTGGCCTGCACGGCGCAATCCACGGCGTTTCTGGCGACGCGCGATTGGATTTCCCGGTCAGATTCCCGAAATGGCGCCCCCAACCCGGCGGCGGACAGCCACCACTGATAGATCATGAGGGCGTCGTGCCACTTGCCGTATGTCCAGTAGACGTCCGCCTCGGCCAGCATGTCGTCCATGGAGAGCATCGCAGCATCGCCTGCCGATTGCTCGCTTTCGCAAACGGATGGGGACACCTTGTGTGTCGTGCGCGCCGTCAACGAGGTGCCGACCAGCGCCGACAAGTCCTCGATGTTATCCTGGACAAGGGCTGCACCAGAAGGACTTGCAGCCTGCGAATGGGACTTTGGCGCGCCGGATGACTTGCAACCGGCAGGCTTTTTTCTGGATAGTCCTGAGAAGATGCGCATTTTGTCGATCACCGATTTTGGTCATTTCTGGTTTTTCGGATTATGAACCACCATCTGCCGGTCTGGAAGCAAAGTCACCCCGTTCCGAGCAATAGTAAATAAACCCCGGCAGAGCCGGGGATATTTACTGAAAGCCGGTGGGTTGTCTGTATGGCCTTTTCCCCGAGAGCAGCGGGACTGGCCGGATTCCGGCGGAGCAAGAGGGAGCCCCCGCGAAATGATCGCTCGGCCCTTGGGGATTGCCTTTTTCTTTCTCCCGGGGCTCGGCGCCTTTTCCGTCCGGGAGCGGGCTGCCCGCCAGGGCCGGAAGGAACCCTAGGACGGGAAAGCCCGTCGCCGTCCCCCAGCGGCGCAGGCCCCTCTTCAAGGCGGGCAAGGAACTGCGCAAGGCGGTCTGACTCAGGTCCGGATAGTCTCATGATCCATATTCCCCCGGGCGAAAAACAGCGGGGTTCGGTCCAGGGCGTGCATGCTTTTTCATCATCGGCATGAGAGCAAAATGGTGGCTTTGCTTTGGTCCGGTTTGATGGCTCCCAGGGTATCTCCACGTTGTAGTGGTTGGTGCTCATCCCCTCGATGATGACCCGCGATGGGGTGCGGATGGTCTCCGCAGCATATTCCACAAAGGAGACAGAAGAAAAGCTGCGCTGGCGGCCCTAGGCATGGGCGATGACCGGTTGTTAACAAAGGCCTTTGCTGCCTAGCCAGCAAAAATATTAATGATCCCTATTGGTATGCGCTATCGGTAAGGTCCAGTGCCGATAGATGGCCATCATGCGTAGGAAAAAGGTCAGTCCAGCACCGGCCAAGGTCGTTTCGATTGGGGGGAGCCCGAAGTGAGCCCCGACTACCACGATCAACGCTCCGATGAGTGCTGCCGAGGCGTAGATTTCTGACCGGAGCACAACGGGTATTTGGGCTGCAAGGATGTCGCGCACCATTCCACCCCCGACGCCGCTGATCATCCCGAGTACCGCAGCCATGAACGGATTCAGCCAAAATTCCAGTGCCTTTTGCGTGCCTGACGCTGCAAACACACCCAAGCCTGCAGCATCGAAAAACAAAACCGGGTGATTCAGGCGTTCGATCAGGCGATGGGAACGAAACCCCAAGAGGCCGGCTATGACGGCTAGAGCGACCCCGTGCCAATGTGCGATTGATTCTGGCGGTATGGCGCCGATCAGAACATCGCGCATAATGCCTCCCGATACGGCAGTGACTACCGCGAGAACGATGACCCCGAACAAATCAAAGCCCTTGCGTACCCCCATCATGGCCCCACTGATGGCAAAAACAAATATACCCGTCAAATTCAACAGTTGTAACAGGAGGAGGGAAGCGGGTGGCGTATGAAGCAATCCAAGTATTCCTTATCTAGCAATGAATATTGGCGGCGGGCCGCTGCACCAAAGCGGCTTGGTGCATTCCTGCTGTTGGCAAGCACCGGGGCGCCCCACTGGCAGGTTGCTCGAGTCTCACCCGGGAGGACCGGCCAGCCAAGCAAAAGGCCGTAAAGCATGCGAGCATTCCAAATCCAACTTTTCTTGTGCTTTCAGATTCAACGGTCTTTCATCAACTGCAGGACCAGTTGCGGTAGCCGCCGGGGCATCTCGACCAAACGGCGAACCAATAAATAGCCTTGCCGCCCGAACAAATACGGAAGATAGTCCGCCGATCGCTGGTCAACGGTGATGCAGAATGGATTCAGGCCGGCCTGGCGCGTTTCGCGCAAGGCAGCGCGGGTGTCCTCAATACCGTAACGCCCTTCGTAAACGTCCTGATCATTGGGCTTGCCATCGGTAATCAAGAGCAACAGCCGCGTACGGGCGGTTTCTTTCGCAAGCAACCCAGACGCTTGCCGGATCGCGGCTCCCATACGCGTATACCCATGGGGCGCAGCCGCTGCTAGGCGCGCCCGTGCCTGATTACCGTAATGTGCCGCAAAATTTTTGAATACGATGAATTGTACGGCGCGCCCCTGCGAATTGAAACCTGCCAAAGCGAAACGATCACCACCAGCATCGAAGGCCTCGCCCAACAGGTAAAGGCTATCACGAATAATGTCGATGATACGGCAATCGGCATGGATGGCTGCTTCCGTCGACAGCGACAGGTCGGCCAGAACCAGGCAGGCCAGATCGCGTGTTCTGGTGCGGGCATCGCGATATATCCGTGCCGGGCCGGGTGCGGCGTGAGGCTCTGTACGTTGTCGCAGCCAGGCATCTAGGTCGATTTCAGTGCCATCGGGTTGGCCCCGTAGCCAAATCCGGCTGGGTGCCAAAGCTTGGAACTGCGCCCGCAATCGCCGCGCATCGGCACGGAGGTGTTCGGGTAAGGTGCCGGAGCCAGCCTGAGGAGGATCCTTTAACAAGGATAGGGCGCACCAGTCTGGCCGATATTCCCCTGCACGCCAATTCCATTCAGGCAAGCGCAATTCGGAGCGGGCCGGCGATTGGTCGTCGCCTATTTGCAAATCTAGCTTCAGATTCAGCCCCGCCGCCATCGGGGTCTGATCCCGGGCCAAGCTCAATTGGTCCAGAGTTGGTGCTTGGTGATCAAAGGGAAGACTATCGGCATCGATTTCCGGACAGTTGCGCGACTCAAACTCACTGGCAACCAACATGGTCTCCGGGCGTTGCACCAACGGTGCGGCTCGCGGGGTCGGCGCTGCCACATGTTCCACACGATAATGCCGGCGTGTGTTGGGATCTTCCGTCGGCCGTTTGCCTCTTGCGTTCGCAGGGGAGTCATGAGCAGAAAAGCTGGATCTTGCGCGGGGTGGCCATGGGTGTAACCAGAGGACGATGGGCGCCCATGGGCGACGGGCATGGGGGAGTGATATAACATTGCCCGGCTCCTTGAGCGCTTTGCGGATTGCGACTTCGGCGGCGGCTTCATCATCCGGCAACGCATGGGGATTCGGCCTTAATTCCAGCACCGCGGGCAGCAAACGCCCATAAGTCGCAGCCAAACCGGGAAAGCGGGCAAGCAGATGCTGGCTTGCCTTCTGCTGGGCGATGAACCAGTCGCTCCCATCGGACGTTTGTGCGGCCAACGCGGTTAGCCAGCGATAGAGATCCCGATTCAAACCAGCATCAGGAAATAGATCGATCACTTCCGGCAGCCGCAACGCTTCGGTATCGCACCAAGCCAGTTCCGCGTGCGTACCAATCCCCGCCAGCCATGCCAGCCAGTTGCGCCGGGCATTGTGGCGCGTCGCAGTGGTAGATATCAGTTCCTGGCCCCATTCGCCGCCGCATGCACGGTACAATAGACCTAATGACCTGGCCATCACGTGCAGGGAGGCGGCTTCTTTAGGATGGCGGCGCGTGGCGATCTTGGTGATTGCCCTATGCCAAAGCTTACCAACGGCTTCTTCCATTGCTGTTCATTGATCCGCGAATACGGCCGATACCACTTCCATCAGGCCCGTCGTAACCTCGATTTCATCGCTGAGACTCTCGGCAATGGCCGCCCGGCAGGCCATCTTCGGCGCCACCCCGCTGACCATGAGCCGAGCCGCACTGATCAGAAGGCGCGTCCCCGGTCCTTCCTCGAGATCCTGCCCAACAACACTGCGTAGAGCGTTAGCGAGGGTGACGAGACGTTTTGCACTGTCCGCCGCAATGCCGGTTTCCGCGCAAATGATCGCCTCCTCCCGTTCAGCCTCCGGCGGATCGAAGCGCAAGGCCACGAATCGCTGTCGAGTACTCGGTTTCAGCCCCTTGAACACGTTTTGATATCCAGGGTTGTAAGAGATCACCAGCATAAACTCAGGCGGCGCTTGAAGGATCTCGCCGGTGCGATCGATGGGCAGAATACGGCGGTCATCGGACAGCGCATGCAGCACTACCGTAGTATCCTTGCGTGCCTCAACCACCTCATCCAGATAACAGATGCTTCCTTCGCGCACTGCCCGCGTGAGCGGGCCATCCATCCAGTAAGTTCCGCCATTTCCAATGAGATGCCGGCCGATGAGATCAGATGCGGAGAGATCGTCATGACAGGATACCGTATAAAGTTCCCGGCCCAAGCGCGCTGCCATATGGCGGACGAAGCGCGTTTTGCCGCAGCCGGTCGGCCCCTTGATAAGGACCGGAAGTTGATTGCGCCAGGCTTGTTCAAAGAGCGCCACCTCCTGGCCGCCCGCATGGTAGGTGGGTGTTGTAAAAGTCGTGCCGCGCAGATCTTTTGCCGTGTTCGTCATCAAATTCTCCAAATTCAGTGGTTGATCACCGGCGCCGCCAGGTAGGCCAAAGTGATAACGCTCCCTACCACCAGCAGGTAAGCCATCATGATCACCCGCCATACCGGGCGGCAATATCTCACCCCCATGAAATGGCATATCACCAAGCGGCCCTTAAAAAAAGTAACGCCAAGCACAATGCCCACAATTGCCGGCCCAAATGGGACGTAGGTGGCAATTAAATATGTGGCGAGCGTAAAGGCTAAAAGCAATAGCCAGACGAAAGTTGCGGTTCGAATTTCGTGGCGCTGGATGTTGATCATGAATTACCTCATGGTCCGGCCAGGAACCGGCCTTGGCGGGATGTCGCTGGTTTCGTTTGATTCTCTCATTGATCGCCTGCTCCTGCCTTAACAACGGCAGTTCGGTATTTAGAAATATTATTCAGTGAAGAACATAAACCAGAATGAAGAGAATAATCCAAATCAGATCGACCATGTGCCAGAAGGATGCCGCAGTCTCCACCCCGGCATGATCGATGGCACTGTAATATCCGGCATGCGCCTTCCAGGCCACCACTCCCAGGATGATCATGGCCATCAGGACGTGCATGAAGTGCAAAAACATTAACGATAAATAAAACATATAGAAGGTATTCGTGCTCAACGTAATACCCTGGAGGGCGTCTTGGTGGAACTCATACATTTTGAGAAAAAGGAAAGTCCCTCCCAAGCCGATCGCCACTGCCAACCAGCGTGTACAGGCCCGTGCAACGCCCCTCCGAATGGCGTACACCGCTCGGACAACGGCATAGCTGCCGGTGATCAATACAGCGGTATCTATGGCGCCCAGCGAGCGGTCCAGGGTCCGTTGCGAAGCCTCGAAGACTCTGTAGTCCAGAGTGCGGGTGATGGCAAAAACCATAAAAAAAACACCGAACATCGCCAGTTCGGCAAATATGAATATCCAAATGGCAAAATCGCCGGGCAGTGCCGCATGGCGGCTTTTAACCTGCCGAGGCATATCTTCGGATGAAAGCACAAGACACTCCTTGCGGGCGGGGCATGGCCCCGCCCATGGATGCTCAGCGGGTTGACATGGCCTGCTGCGCATAGGCAGCATAGTTGTAGCCACCCTTCACAAAGAAACTGCGTAGATAAATCAACAGTCCGGTAAAAAATCCCAGGCCGGCTATTTCGCGTATCCAAAAGAATACGGCCTCTTTTTGCTGCACCTCCATGAAAGGCAATGGGTTGGCCGTATAACGCTGCAGGAAAATCGTCACCAGGCCTGCTGCTGCCAACGCGGAAGCGATCACCAGCATGCTGACGCACATGACCCAAAATCCCGTCATCTCCCAGCGCTGGGCGGCGATACTATTGGCCTCACGCCCCCGCAGAATGGGCATCGCGTAGGAAATCGTTGCCAAGGATATCATGACGTAGGCCCCAAAAAAGGCCAGGTGCCCGTGTGCAGCGGTGAGATTGGTACCATGCGCGTAGTATTGTACCGGCGCCAGGGTAATGATAAAGCCCAAAACTCCAGCGCCAAGAAAGGCCATGATGGTCTCTCCCTGAACCCACAACAGCGCCGCTTTATTAGGGTGGTCCCGGCGGCGATTCCGAATGGTTGTGAAGGCAAACACGATCAGCAGCAGGAAGGGAACGGGTTCCAACGCAGAGAATATCGATCCTATCCAGAGCCAATAGGCGGGCGCGCCAATATAATAATAATGATGACCGATGCCAAGGAAACCAGACATGAACGCCATGGCGCCGATGATGTAAATCCATTTATCCACCACCTCGCGGTCCACGCCAGTAGTTTTAAGCATGATATAGCCCACCAGACTGGCCGGCACGAGTTCCCAATCTCCTTCAACCCAGCCATGCACGATCCACCACCAACTGTAACTGTCCTTGACCGTGTCTACCGGAAAGTAGAAAGCGGGCAAGTACAATAACGCGACTCCCCACATGGAAGCCACCAACAGTACTCCGATTGTCGTTTTTCTGCCCCGAATGATCGTCATGGTGAGGTTGAACAAGAAAGCCAGCATCACCAGCACAATACCGATCTTGGTCGGCAAAGGTTGTTCCAGATAGCCGCGACCCATGGTCGGCCACAGCGCATTATAGGTTGCTGCCGCCAGATGAGAGTAGCTCATGGTGAGATAACCCAATATAGTGAGCGCTCCGGCGATCAAAAAGATCCAGAAGGTGGCCAAGGCCAGTTTCGGGCTATACAGTTCGGTCTGGGCTTCGTCCGGAACGACGAAATAGGCCGCTCCCATGAAGGACATGAGCAGCCAGACAACCAACAGGTTCGTATGGCTCATGCGTGCCATGTTGAAATGGAGATAGGGAAATAAGGCAGTCCCGTTTATGTACTCGAAACCAGCCAGGAGACCAAGAATGATCTGGCCGATGAAAAGGCCCAAGGCCGCTATAAAATAAGGCTTAGCCACCGCTTGTGATTTGAATTGCATCACGCGCTCCTCAATGTTCAGTGATAGATTAGTCCGTAAGCCGTTAGCCTTGTTTGTTGGGCGGCCAGCCATTGGTGTTTATGTTCCCTACCCATTGCAGATACGCGATAACATCGGTTAGCTGGTCTTGGGTGAAATGGAAATTCGGCATCTGTCTACGTCCTGGCGCACCGGTTGGCTGGGACATCATCCACGCACGAATGAAGGCCGGCCCGTAGGTCTTATAGGACACGTCCAGTTCCGGCGCATAATACGCTCCCTCTCCATTAATCGTGTGGCAACCCATGCAGTCGTTGGTATCAACCAGATATTTGCCCTCGGCTACGGCCGGAGTAATAAGATTGGCGTGATCCCGTTTGGGAATTTGCTGCCAAGTATCATAGCTGAGGGCGAGATAGGCGATGAGAAAAAAACCGGCCCCCCCGAGAAAGACGTTACGCGCCATGGCCTTGGTGAATATTGTTTGCATTGTTACCTCCTGTATGCTCCGCCTTTATATGGTTGTGATAACAGAACCGGCCGCCGGATTTATCGGCTGCCTACCGGGAAGCGCAGATGCCCCATGCGCACATATTCCCATATACATGTTCTTCACTCCGTGTCTCGCACATCCGGCGGGTCGCGATTGTTGATGGACTCTATGGCCTCGCCCCCATACAAGGCATCAAGGGCGCCGATGATGGCGGTGGTCATGATATTTATCCTTTGGCAATAGGTCATGATGGAAACGGCTGCCGGCTATAGTTGATCAACACGCTCTGGTAATCATTGATCCAGATCAAGAAAAATGGAAACTGTTTCTCCGGGAAAGCATTGGCCATCTCCCGGACCGGCCGGCCTTCCGCATTTTCCTCCTCTGTGCGCCGGCCCGGGCCATGGCGCGATGCCAGTGAATATCTATTTGGAATGGCGGGCATGGCGGATTGCCAAGCGCCCATTTGCGGAACATAATTTCCTGCATTCCTTTCTGTAGAACGCGCAGCGATTCTCAATGGTACGGCTGGCGCTGCCATCGCGGGGGAGGGCGACTGTAGGGCTGGCGGCCGGTATTCGGGGGGTGTGATATGAGTGGGTGGGGTTGTCCTTACGAGATGGTTGGGCGCTGTCAGCGCGTCTTGGATCGGCCTTGTGATCCGGGAATGAAGGGCTGCATCCTCGCCGGGCGCTTTGTTTTCAGCAACTCGGCGAAGAATACCGCCCGCCTCTTGGAGGAAAAGGGGGGCACGGCAGAAACGAAAGCGCAAGACGACGTGCCTGGGTCTCCCATAACATCGTAATTCCGGACACTGGAGGACAAGACCAATGCAAATGGTAGTGATTTGGTGAAGAAATATATGCTTATCGTGGCTGTCTTTCTGTTAATAGCGGCTTGTAGTAAGCATGCTGAATTCAGAAGCAAGTCGCCAGCGAATGCTGGCCAATCGAATTACAATGGAGCGCAATATGGGGACAATAAACATATTTATAGCCACATGCTAATCGATAAAGACGGGATTGTATATTACGGTTATCAGGATAACGATAATGAGGTAAAATTTTACATTTTTATCGGAAAAAATAATGGAACATACTATGCGCTTAGCCGGAACGGCGCACGTCTGTTGTCCTGCTCAGGCGCTTGCAATGTGATAAAAAGTGATCAATTTCTCGCTGCCCCAGTATATCCTGGAGAGCTGAAAAAGTATTTAAGTCATAACAGCGGCGGCTGGAGTAATGGCTTGGCTACCATTTTGTCGGCGGCATTAAAAGCCAACAACGTACTGGAAGAATACGCATCGACAAGAACTGATTTTGGTAATTACACAACTGCTGGCGGAGTAATGCATGACGCAAGATCCGGCTATATGAAGCCGATGGAAACGGAGAATGGAATAACGAATGGAGGTGCGTCCAAAACAAGTTCATTGCCTGAAACTAACGGTCGGTAAGGAACTCAAAGTACAGGCCCTGCCAAGGCAACGCTGTTACTTAGCTTTACCAAAACCAAAGCCCAAAAGAAAAGCCATTAGGAGGTTGCTGAAAAACCATCATCAAAACTGGCGGTCGTGACCGAAAATCTCAAAAAATAGCGTTTTTACGATCGTTCTGTGCCCATGTTCGTGGTTCTTGACGTTTTTTTCTGCGGTTTTCTGCATCCTGGACATAACTTCCGCCATCAGACCACACCCAATCGGGCGATATGCAGGATATCGTAGGCCGTGGCAGCGATGGAAAAGTGGAGATCGACTCGCCCCAAGCCACGGAAACGGGTTTTCCCCATGCCACCGATGGCCTTCATCCAGCCAAAGATCGACTCGATGCGACGGCGAACGTGGATGCTCATGGCATAGCCCCCATGGAGGGTCGTGCGACCATCGATGGCAGAGCCCTTCCGCTTCCTGGCCACATGAGGGTCACGTTCTTGTCCCGCAGCGCCTGGACGAACTCGCGGCGATCATAGCCTTTGTCGGTGCCCAGGGTGATCCGTTGCGTACCTCCCAGGTCGTCTAGCATCAGGACGGCGGCATCCAACTCCGCAGTACCATCGGCCGTGGTCACCATTTCCTCGGCAATCAGCCCATGGCGGTTGTCCATGAGCACATGCCCAAGATAGGCCAGACGAGACACCTCTCCAGCGCTTTTCTTGTACAAGGGCGCATCGGGGTCGGTTACGGAGGCATGGGTGTCATTGTTTCGCTCTTGCCCCCGGAAGTCCGACCCGTCTCCATCCCGTCTTCGGGCTGAAAGGACTTCTGGGACGCCCAGGCCTCCCCCCGGTGTCAGGGTAGTTGTCGCCTCTCTGAAATGGAGTCAGGCGTAGGGTGGGGGCGGAAAGTGGATTATCGAGATGAAACAT
>NZ_RIZI01000166.1 GCF_003721225.1 Acidithiobacillus sulfuriphilus | reverse complement strand
CCATCGGCCAGCCGCATGCGGGTCAGGACCGTTTCGTAGTCGGCGGCACCCAGATATTGGGACAAGGGGGCAAAGCCGCCGGTGAGCAACAGCTCCAGATCGCAGCGCTGGCGTTCGTTGAGGGTCAGCACCATCATTTTCGGGCCACTTCCTTATTGCCGTACCATGTAAAACCCACTAAAGCCCATCCGCTGCAGTTGCTCCATGAGCGCACCCGGCGCCACGCCGGCGGGCAGGGGGCCGATCTGGACCTTGTAATATTCCTGATCACGCACATAACCGGGGACAATCAGGACGCCATGGATACCGGCGGCCTGCAGGCGGTCGCGTTCGCGGATGGCGTTGTTGAGGACGGCAAAGGCGCCGGTTTGCAGGAAATTCTCCGCGGGTGTGCTCAGTTCCGGCGCTTGGCCCCCGGTTGGCGGCGCTGCGGACAAGATCGATGGCATTGGCCGGGGCGCCGGTGCCGATGGCGCCACCCGGGGAGCGGGTGAGGGCGCCTGGCCTTGCACTGGTACGCCGGAACCGTTGAGAGCGACGATCTGCACGGGGGCGGTGCCCTGGTCAACAATGCCGAGGGCGTTGGCCGCACCATAGGAAAGATCCATGACCCGGCTATCCACAAAGGGGCCGCGATCATTCACCAGGACCACCACACTGCGGCCATTGCTGAGGTTGGTCACGCGGGCGCAGGTGGGAAGGGGAAGGGTGCGGCTGGCGGCCGTGTAGGCCCGCGGGCGGAAGGGCGTGCCCATGGAAGTGGTGGAGCCCGATTCCCATCCGTACCAGGAGGCGACTCCGCGCACGTCGTAGCCGCTGGCGCTGCCGGCAGGGTAATAGCTCTGTCCGCGGACGCGGTAGGGGAGATTGTAGGCGGCGTTGAGATTGGGCGGGGGGGCATAGCAGCCGCCTTCCCCATTGCTGGGGGCCTGGCCGAAACGGCCGGGACTGATGGTCGGCGAGCCCGCGCAGCCAGCCAGGGCGCCGGCCAGGGCGATACCGAGCAGCGCGTGGGCCAGCCGCCTACTGCGCATGGCTGGGTGATGAATGAGCATGGGTTTTGCTCAGGAGCACCGTCATGATCTGGGTATAGATCTGCGCCAGTTGATCCAGGTCCGCCGCCGCCACGCACTCGTTCACCTTGTGAATGGTGGCATTGATGGGCCCCAGTTCCAGGACCTGCCCGCCCAGTTGGGCAATGAAGCGACCATCGGAGGTGCCGCCGGCGGTGGAGAGTCGAGCCTCCCGTCCGGTAACGGCGCGGATGGCCTGGGTGGCGGCATCCACCAAGTCACCGGGCGGCGTAAAAAAGGGCGGCCCCGAAAGCTGCCAGTCGATGCTGTAACGCAGGTCTGCCCCATCCAGCACGCCTTCCACTCCGGTCTGCAGGGCTTCGGGAGTGGATTCGGGAGAAAAGCGGAAATTAAAGTCCGCCTGCAGGCTGCCGGGGATGACGTTGCCTACCCCGGTGCCGGCGTGGATGTTGGAAAACTGCAGACGGGTGGGCGGGAAATGGGCATTGCCCTGATCCCAGGACCTGGCGGCCAGATCGGCCAGGGGTCGCAGGCTGCGGTGGATGGGGTTATCGGCCTTTTCCGGATAGGCGATGTGCCCCTGGATGCCGTGGACGGTCAGACGGCCGTTGAGGGAGCCGCGCCGCCCGTTTTTGATGCAGTCGCCCAGATGCTCCTCCGAGGAAGGTTCCCCCACCACGCACCAGTCGATACTCTGTCCAGCGGCTTGCAGCCATTCCACCACCCGCCGGGTCCCATCCACGGCGATTCCCTCCTCATCGGAGGTGATGAGAAAGGCCAGACGGCCGGGGTGGTCCGGATGCAGGGCGACAAAGCGCTCCGCCGCCACCACCATGGCGGCGAGGCTGCCCTTCATGTCGGCGGCGCCCCGGCCATAGAGGCAGCCGTTGTGCAGGGTCGGGGTAAAAGGGTCGCTATGCCAATCTTCCCGAGGGCCCGGCGGCACCACATCGGTGTGGCCGGCAAAGCAGAGGCGAGGACCTCGCGCCCCTCTTTCCGCCCAGAAATTATGCACTTCCCCGGCGGGGAGGCGGGTTACCTGGAAGCCGATGGCCTCCAGGCGCCGGATCAGCAAATCCTGACAGCCGCCATCTTCCGGGGTCACGGAGGGGCGGGAAACGAGATCCATGGCAAGGTCCAGCACGGCATTAGGCATTCATCACCCCGAAGATGGCGCTCAGATATCCCGCAAGAGGGCGTTGATGCCCACCTTGGCCAGCGTCTTGGCGTCCACCTGCTTGACGATGACGGCGCAATACAGGCTATGACTGCCGTCCCTGGCGGGCAGGTTGCCGGAGACCACCACCGAGCCCGCCGGGACCCGCCCGTAGAGGATCTCCCCGGTGGCGCGGTTATAGATCCGGGTGCTGCTGCCGATGAAGACCCCCATGGAGATCACCGAACCCTCTTCGACGATGACCCCCTCGACCACTTCCGAACGCGCACCGATGAAGCAGTTGTCCTCGATGATGGTGGGATTGGCCTGGAGAGGCTCGAGGACGCCGCCGATGCCGACGCCGCCGGAGAGGTGGACGTTTTTGCCGATTTGGGCGCAGGAGCCCACGGTGGCCCAGGTGTCCACCATGGTCCCCTCGTCCACGTAGGCGCCGATATTGACGAAGGAGGGCATGAGCACGCAGTTGCGGCCGATGAAGGAGCCCTTGCGCGCCGTGGCCGGGGGGACCACCCGGTAACCGCCGGTGCGGAAGTCGTTGCTGTTGTAATCGGCAAACTTGCCGGGGACCTTGTCGTAATAATTGCTTTCGGCGCCGGGGATGCGGAGATTATCCTGAAGCTTGAAGGAGAGCAGCACGGCCTTTTTGATCCACTGGTTGGTCTCCCATTGACCATTTTCCTTCTGGGCGACCCGCAGGACGCCCTTGTCCAGGCCCTCGATGACCTGATGTACGGCTTCCCGCACTTCCTGGGGGGCCTGCTTGGGGGAGAATTCTGCCCTGTTTTCCCAGGCGGATTCGATGATTTGGGCGAGTGACTGGCTCACGCTGACTCCTTGTTACAATGAATGAGATGCTAAAAAACGCCGGATGCGCTGCGCACCCTCTACGCATTCCTCCAGCGTGCCTACCAAGGCAATGCGCACGCGATCGCGCCCGGGATGCTGACCATGGGCCGCGCGGGCCAGATAGGCACCGGGTAGACAGCGCACATTCTGCCCGGCATAGAGGGCGCGGGCAAATGCCTCGCCATCGGCCACCTGCGGCCAGAGATAAAAACCCCCGGCGGGCCGTTCCACCTCCAGCGCCGGCTGGAGGATCTCCAGTACGGCAGCGAATTTGGCTTCATAGGCGGCGCGGGTGCGCTGGACATGGCCTTCATCTTCCCAGGCGGCAATGGCCCCGGCCTGGATGAAGGGTGGGGTGGCGGGCCCCATGTAGGTGCGATAGCCCAGGAAGGCGCGCAGGATCTCGGCATCACCGGCGACAAAACCGCTGCGCGCACCGGGGATGCTGGACCGTTTGGACAGGCTGTGGAAGGCCAATACCCGGTCCAGACTGCCGGTGCCGGCCGCCGCTTCCAGGATCCCCGGCGGCCTTTCTCGCTCGCCATAGATTTCGCTGTAGCACTCGTCAGCCGCCAGCACGAAACCATGCTGACGGGCCTTGGCAACGAGCCAGGCGAGGGTTTCCGCCGGGATGACGGCCCCGGTGGGATTGTGGGGAGAGTTGATATAGAGCAGGGCGGTTCGCGCCCAGATGGCCTCGTCGATGGCAAGAAAGTCGGGTTGCCCGGCGGGCCCGCAATTGAGATAGTATGGCTGGCCGCCAGCCAGCAGCGCTGCGCCCTCATAAATCTGGTAGAAGGGGTTGGGCATCAGCACCAGGGGCTTGGGTTCGGCACAGGGCGGAAGGACCGTCTGGGCGATGGAAAACAGCGCCTCGCGGCTGCCATTGGCCGGGAGGACATGCCGGTCGGCGTCCAGAAAGCCCGCAGGCAAGGCAAAGCGCTGCGTGGCCCAGGCGGCGATGGCGCGGCGCAGGCGCTCTTCTCCCCGGACCTTGGGGTATTCCGCCAGACCATGCAGGTGCTCGATGATGGCTTCCGTCACCATGCCCGGTGCGGGATGGCGCGGTTCGCCGATGGAAAAATCAATAGCAGCCAAGTCTGCCGGCTCCACGTCCGCGAGGAGCGCACGCAAGCGCTCGAAGGGGTAAGCCTGGAGCAGGTCGAGTTGCGGGTTCATAGGGGGATCCTCGGAAAAGCGGTGTGTTGATGAAGCACGGAAGAGTTTCTTCGCCCTGATTTTGGGCCATGGGAGAGGGTCATGACAAGTGTCGATGCGTAATGGCGCGTTGCCGGTTTTGGCGTTACTGCTGGGTTCCAGCCTCTGGGGTGTGCTGTGGTGGCCCATGCGCCACTTTGCGGCGGTAGGCATCTCCGGCCCCTGGCTCATCCTCGGCGTCTATGCCCTGCTGGCCCTGCCCATGGGGACCTGGTCCTGGAAACGGCGGCGCGACTGGCGCGGCCACGGCCGTGCCATACTCTGGCTGGTCTTTTTGGGGGGCTGGACGAATGTCGCCTTCATGCTCGCTTTGCTGCATGGCGAGGTCATCCGGGTCCTGCTGCTCTTTTATCTCTCTCCCGTCTGGGCGATCTTTGCGGCCCGCCTCTTCCTCCACGAAGCCGTCGGCTGGCGCGGTGCCATGGCGGCGGTGCTGGCCGTGTCCGGTTCGGCGCTGGTCGTTGGCAAGGGACAGGCGGTGGGTGGGTGGGGCAGCATCACCGGAAACGATCTTCTCGCCATTTCCTCCGGGCTGGCCTTCGCCCTGAGCAGCGTCGTTCTGCGTGCCGATGAAGGGCTGGCGGACCTGCATCGGGCTACAGCCGTATGGGTGGGCTGCGTACTCCTGGCTTTGCCCCTGGCCCTGCTGGCGCCGCTGCCCCGACTGCAACTGGGGGAGATGGGGTTTTTACTCGCCTTCTCCTGGTTCTGGATCGCCGGTGCCACCCTGCTGGTGCAATATGGCGTGGTGCGCATGGCAGTGAGCCTGTCGGCGGTGATCCTGCCCTTTGAGGTCATCGCCGGCGCCCTATCGGCCTGGGCCCTGGCCGGGGAAGTCCCCTCCACCGCAGAGATCCTGGGCGGTATGCTCATTCTGACGGCGGCCTTCCTGCAGATGACTCGTCGCGCCGCCTCGCCGCCCATCGCCCCCGCCCTTTCAGGCGGGGAAGAGGGCCGCTTCTAGGGACCGGCTGTTGGCAATGACCCGGTCTGCCGCCCAGCGCTCGGGGGCGTCTTCCGTTTCGATGTAACCCCACCCTGCCGCCCATGCCCTCACCCCGGCGCCATGGCCCGCCTCGATATCGCGGCGATCGTCGCCGATCATGAGGGCGTAGGGCGCCGGAACGTCGAGTACCGCGAGGGCATGGCGAACGGGCAGGGGGTCCGGCTTGGCCTTGGCGAGGGTATCGCCGCTGACCACCACTCCGGGTGCTTGGGGCAGATCGAGGGCATCCAGCAGCGCTTCGGTGAGAAAGGCGGGCTTGTTGGTGACGATCCCCCAGGGAAGGGCGAGTGCGGCGAAGCGTTCCAGCACTTTTCCCATACCCGGGAAGAGCCGCGTCTCTTCGCAAAGATGTTGCGCATACAAATCGAGAAATTCGCTGCGCAACGGCGCGTAGCCGGGCGCATCGGGGGCGATGGCAAAGGCTACGCGCAAGAGGCCGCGGGCCCCCTGGGAGGCCACCGGACGGAGCAATTCCAGGGGCAGGGGCAAGAGGTCATGGCGCGCCCGCAGGCGGTTGGCGGCAGCCGCCAGATCGGGAGCGGTGTCGACCAGGGTGCCATCCAGGTCGAAAAGTACGGCTCGGATCTCAGGCATGGACCGCCGTTTTGCGAAAGTGCCCCAGATAATTGACGCTCACATCGTCCACGAGCCGGGCCTCATGGCGGATGGGATCGTAGTGCAAGCCCTTGAGGGCCATGGTTTGCAAGCCTGCCACCCGGGTCATGTCGAGCAGTTCGCTGGGCCGGATGAATTTTTGATAGTCATGGGTGCCGCGGGGTAAGAGTCCCAACAGATATTCGGCGCCGACGATGGCAAAGAGGTAGCTCTTGGGATTGCGGTTGAGGGTGGCAAAAAAGGCATCGCCACCCGGACGCAGCAGGCGCGCGCAGGCCGAGACGATGGCGGCCGGGTCCGGGACATGTTCGAGCATTTCCAAGGCGGTAACCACATCGTAGGCAGCGGGTGTCTGCGCGGCCAGGTCTTCCACTGCCATCTGCCGGTAATCGATGGCCAGACCCATGGCTTCGGCATGGCTGCGCGCGGCGGCAATGCCATCGCCCGCCAGATCGATGGCCGTCACGATGGCGCCCCGGCGGGCCATGGCCTCCGCCAGGATGCCGCCACCCGTCCCCACATCCAGCACCCGTTTACCTTCCAGGCCCGCAGTACCATCGGCAATGAATTGCAGGCGCAATGGATTGATTTCATGCAAGGTGCGAAAAGGGCCCCGGGGATCCCACCAGGCATCGGCCAACTGGTCGAACTTGCTGATTTCGGCGCTATCGACATTCATGCTTTGTCATCCTCATCGGCTATGCGCTTCACCCAGGACCGGGCGTTGTGGCGCAGCGTTTTTTCCTCCCAGAGCGTCGGCTGACCATCCACGAGCAGGGCCCGGCCGGCTACCCAGACATGACTCACCTGATCCCGGCCGGCACAGTAGGCGACCTGGGAAATGGGATCATACACCGGAAAAGTGGCGGGATGGTCCAGATTGATGGCGATGCAGTCGGCGGCTTTCCCCGTCTCCAGGCTGCCAATTTCATCCTCCCAGGCGGCCGCCTCGGCACTACCCAGGGTGGCCGCTTCCAGGGCAGCCCAGGCCGGCAGGGCCGTGGGATCACCGCTGACGCCCTTGGCCAGCAGGGCGGCGCTGCGCAACTCTCCGAGCATATCCAGATCGTTGTTGCTCGCCGCGCCGTCGGTACCAATACCCAGGCGCACCCCGGCTGCCTGCAGCGCTGCCACCGGTGCCATACCGGAGGCGAGCTTGAGGTTGGATTCGGGGCAGTGGGCGATACGCAAGCCGTAATCACGGCAGCGCTGCAGGTCGCTTTCATCCAGTTGGGTCATGTGCACCGCGAGAAAACGCTGCTCCAGCAGGCCCAAGGCCGCCAGACGGGCCAGGGGCCGTTGCCCGGTGCGGCGGAGGGCATCCTCTACCTCGTGGGCCGTTTCATGCACATGCATATGGAGGGGGAGTTGCCGACCCTGCGCCAGATCCCGTGCCCCCAACAGACCGGCATCGCCCACGGTATAGGGCGCGTGGGGGGCGATGCTCTGGCGGATCCGCGGCAGCCCCTGCAAATGGGGGATCAGGTCGGCCGCCTGCTGCAGACAGTCCTGGGCGTTGGCGGCATAGGGAGTGGGAAAATCGATGATGACGTGGCCCAGGGTGGCGCGCATACCCATCTCCACGGCCGCCCGTGCCGCCGCCTCGGGAAAGAAATACATATCATTGAAGCAGGTCGTGCCGCCGCGCAGCATTTCGGCAATGGCCAACTGCGTCCCGGTCCGGACAAACTCGGCGCTTACAAAGCGCCCCTCCGCAGGCCAGATATGCCGGTTCAGCCAGGTCATCAAGGGCAGGTCATCGGCAAGGCCGCGCAGCAAGGTCATGGCCCCATGGGTGTGGGCGTTCACCAGCCCCGGCATGAGCACGTGCTGATCCAGATGCAGATGCTCCCTCGCCCGGTATTGCCGGGTCATCTCCCCGGCGGGCCCCAGGGCAAGGATGCGGCCGGCGTGGACGGCGAGGGCATGATCATGGAGCAGACCGTGGGGTCGAATGGGGATGATCCAGCGGGCGTGAAGGAGTAAATCGATTTCCTGAGGGGAAGATGGCGACGACTCAGCAGGCACAGTAGACTCCAATCATGGGGAAAAGCATCCTCATGGACTCCATCAAGGCATCGGTTGGTTGCGTATCCTATCATGAAAGACCCGTCGGCTTGATAACCCCAAGCCTCGCCGTGCGCCCATACCCGTAGGAGCGGCCCATCCCCGCGACCTTCCCACGCCAACGGCTTTGTCGCGGCCATGGGCCGCTCCTACGGGTGGTGAGGCATGTTCCATGATGGCGGATAACCCCCTGGTGCATATCCGTCAGTTTGATGTGTTATTCTTGAAAAGATGGATGGGCAAGGTGGAGCGCCCGAGCCCTGGACCCTGGATCGGTATCATCCAATGAGGAGTAAACGCGGGCCCCATGTGGTACCTTCTTTTGCTGCTGGCACTGGTCATCGTAATCGCCCAGTTTTTGCTGTGGCGTCTGCAACGGCGCTTGTTGGCGAGCTTGCTGGAGTCGCGCCGACGGGTGCAGGCCCTGGAAGAAGCCATGGCCAGCCTGACGGCAGCCTGGTCCGTATTGCAGGAAGAGCGCGGCATCGGCGTCCCAACGCCCCTTCCCGAAGCCATCCCTCCTGCGTGGGCTCCCGATGACAGCGAAGATCGTTACCGGCGCGCCCTGATGCTGGCCCAATCCGGGCTGGACGCCAAGCGAGTCGCAGCAGTTTGCGGGCTGGGCGAGGGGGAGGCCGAACTGCTGCTGCGTATGCAGAAGGGTGAAGATCGCCATGGGCGTGAATGAGGTGCCGGGGCAGGGTGCCAGCATCCCGAACACTTTTCCCGTTACGGCCTCGGGCCCTGCCGCGCAGCAGTTGGGGCAGGGGCTAAAACCGGGCGCAAAGGTGCTGGCAGTCGTCCTTGGGCAAAATCAGTCTGGCCAAACCCTGGTGCAAATTGCCCGGAACCAGGTTGCCATGGACCTCCCCGGTAGCTGGGCAGCCGGGGACCGCGTCTCCTTGCTGTTCCTGGGCGCACAATCGCGACCGACCTTTCTGTACCTGAATCCAGCCCCATTGCCCCCCGACCGCGTAGCCTTGTCTCCCACCGCCCAGTCGCTGGTGGAGATCCAGCAGGCAGGGAAGGGGCCGCCGGCGCTGGGCGGCGTGGAGACCGCCCCCGTAGCGGCGCGAATGCCCCTGCCCACCGCGCAGCTCGCCCAGGCCCTGGAGGGCGCCTTGCGCGGGAGCGGCCTCTTTTATGAAAGCCATCTTGCCGCCTGGGCCCAAGGCCGCATGCCCCTTGCCATCCTGCTGGCAGAACCCCAGGGGGCACTTTCCAATCCCCGCAGTTCCGCAAATCCCTCCCAGGTCCCGGCGCAGATGGCGGAACCGGCGACCGCTCCCCCATTTTTCCAGCCAGCGGCCGCTGCCATGGTCCCCACACGCCCAGAAAACCAGGCGCCTGCAGGGCAGAGCGCCGGGACGCCCGGCGCGGTAACGCCCGATCCGGCGGCGCTACCCCAAGCCATCAGTCGCGCAGCCGTTCAAGGTGCCACGGTTTACAGTCAGATGGCCGACCTGGGCGCAAATCCGGTACCCAGCCCGGCGCAGGCCGTCCATGGCGCCTTGACCAATCTGGTTGGTCAGCAGCTTCAGGCCCTCATGCAGCAGCAAGTGGAGTGGAACGGAGCGCTCTGGCCAGGCCAGTGGGCCCATTGGCAGGTGGAAAAGCGCAAGGCCGACGGGGGGCACGGTGGCCCGATGGAAGCGCCTCAACAGCGTTGGGTGAGCACCCTGACCATGCGGCTCCCGCAACTCGGTGAAGTGCGCGCCCGCATCGTCCTTGCCGGCAACGCCTTGGCGGTACAGGTCTGGGGCACGGAGAATGCCGCCCTCAACGCCGGCCGCTCAGCCCTGGAGTCCGCATTGGCAGCAGCGGGGTTGCACGTCACCCAATGCGACATCTCTCCGGACTTCGGCCATGACTGAAGCCCCAACGCCGCGCCCCAAGGCGGCTGTGGCCCTCCGCTATGGCGAAGGGGCAGGGGCACCCCAGGTGGTGGCCAAGGGCCAAGGTTTCGTGGCCGAGCAGATCATCGCCAGGGCGAAAGAGGCGGGGGTTTATGTCCACGAATCCAAAGAATTGGTGAATTTGCTGATGCAGGTAGATCTGGATGCCCAGATTCCCCCGCAACTCTACCTCGCCGTCGCCGAGCTGCTGGCCTGGATCTATCGTCTGGAGCAAGGGCAAACCCTTGCCGCTACAGTGGCCGACGGCGTACCCAAACCTCCGGGGTCCCCGACCTCCCGGTAAACCCTATCCCCGCGAGCGAGGGGAAAATTCACAGAGTATTGTTTCAATCCGCGCCCGGTTTATGAGCCGGGCGATACGGAGGACAAGAGGGAGAGCCACCAGACGTAGAAGGTTTCAATCCGCGCCCGGTTTATGAGCCGGGCGATACAAACTAACACTGCCAGCGGTCCTCATCCAGCCGCGTTTCAATCCGCGCCCGGTTTATGAGCCGGGCGATACTGGTCGGCGACTGGACCTACTACAACGATGCGCAGTTTCAATCCGCGCCCGGTTTATGAGCCGGGCGATACGCTCCCGACAATGCGGAAGGCGATGCGACTTCGTAGAGTTTCAATCCGCGCCCGGTTTATGAGCCGGGCGATACCAGCGCCACCGCGGGCACATACACTTGGTCGGTGTTTCAATCCGCGCCCGGTTTATGAGCCGGGCGATACTGATGCGCCGTATTCATCTCCGGTGGAACTCTCAGTTTCAATCCGCGCCCGGTTTATGAGCCGGGCGATACCGGTGGCTGATGCCGGTGCCGGTGACGCGCAAGTTGTTTCAATCCGCGCCCGGTTTATGAGCCGGGCGATACTCGACAATGTGCAGGCTGTGCTCGATGTTGACGGCGTTTCAATCCGCGCCCGGTTTATGAGCCGGGCGATACCGGTAGACGAAGTAGGGGCAGTACCAGATGAGCCAGTTTCAATCCGCGCCCGGTTTATGAGCCGGGCGATACCGGAGCGTTACACACACCTCCAGGTGAGCGCCCAGGTTTCAATCCGCGCCCGGTTTATGAGCCGGGCGATACCTGAAGCATGGCCTTGTCGATCTCGGTGATGGCGTGTTTCAATCCGCGCCCGGTTTATGAGCCGGGCGATACCGGATACGTTTAATGGGGTAATATTATTTACCCCAGTTTCAATCCGCGCCCGGTTTATGAGCCGGGCGATACTTGACCAGGCGCTTGGAAGCGACCTTGAGAGCCAAGTTTCAATCCGCGCCCGGTTTATGAACCGGGCGATACTCGAAAATCAGCGGGATGCCGGTGCACTGCTCCAGTTTCAATCCGCGCCCGGTTTATGAGCCGGGCGATACCGGCACAGGAGATACCCATGCGTAAAACGATTCGAGTTTCAATCCGCGCCCGGTTTATGAGCCGGGCGATACGGCCGCTCCGGCGCATAGTGGCGCGGCCGCATGAGGTTTCAATCCGCGCCCGGTTTATGAGCCGGGCGATACACGAAGGCCAAGTTTATCCAGTTGGCTGAGATGGAGTTTCAATCCGCGCCCGGTTTATGAGCCGGGCGATACTCTGGATCGCCCGGCGTCCTCGTCATTCAGCGTCCAGTTTCAATCCGCGCCCGGTTTATGAGCCGGGCGATACCGACCGCAGCGGATTACTACCCGTGGGTTGTCCAAGTTTCAATCCGCGCCCGGTTTATGAGCCGGGCGATACCCTCGGAGACGGGCAGATATTTACCGGACATACAGTTTCAATCCGCGCCCGGTTTATGAGCCGGGCGATACGTTGGCTGATATTCCGCAAGCGCCTGCTCATCCAGTTTCAATCCGCGCCCGGTTTATGAGCCGGGCGATACCACCCTCGATTACTACGTACCGGGCCTCTCCATCGTTTCAATCCGCGCCCGGTTTATGAGCCGGGCGATACACGATCAGGTCGCCATCCGCAGTCAGTTTGTTGGTTTCAATCCGCGCCCGGTTTATGAGCCGGGCGATACTTCCCGTGAGTATCTCGTCAGGCACATCTATCAGCGTTTCAATCCGCGCCCGGTTTATGAGCCGGGCGATACGAACGCCCGTCTTCCGGGACGTGGTATGGGGATCGTTTCAATCCGCGCCCGGTTTATGAGCCGGGCGATACTCGTGGGGCCGCAGGAAGTGCTGCTCTACATGCAGTTTCAATCCGCGCCCGGTTTATGAGCCGGGCGATACGATTGCTAAAAACCATTTCATTTGTCACCTCCTGGTTTCAATCCGCGCCCGGTTTATGAGCCGGGCGATACGATACAGCGCCCGCTGATACACCGAGCGGCCCACGTTTCAATCCGCGCCCGGTTTATGAGCCGGGCGATACGCGCGGCACCCCGTACAACACCAACCAGTTTGGCGTTTCAATCCGCGCCCGGTTTATGAGCCGGGCGATACAGGTTCATTTATGGGGCCAATGGCGGCGATATCTCCTTGTTTCAATCCGCGCCCGGTTTATGAGCCGGGCGATACGGTGGGATTTTGCAAGACGATGGAAGCGTTGGAATTGTTTCAATCCGCGCCCGGTTTATGAGCCGGGCGATACTGGCTCCAGACTTGGGGGAGATCATCAAGATTATCGTTTCAATCCGCGCCCGGTTTATGAGCCGGGCGATACGTAAATGTTCCCGCGCTACCGACTTTGGGGACAACGTTTCAATCCGCGCCCGGTTTATGAGCCGGGCGATACCTATCCAGAAAAGTGTCGAGTATGGGGATAAAAATGTTTCAATCCGCGCCCGGTTTATGAGCCGGGCGATACGTGCCTGGTGGTAGATATTGGGGCCTGCTGCTGGGTTTCAATCCGCGCCCGGTTTATGAGCCGGGCGATACAATCATCCATGGACAAGGTGCGGTCCACAGAACTGTTTCAATCCGCGCCCGGTTTATGAGCCGGGCGATACATTGGTAGGACCGCCAGAGTCAGCGGGATTGTCAGTTTCAATCCGCGCCCGGTTTATGAGCCGGGCGATACCGCGTGCATACAACTCTCTGTTGTGAAAGAAATTTTTTTCCTCATTACGCGAACCTGGGTAGGAAGTGTTCGAGACCCTGGTTCACCGTAGGGAATATATCTAAAAAATGTCATAGAAACAATATGTTGGACGTTGCGCGAAATGGCAGGCATAAGGGCGGAGAACCGGGTTCGCGCGTCAAACCACGAGGGGGGCCGTGAAATCGATGGATCGGAAGGTGCCATATTGCTTGATACGGAGTTCGGTGGGTTCGGAGATGCGATAGAAGCGCAGATTATCCTCCTTTTCATCAATTTCTGCCAGCAATTCGCGCTCGAAAGCTTCATACTGCATGGCATTGATCTGGCATTCGAACACGGACTTTTGCACCCTTTGGCCAACGCGCTCACAGGCTTTGGCCACGCGGCGCAGCCGCTTGCGACCGGCGGCGGTTTCGGTGGAGACATCATACGTGACGATGATAAGCATGATTCGGTCCTCAACGAGCCAGATAGGGTAGGTAACTGACCATCTCCCCCCGGATGCTGCGTGCCAGCAGGCGTGCTTGCATGAAGGGCAGCAGGCCAATGGGCATTTTTTGGTCCAGCAGCGGGTGGGTGATTTCCTCCTGTTTGCGCTCTTGCCAAGCGGCCACGACTTTCCGTCGGCCTTTGTCCGCAAGCAGTACGGCGCCACCTTCGCGCGTTTCAAAATCGCCGTCGCTGAGTTGACCACGGTTGACCAGGGTGAGGGCGAGCCGGTCACAAAGGGTGGCGCGGAATTCTTCCTGTAGATCGAGCGCCAATGCCGCCCGGCCAGGGCGCACGACGTGTAAGAACCCAAGCTGTGGATCAAGGCCGACCGTCTCCAGGGCAGAGCGACAGTCGTTCATCAGCATGGAATAGAGGAAGGAGAGCAGGGCGTTGAGCTTGTCCAGGGGTGGGCGCCTGGTGCGGCCGCTCCATTGGAACTGATCGCGCATGATGGGCTTGATGATGTAATTGAATGATGAGAAGTAAATGCGCGCCGCGTCGCCTTCGATCCCCCGTAACTCGTCCACCGTGGATGCTCCTGCCGTGGAGCGCAGGGATGCCGCAAGGTGTTGGGTGGCAGTCGTCAGTGGACCCGCGTCCTCCTGATCTTTGGTTTCCCGGGCTCCACGTTGTAACAGCGTGCGGCTATTGCGGATTTTGCCGGCTACACAGGATCTGGCCAGTTCCAGAGTGATCGCGGCGTCGCTGGCGCCCCGATGTTGGGCTTGGCGCAGCAGGATGTTTCCCGAGACCGGTCCTTCCATGCGTGCCTTGAAGCGACCGAAGCCATCCAGTAGCACCAGGGACTTCCCCTCGTCGGCCAAACGATGCACCAAGGCAGGCGAGACCAGCACGTTGCCAAAACATACCAGCGTGCCCACATGGTGCAGGGGTACTTGCAGGCGCTTTTCATGCTCCACGTCCACGCGCAAGGTCGTGTTGTCCAAATGGACATAAGCCTGTGGGGTCATGACGTAGAGGGTGTTTTGCAGGGTGATCATGGCTATTCCGCATCAAATAAGCGCGTGCGTTGCTCACGCTGCTTTTCAAGGGAGGTCAGGGCCTCAGGCTGGCAAATGTCCCTGAGCGAGCATTCCTTACAGCGTGCGTCATTTACCGGAGACGGCAGCTTGCCGGAAGTGAGCATGGCGCGAATGGCCTCCGCAGTCTCCACCACCAGTGCTCGCAGTTCGGGGGTGATGTCCACTGCACGTCGGCGGTGGCTGCTGGCATGGAAAATCGCCCCTTGCGGCACCGGGCGACCCAGCATGTCTTCCAGGCAGAGGGCTTGGGCGGCGAGCTGGATGTCGTCATGGGTCTTTTGACGTTTTCGCCCATGCTTGAATTCCACAGGGAACACCGTGCCGTCGGGGTGAAATTCCACCAGATCGGCCTTGCCGATCAGCCCCAGCCGATCCGACCACAGGGGTAGCGCCCGTTCCACCCGCACCCCGTGCCGGACCTCGTAGCCAGGCGTGTCCACCAGATGGTGCACCGCCTGCCCGCGCGCCGTGTGGATGTTCTCCGCAAACTGCTGCTCCAGGTGGATCAGCCCACACTGTCGCGGGCAATAGGTCCAGTGCTGAAGGGCGGAGAGGGGGATGGGGTCTGTATCGGTCGCCATGCAGGTGCTACCATTTTATACAATGCAGCAATGATATGGGGCAAATCATGGTAGCGATACTCCAAGAGGTTGAAAACCAGGCCTTGCAGCTTTCGCCGCAGGAGCGCGGCGAACTCATCCATCGTCTCATCGTCAGCTTGGAGGGAGAGCCAGAGGATTCGCCAGGGGCCATTGCCAAAGCCTGGGATGAAGAAATTGCCCGGCGCGTGGCCGACATGGAAGCGGGACGCACGCAGTGGATTCCTGCCGAAGAGGTATTCAAGGAAATCGATGCCCTCATCGCCGAACGGACTCGGTGAATATCTCGTTCAATCCAGCAGCCCGGCAAGAGTTCGCCGATGCAGCAACCTGGTACGCCGAGGGAGCGGGGGAAGCTCGTGCAATAGACTTCAGAAACGAAGCGCAGCGCAGCCTGCGATTGATCAGCATGCACCCATCGATAGGTGCGCCTTCCGCTGGCGATACGCGCAGACTAGTCATTCGTCGTTATCCCTATTCCATCATTTACCGTATCGATAGCAGCCACTTGCGGGTACTCGCCATCGCCAGCGACCGCCGCCGCCCGGGGTATTGGGCCGGGCGGCGGTAGCGTCTCAAACCATGCGCAATAGGGCCACGCCTGAGGGCAACTCCGCCTCGTTCACGGCGACTTCATAGTCCGCGAAGCTGCGCGGCACGTCTGCCTTTCGCACCACCTGGATGCGTTCGAACAGCGTGTGCGCCGGCGCATTGCCCAACTCCGACTCATGCTTGAACACGTACAGCCCGCGCGTGGCCATTTCCCCGCGCGCAGCCGAGCGGTCATGGTCGAACATCTGGCTAAGCGCCTGCCATAGCAGTTCCAGGTCGGCGTCCGAAAAGCCGGTCTGCTTGGCGAGGAAGCTGGAGACGAAGCCATGCGCGACATAGAGCCCGTAAGGCACGGTGTGCTTGCGGCCCATGGTGCGATTGTCGCCGCCCTGCTTTTCGGCTTCGGCCTCGGTCGCCACCGCCATGCGGGTGATCGAGTGCTCCTGCGCGATGATGGGATCGACCGAGCGCGCGAAGGTGAGCTGCACCGGTCCGCGCACCTGACCGCAGTTGGGGGCGGATTTGAGGCTCAACACAGCGCCGAAAGTCCGGATGTCAAAGAAATTCTGGCAAAGCCATTTCTTTCCGTTTTCACTCTCGGTTTGGGTCGGTTTTCTCCCCTTCGATTTTTTGAGGGTATCGGTCAGTAGTTTCTTGAGCGCAGCATTCGGTTTGGATTCCTTGATCCAGTCTTGGACGGCTTTCTTGTCAATGTCAGCCGCAGTCACGAGTTCGAATTTTCCTTCTTCGACTTCGTCAACGCTCAGCCCATCCGGCAGGCCGAGTTCTTGCAGGGCTTCCGATTGCTCTTCACTGATTGTTTGCCGACCTTCCTCGCCGAGAGAGATGCCAAGCGTGTCAAATGCCTCGACGTGGGAGCGCCCGAGGACGGCTTTCTCTTTCACATAGATGTCGTAGGGCCGACTGTATTGGTGCAACAGCGCAATGAAGTTGCGTACCTTGCGCTTGAGTGACACATCAGTCACCAAGCCATGACCGGTTTCCGCGTCCAGGCGTGGCAGGTTGCCAGCGTCCGGATCGCCGTTAGGGTTGCCATCCTTCACTTCAAAAAGCAGAACGAAGTCGTAACGATTGCTGAGGCTCATAGTTTTTCCTCCTGATTCTTGGATTTGGCTTTAACGAAAAAGGCTTGGCGTTGCTGGTAGTAGCCCAAGGCAAAACGGGCTTGATCTGGAAGGGTGAGGATGGGCGGCGGAAAAGTGGCTGGATCAAAGCCATCCATGATTTCCTGAACCAGCCTCTCTCGTGTTACCGCCAGCCCAGTGGCCAACTTTCCGAGGTGGTGCTTTTGCAGGCGTAGCAAGGTCGGAAAAACGGCTGATGGTGTGCTGGATGCCGCCCCGTAATAGCGATCACGGATCGTTGCGTTTAACTTGCCCGAGCCGCCCGCCGCGTCTTCCTGGATGCGTTCCAGCGTGGCAAATAAGCGTCCAAGACGGTAAGCCGGGCTTGTGTTGTCAGGATCAAGCATGGGTAAAAACTCCTTGTCGCTGGTATTGCGTTGACGAATGAAGCGGTTGAGACTGGCTTTGATCGCGGCTGCGCGGGCATAGCTCACATTGGGCAATGGCCTGCCGTTCTGGTCTTTGCGCGCTTGCTCGGCACGGCAGCGACCGACCGCCAGATTCAGCATCGTTATCGGGTAGGGCAGTTCTTCGAGAATCGCGCGCATGACTTCGCCGCCGAGGTTGGGCGGGATGTCGTAAGTGCCATCTGATTTTTTCCGGCTGCACGCCTTTAGCAGTGCAGAAAGCGATAGATGCTCGGGCTCATAATCGGCGTGTACCACTTCGATGTCGTCGAAATGTCGCTTGATGCGCCGGGCTAATTCGGCGGCAGTCGCGGTTTCCCAGAAGCGGATGCTGATCCGTGCGGAATTTGGTGCGAGGCCGAGCACATGGAAGCGTGTGTCGAGTTTACCGACGGTGAATTTTCCTGAATCGATAGCGGAATACAGCGCCTTTACCGCGCCAATATTTCGGGCCGGATCATCGCGCATGATTTCGCCAAACAGGTCTTCAAGTTCATGAGTCTCTTCTGCCCAGAATACGGTTGATGTGTCGCCGACTTGGGTACGCTGGCGCGAGTTGCGTGCCAGAAGATGATTCAAAGCCGTGGTGTAGGCAAATACAGCGGGCTTGCCTACTGGTGATGAATAGCCTTGCTGCTTCCCGTACGAGGCGAATGCGGGGGTTTGACCACCGTTACTTTGACCATCGCTTTTATTGTTGACTGAAACAATATTCTTATTGACGGTTGCGCCGGGTTTGTCCCAGACACCTTTGATTGGTGCGTGAAGTCGCTCAATCACAGCGGGGACACCACTTACAAGGCACACGCCGTCGGGCCGCGCTTCGCTTTGCGTGGCCGTAGCCGCGACCACGGCTGGGCGCTGGCAGACCAGCCCGATGTCGCCGTGCAGACGAAAGCTCAGGATCGGATTGGCGGCTTCGATGTTGGCCAGCGCGGCAAAGCCTGCCAGCGTTTCCGGGGTGAGTGTGTCGAGAAACGCCAGCACGGCACGAATGCCAGTATCCGTCTGCACGGTGTCGGGCAGCGTGGTGATTGCGTCGCGGAATTTCTGCCGCATCGCCCGCAAGCGGTCGAGGTAGTCGGCTTCCTTGTTCTCGGCGCGGCTTTTTTCGAGCTTTTTGGCATCCGGAATGCCGAGCACGTATTCCGCGTTGTCCCACAGCAGGTTCGCCGCCACGCCCGAGGTTTTCTTGACGCCTTGCGGTACGAGAAAACGCTGGCCGATTTTCTTCTTGCCGTCGCCGCTGCGGGTGTCGGCGACGTTCAGCAGGCAGCCGTCGGCGTCGATCTCCAGCACGAAGGGGATTTCCTTGTCTTCCAGCCCGAATGCGGGCAGGCGTTTGGCCGGGTCGGGGTCGGCCTGTTTGCGGCGGTAGTAGGCGTCGAGCGCTTGCAGAATCATGCGCGCACCTCTGCGCTGCCCCAGGCCGGCACGCTGACGACGCCGTTTTCGAGCTGCGCGCGGAAGAAACGCGGCTGCGGGTCGGCGGCGGTGGAAAAATCCAGATCGTGGAGCATGAAGCCCAGATCGCGCGTTTCAGCCAACGGCGGCGGTTCGGCTGTTGGGTCTTCCACCAGCCGGAACGCGGCAGCGAATTCGCGACAGCCCAGATAAGGCTGGTTCACGCACTGACCACGGCGCGCGCGGCGCTCGAACATTTCCTGATATTTGGTGGCGTTGGCCTGCGGGTCTCGCTCGGCGAGGAATTCCAACTCGGCGTGCACGCGGTAGGCCACGTCGCGCAGGAACAGCCCGGCGCGCTGCTGGCGGTCGTCTTCGATGTAGAGACCGAGATCGCCCTTGCCTGTACGCATCGCGGTCTCGACGTTGCGAGTGGAGACCACACTCGCCACCTCATTGCGCCGCAGATTGATCCAGCGGATGGGCCTGAGCACCTCGATGCGGCGTACATGCCACCGGATCGCCGGTTTCCAAAGAATCGCCTCGAAACAGGCGCGCGCGGCGGATGGAGTCATCACGTCATAGCTCACCCGCTCGACTTTCATTTCCGGGCGGGTGAAGCAGGCCCAGGGGCCGGACAGTTCCAGGCAATAGGGTTTCATGGTTCTCTCATCACACAATCAGACTGGTTGATCCATGGGGCGATCCGTCAGGATCGAGCCCGAGTGTAGGGTGGTAGAGAACGTCGCTGACTTGGACGAAAAGACCGGGAATGATTTCCGCGATGTCCCCATGCGCCAACAACTTAGCCACGTCGCGACGATGCAGGTTGACCGTGTAGCGCTGCAGCTTGCGCATCAGCCAGCGCTGCGGGCCATCCTTGCGCAGCGTGGCGAGCCATTTGTCGATGCTGTCGTCCTGTCCGTCTTCGCCCATGTAGCGTACGACGATGGGCGCAGAGTCCTCATCCGCAATCAGCTTGAATCGATCTGCGGCGGTGCGGAAGTTGACGGCCAACTCTTTGCCATCGACTTCCAGAAGCGAGGCGATGCCGTGGGCGTCGAGTTCGCAGGCGTGATACAGACGTTCGAAGTAGTCAGCGAAACGCGTGCGTGCCAGCGGCTGCTCAGTGATGCCGTGCAGCACGCTCCTGCATGCGTCTTCGCCTTTACGCAGCAGGCCCAGTGGCGCGGGCTTGGGAGGCACGAAGACGACGACTTCGCCTTTGTTAGCCAGTCTGCCTTCGCGGTTGCAGCGCCCTGCCGCCTGGGCGATGGAGTCCAGCCCGGCGAGCGCTCGAAACACCACAGGGAAATCCACGTCCACCCCGGCTTCGACCAACTGGGTGCTGACCACGCGCGTGGGCACGCCGGCTTTCAGCCGCGTCTTGATGTCGGCGATGACTCGCGAGCGGTGCGCGCCGCACATCAGCGCGGACAGATGCAAAGTGCCCTTGTCGTGCACTTGCATCTGTTCCCACAGTGCGCGGGCGTCAGCGCGGGTGTTGACGATGGCGAGCGCGGAATCATGCGCGGCCAACTCCAACGCCAATTGCGACCAGTCGGTGCGGGCCTGCCAGTCGGGGGGCAGGCGCACTTGCACGCGTTCCAGCTTGGTGTAGAGCGTGTCGGGGTCGTCGATGATTTCGCGCACGTTGTCCAGGCCGCGCAGGTTCTGGCGCGCGTCGAAATAGGCGCGGGTGCTCAAGGCGGGCTGGGTGGCCGTGGACAGCACCACGCTCACGCCGTAGTGCTGCGTCAGCAGATTGAGCACGTCGAGCATTGGCTGCAGGAATTCCGGCGGCAGCAATTGCGCTTCGTCGAGGATGACGACGCTGTCCACCAGGTTGTGAAGCTTGCGACAGCGCGAGGTGCGCGCGGCGAACAACGACTCGAAGAACTGCACATTGGTGGTGACGACGACGGGTGCGTCCCAATTTTCGCAGGCCAGGCGCGAGGCGTGGTTTTCCCGCTCGGGGTCGGACTCGGCGTTGCTGTGGTGCTCGATTACCGCTTCGCCAAAAATGCTGCGAAAAATGTCAGCGGTCTGCTCGATGATGCTGGTGTAGGGAATGACGTGGATCACTCGGTGCTTGCGGTGCGCGCGGGCATGCTCCAGCGCGAAGGCCATGCCCGAGAGTGTCTTGCCACCGCCGGTGGGTACCGTGAGTGAAAACAGCCCGGGGGCGGCAGCGGCCTTTTCCCGGCACTGGCGCAGGATGTCCGCGCGCAGGGCATTGACCGGCGTTGGCGGGGCCGTGGCTGCCACGTTGGCCATGTGGGCATCGAACAGGCGCGCGAGTTCGGACAGCACCGGCCAGCAATTGCGCCACGCGAACTTGTCCGGGTCCATGTAGCGCTCGGTGTCGAGGAAATCCGCATCGACCAACGCCGAGAACAGCATGCGCACCCACAGCGAAAAGCCGCTTTTGCCGCCGGGAATGGCGCGCAAATCGGGTTTGAAGTCGCCGGCGTCAAGCAATTCGGCAGGCGGATTTTCGGCCAGCGCTTCGTTGAGTTCGTCGCGGCTGTCTGCATTGCCTAGTCGCCCTTCCAGCCCGCCGAACCAGTCCGCCAGCCCCGCATGATGACCGGCGATGAGATAGGCCAGCACGCGCCCCGCTGAGCCGAAGCGGTCCGTCGCGAGCACGGCGCCCGCCGTCGAATGCGGCGCCTTGCCCGCTTCGCCCTTGATGTGCGCATCGGCCTCGAAGCCGCTGGCCAAACGAATGTAGCGCTGGAAGCGCGGACGGTATTTACCGAGGTCGTGCCAGCGCCCGGCCAGCCGCGCCCAGCCGCTACCATATTGTTCCGCAAATGCCGCAGCCAGAGTACCAACGCTACTCAAATGCTCTAGCAGGTCATGCGGATCGCGCCATGATCCATCAGGATTTTTCGCGGCATGGGCGATGCTACTGTTTATGGTCATGATCTTCTATTTCCAAATTGGCTATGTCACTCTTCAATTCAAGCCTGTGACTATACCTGGAGCCTGCGACGCGGGCTTGGCAGGCACTCCCGCTATCAACAGTCAATCCTCGTATTTGACATGAACATGAAAATGTCCGCACGCAGCGGCCTGTGTTTCAATACGGTGTTCATGTTTCAGATCCCCTTTGTTACTGCCCAGCCGCCGCCAGGGTGGCAACCTGCCTATCCCGGGTCAGCGCCTGGGCATAGGCCCATACCGTTGCCGCATAATAAACGCTCGGGTTATAGCCCATGATGGCGTAAAAGTTGGGATAGGCCACATAGAAAACCGGTCCCGCCTCACCCTGGAGCCGCAGTAGGCCCACCCGGGTATCCGGGGACATCCCGCTGTCTCCCGCGGGCCGGATGCCGGCCCGATCCAGGGCCGCCAGCGTGTGTCTGCCCTGCAAAAAAGGCGTAACGTCCGCGTCGGGGTCCAGCGCGGCCCGCTGCAATACCGGTTGACCGGGCTGCCAGCCATGGCCACGGAAAAAATTGGCGGTGGACGCCAGGACGTCGGGCACCGAGCGCCAGAGGTCAGGCAAAGGGCCGCCGGGCGGGTCGTCCCAGGTCACGCCATAGCGCAGGTAGCTACTGGCCAGAAACTGCGACATGCCCATGGCACCGGCCTGGGATCCTTTCAAGACGGCGGGGTTGACGCCAAGGCGCTGGGACAGACGCAGGGTGGCGGCGCTTTGATGAATAAAAAACCGCTTGCGGCCGGGCAAGGCGAGGGCAAGACTGAGATTGCTGTCGAGGACCGGGAAATTGCCCTGGAAGGAGCCAAAGGCCGTTTCGATGTTTAAAATACCGAGCAGGATCGGCCCTGGTACCCCATATTTTTCGGCGATCGCGTCAATGGCCGCCGTATGGGCCTGCCAGAAGCGGGTACCCCGCGCCAGACGGTCAGGGCTCAAAAAGCGATCCCGATAACGCCACCAGGGGTAAGGAACATGGGGTCCGGGAGAAGGTGGCGCCGGGGTCATCATAGCCACGGCGCGAGCGTCAAAGCGGGCATTTTGCAGCGCCGGGATGACGACATCCGCAGGCAGCCCATCGACCGTTTGCAGGTGACAGGCGATGTCCTGCAAAGCCCCCTGATACTCGGCCGGGAAGTTGGGAAAGCCGGCTGCCGGCACACAGCCCCTTTGCCGGGGGGCGAGCGTCGCGTTACCTGCCCCTTGGGGCAAGGCCGCTTGCGGGGCCGGAACTGGCGGGGTTTGCTGGCTGGCTGGCGACATTCTCGCCAGCATCGGCGCCACATTGCTCGCACAGGCCGTCAGCCCCAAAAGCATCGCCCCGGCCACGAGCGTTTGTTTGAGCAGCATGCTGGAGTTCATGATCGATCTCCTCCTGACCGTTGTTGCCATGGTACCGGGCGGGCTTCCCTTTGCCCAATTTATTTTTTTGCGTAGCGCCCGGCGAAAATCGCCCCTTGCCCGCGCCTCAGCGATCGTTGGCAGCCAGCAGTTCGGGCGCAAAGGGGCGGCGCACGCCATCCAGGCGATCCGCCCAGTAGGGGATGCGTAAGCTCTGCACCGCCACGCCCACGCGGGGATTGAGAGCGCTCACGAACTGATCACCGCCGATATAGATACCCACATGGGAAAAGGGCTGGCCCGTGGTATTGAAAAACACCAGATCCCCCGGGCGAATCCGCTCCGGGCTCACCGCCGGCAAGGCTGCGGCCTGGGCATAGGAGTTGCGCGGAATGGGCACGCCGGCCTGGGCCACCACATATTGGATCAAGCCGCTGCAATCGAAACCGGTCTGCGGACTTTCCCCTCCCCAGCGATAGGGTTTGCCAATCTGGGCAATGGCATTGACCAGGACCGTATCGAGGGTGGAAGCCTCCCGGCCGGGGATTTGCGAGCCTGGAGCGGACGGGGGAGCCAGCGCCACGGGCGGCGGAGACGTCAGCGAGGCGCAACCGCCCAAGGCCAGAGCGGCCAGCATGGCGACCAAAGCGCCCGTCCTCGACCAGGAGCCAACGCGGTATAATACCCCGCCGCAGGGCGGAGGATATGCGTTCCGGTCGGCGGATCTCCCCATACTGACCTCTTCCTCCCTGTATTTCGCCTAAGGGCAGCGCGCAAAAAGCGATCTCGCCCCGAGGGCGCTGGCTTCCCTTTTTCGAGCCATCGGCAGGATAGATAGACGAATCCTGCCGTTTTGCCAAGGTCCTGGGGCTCTGTGAAAACCCGTCATCCCTGCCAGTTGGGCCATGGTTCTGCAAAGCGGACACTCATCCCATCTCAACCAAGTGCCTTCTGGGCACAATCGCCTTCGGTCTCCATATTCCAACTCAGGTCACGTATGAGGCACCAAGGGCTTTGGACCTCAGAGGCCATGGGTTTTCAACCAGATTTTGCAAATAGCCGCCAAATTCACCGACCTGCCATACGCCGAAAGGAGACTCATGATTTGCGAGCGTTGCCCATCCCTGTGGGCTTCGCGCACCAGAATCGTTGAGACTGACCTGCCGGACTTCGGGCGGCCATGCCGCATTCTGGCCATTGGGGAGGCCCCGGGCACCGATGAGGACGCCCAGGGAAGGGGTTTCGTGGGCCGGGCAGGGCGGGGTCTGCACAACCTGCTCAAACAGCACGGCCTGCGCCGCGGCTACGACTACGGCTGCGCCAACATCGTGCGCTGCCGTCCGCCGGACAACCGCAAGCCGTCCGCCGAAGAGAGGGCGAACTGCCTGCCGCATCTCGCGGAGACCATCCTGATGGCCAAGCCGGACGCGCTTCTGCTGGTCGGCAATACGGCCGCGCAGACGTTTCTGGGAGGGGGATCCTTTGGAGCCATATTGCGTCATCGAAGGCCCATCCGCCCATCCGGTACTGGCGCAGGATCTCTTCGATGGCGGGCTGCGCGAAATCATCGCCATCCCCATGCCCCACACCAGTCCGCTGGCCTGGAACCGCAAAGCCGGAAGCGGCGCGTACTGGAGCGAGGTTGGCCGGGAGCAGATTAGACGGCTCGCGGTTATGCTGCGGGCCGAATGCATATAAGATCATGGTTGCCGCCTTGCCGGGCGCGCCCAGCATGTTTATACTTTTGTATAAACATCCGCCAGTTGAAGGAGTAATTCATGGAAATCCGTCTTATCATCAGAAGGTGGGGAAACAACTTGGGTGTCAGGTTGCCCGCCACCATCGCCAGCGAAGCTCGGCTCTATGCTGACCAGGAGGTAAGACTTACGGTTGAGCATGGAAAGGTCATCGTGGAGCCGGTCAGCACAACGGAGGATCTGACGCTGGAAGATCGGCTGAAACGTTTTGACCCGGACTTACATGGCGGCGAAGCCATGGCGGATGATCTGGTCGGCGCTGAACGGTGGTGACGCCAGTGGGCTGGGTGCCAGACCGGCAGGAAATCCTGTGGATCGACTGCAATCCGCATGCTGGAAGGGAAATGCGGGATCGTCACCCCTTCCTGGTGCTGTCTCCAAAATCCTTCAACGATAAAACCTCCCTAGTGATCGGTCTGCCTATGTCCACGGCTGAATACAACGCAAGCAATCCGTTTGCCGTGGCTGTTGGTGCAGCATCGGGACGCAAAGCTGGCAAAACCAGCTATGTGCTTTGCCATCAGCCAAAATCCTTTGACTGGCGCACGCGAAAAGCCGCTCCTCACCCACAGGGAAGCCTTTCGGAATCCCTGTTCAGGCAGGTGTGCGGCATACTCAATCAGATCATCGAAATCGGCAGGAATGAATAAGTTTCCGGACGAAGCGACTCAAGCGCCCATGCGGCCGGGCGAAGAACCCGCCCTGGGCCGCTACGCCGCCGAAGCCTACCTCGCCTACGCCATGAGCGTGGTCATCGGCCGCGCCATCCCTGCGCTGACCGACGGCCAGAAACCCGTGCAGCGGCGCATTCTGTACGCCATGCGCGATATGGGCCTGCAACGTTCGCCCAAGCACGTCAAGTCGGCCCGCGTGGTGGGGGTCATCGGCAAATGGCATCCCCACGGCGGGCAGCTCCGTCTATGACGCCATGGTGCGCATGGCCCAGTCCTTCACCATGCGTTACCCCCATCGTGGACGGACAGGGGAACTTGGGCTCCAGGGACGGGGACGGCGCGGCGGCGATTCGGTACACCGAAGCTCGTATGACGCCCATCGCCGATTTGCTCCTTGCCGAAATCGACGAAGACACGGTGGACTTCCGGCGAAACTACGACGGCACGCTGGAAGAACCGGGTGATTTGCCGGCGCGCTTGCCGTTTCTGCTGCTCAACGGCGCCTCCCGCATCGCCGTGGGCATGGCCACAGAGATCCCTTCGCACAACCTGCGCGAGGTGGCCGAGGCCTGTGCAATGCTGGCCCTGCAACCGGAGTGCAGCGATGACGCCCTCCTCGACAAAATTCCTGGCCCTGACTACCAAGGTGGCGGACACATCATCTCCAGCCAGGACAGCATTCGCCAAGCCTACCGGTCCAAGGCCGGTGGGAGATGGAAGCCCTGGCCAGGGGGAATGGCGCATCGTCGTCCACGAATTGCCGCCCGGCGTCTCCACGGCGCAGGTGCTTTCCGAGATCGAGGGCCTTTCCAATCCCCAGGTCAAGGGCGACTGCAAAAAGGAAAAATCGGCTATATGCAAAATCTGGTTAAAAACCTATGGGCTACCCAATGCAGAAAGGGCGATCCTAGACATTCGCAAGCTACGAGAATATACCCTGAATCCCGGTCACCTTGCCGGGGCCAACAAAGCCAGGGTGTTCGCTTCGTGCCTGGGGATAGGTCAGCAAGATACCGAGGTGCTGCGCGAGGTATGCCTCCGTGCCATACTGACTAACGAGGCCATCGAGAAGGTGATCGACAGCCATGGCAAGCGTTACCAAGTGGATTTTGTCATGCAGCATCGGGGAAAGTCCGCGATCATTCGCACGGGTTGGATCATCAGGGCCGGTGAAGACGTTCCCAGGCTGACAAGTTGCTATGTGAGGACATCATGAAACTACTCGACGTTGTAGCACTTTTGGAACCCATACCAGAGCAACACCTTCTGCGTGGCCAGGTCGGAACTGTCGTGGAAGAGTTGGACCCTGGTTACGTGGAAATTGAGTTCCTTATGGGCGACGACTATATCACCCTGGCAGTGGCGGAGGGTCGCCTCATGCCGCTGCACTACGCTCCAAACAAAAGTATTCGCGCGGCATGATCTAAGGGGGTACCACGGAAGCGTCCTCGCATTAAGAGGGCGGTTCAGACTGATTGCGGTCATTGGGTTGCCTGATCGCGTAATGGATAGCATGGCCCACTGAATTGCACTATGCTTCTCCTAGCACAGCATATGCCAGCAGGAGAGATCACCATGGCGACGGCACGACAGGCTGGACAATTGGCAGATGCGGGAATGATCAGTCTTACCGTTTTGTCTCAAAATGACACGCACCGGACAGGGATGGAACCCAGCAAAATCAGGCCATCCGCCCGTCCTGTCTCAGCGACCACCAGACAAATTGATACCTAGAGATCTAGTGTCTTTCCTCTCGCGTGCAAACTTCTGTATAGCAGGCTGTTTTCTATCATAACCATATGAAGTATAAGTATCGTCAGCTACAAGTAGCGAGTCACTTCGATTGGGTTGGTATTTTGGCATGCACTCAGCATTGCCCCGGCGCATGTGGTAACGCTGGAATAATTTAGGAGGCGCCATTCATGACTCAGACTTCTCGTATCACCTTGTACCGGTGGATAGCAGCGGCGTTCATTGCCATCGCAGCATCGACGACCGGGCTGCCGGCACAAGCGCAAGGGTACCATGGCCGGGGGGATCATCATGGACGGCCGCCGGCTTACCATGGAAGAGGGCACGCACGACCGATTTACCACGGTGGATATCGTGGTGGCGATGGTGGCAATAACGGCCTGATCGTCGGCGCGCTGATGGGAGCCGTCGTGGGCGCACTGGCGGCTGGTGCCCTACAACCACCGCCGCCAGTGGTTTACGCGGCACCACCGCCACCACCCCCGCCTGGGATAGATTACTATTATCCTGGTAATTAGTCCGGTGGCTATTCGAATAGCTACGCGGCCACCCATAAGAGCTATCCAAAAGGTCGTCCTTTCGGTTGATGGGCCCTGTGGCCGTTTTGAGGCTCGTGCGTCCGAAGAGCACATCCCCATGTATCCCATGCAGTCGTCGCCAACCCTACCACTAAAGCGGAGCATACCAATATGAAAAACCACATTCGTAAAGCTGTGCCTGTATTGATGGCGCTTGGCTTGTTCGCTGCTTCAGCTTGCGTACAAACAATGGCTGCGGACAGCGCTGCCCCTGCGTCTTTGAACGCGCCAACTGCCACTAGTCACGCAAAAAGTCACAAAGAGTTTATTGAGAAGCGAATCAAAGAGCTGCACGCTCAGTTGAAAATCACCTCCCAGCAGTCGCGGCAATGGGATGCCTACGCGCAAACGATACGCGACAATGCGCGGACAATGGGCCAAGCCTTCCGGGAACGTGCACAAAAGCTCCCCTCGATGAATGCCGATGAAGCTATGAAGTCCTATGCTGCTCTGGCCCGGTTACACGCGGACAATATGCAGAAGCTAGCTACTGCATTCAACACGCTTTACCAGACACTGTCTTCCGGCCAGAAAAAGACCGCAGACAGCCTGTTCCGGAATATCCATAAAAAACAGCGTGTGTCACCGCATTAATCCTGGTGGAAATACCCACCCAATATTCCGAGAAGAAAACCCCGGAGGGGACGTAACATGCCTATCTCAGCAGTAAAGATCGCCCTACTGGCGCTGGGGGCCATGGCCCTGTCCGGTTGTATGATTTATCCCCATGGCGGATATGGACAGCGCGGGGATAACAACCACGGGCAGAATGATGGGAATCAAGGATACAACCGGCCACCACCGCCACCACCGGCAGGCCAATACTCCGGTCGATATAATAATAACGGTTACGGCAACCAACCACAGCCGCCTGGGCCGTGATAGCTGAGCAGTAATACGTCTATCATTCTGTGTCTTGGAGTTAGTCGAGCGTGAAACACCAGATTGGCCAGCTCACGGAATGACCGTTTTTGCTGCCCTGCCGCCGTTGAGTCCTGATGGTCCTAACACTGATTGCAGTTATTGGATTGCCCAGACACCTGTCCAACAGATATTCAGGAACCGATCGCGTAATGAATGGCATGGCTCGCTGAATTGCACTATGATTTCCACATCACGAAGTGCATGGCTTTCAACTGCTAAACCACAAGGAGAAATGCCATGAAAACCATCTTTACCGCCATTGCCAGCACCATCATCATAGGTAGCGTTTTTACTGTTGCCGGTGCCGACTCCGCAATAATTTCTGCGGCCACAACTTCTACACCATACCCAGTAACGCATAACATACCTTTCGCCGCAAATTCTCCACAAGCCAAGGAAGAACTAAAAACAGAGCAGGAATATGCGCACAGGTGCCGGAACGCGGCGCGACCGGAAATACATCAACAGCAGAGGGGCACGAAATCAGCCGCCATCAATAGCAAGGGTGTGGGGGCTGCCGGACCAAAACAGATGGCCTTGCAGGCAAAGGCAGGGCACCTGAACATTAAGGAAGCTCTGACCTAGCCAAGAAATGGCTCGTTGCTGCGTTCAGGTTGCCCACCGCAGCCGGTAGACGACGCCTTCGGATGGCGGAGTGCCCGCCTTACCAACACCAAATGCGAGTTTCTTGCGGGCCGACTTGAAGCCGATGATTTCCTCTTGCTTGCCCTCAAGGACGGTGTGCCTCAGGACATAGAGGTAGATGGCTTGTTCGTACACATCGAGGCGGCGCGCCAGATGGTCTTGGAACTGAGCGAAAATTTGTGCAAATTCGTCCATAGGTCTCAAGGCGCCCAACGCCAAGCTCAGTCGAGGAAGGCCGCATCGCGGCCTGACGTCGGCTGGAGCGACGTGTTCGAGGAAGGCCGCATCGCGGCCTGACGTCGGCTGGAGCGACGTGTTGGACGAAGCCGCTACGCGGAGGAGTCGCCTGCTGCGGCGCCACGAATTATTCTGCACCTTCATCCCCTCAATGCCGAGGGGTTGA
>NZ_RIZI01000165.1 GCF_003721225.1 Acidithiobacillus sulfuriphilus | reverse complement strand
CGCCCCGGCGGCAACGACGCAGGACCTGCCACAGGCGCAAGAAGATGTATAGGTTGATAAGGCCGATTAGAGTGAGGAAGGCCGCCGAAACGGTGGTGCCGAACACGTCCCCGAATCGCTCGAAGAATTGCATGTGGCGTTCCGTCTCTCGCACGGCCAGCGCCAACCCCAGGGAAAGAAGGATGACGATGGTCGAATGGCCGAGGGAGAAGAAAAGCCCCACCGCGACGGGTTTTTGGCCGTCCTGGCGCAGCTTGCGGGTGACATTGTCGATGGCAGCGATGTGATCGGCGTCAAAGGCGTGGCGCAGCCCGAAAAAATAGGCCAGCGCGCCGATGCCCAACAGGGCAGCGTCGAGGCGGCGCAGCCCCAGGAGGAGGGCCCAGGCCAAACCATTAAGCAGAATCACCGTTCCCAATGCGCCCAAGAGGGGCCATGCTGGCAAGCCCTTCCACATCCTTTCCTCGGACCCTCCCATCAATATCCCCCCGCAGAAACCGGAATGTGTGCCGTTGGCATATCCACGATCCATTCATCCCCACTCAACTGTCGAGCTTGCGCTCAAGCCCATAACGCTCCACCTTGCTGCGCAAGCCGACCCGCGACAAACCCAGTTCAGCCGCCGCTCGGCTCTTGTTCCAAGCATGGCGGATCAACACTTCCAGCAATATATGCGCCTCCATCTTCTCGACTCTCTCCCTGAGGCTGCCATTGGCCCAAGAAGTCGAACACAATTCTTCCCCTCCGCTTTGTCCCGACGCGCAGATCGGGGCGGAGAGCAATTCTTTCCCCAAGTATTCCCCATCTGCCAACACCAACATGCGCTGTACCTCGTTTTCCAGTTCCCGTACGTTGCCTGGCCAGCCATAGTCCTGCATGAAAGCGATTGCCTCGTCCGTGAAGCCCTTGACCGGCTTGCCATGCAGCTTCACGGCCCACTCCAGCGCCCTTTTGGCGAGGAGTGGGACGTCCATCGGACGTGCGCGTAATGGCGGCAAGTGTACATGCATCACCGACAGCCGATAGTACAAGTCTTCGCGGAAACGTCCGGCACGGACTTCCTCCGCAAGATCCCGATTGGTGGCGGCGACGACCCGCACATTCACCATCCTGCGCTGGTTGCTGCCGAGGGGACGAATCTCGCCGCCCTGCAGCACCCGTAGCAGCTTCACCTGGAAGGCGGGGGAAATCTCACCGATTTCATCCAGGAAGACGGTACCGCCATCGGCCTGCTCGAACAGGCCCACCCGGTCGCAGATGGCGCCGGTAAACGCCCCTCTCTTGTGGCCAAACAGTTCACTCTCTAACAGGGGATCGGGAAGAGCGCCGCAATTCTCCACTACGAAGGGCTTGTCCGCCCGCAGGCTGTTATAGTGCAGGGCCCGAGCGAAAAGCTCCTTGCCTGTGCCCGATTCCCCCGTGACGAGGACGACGATGTCGTAGCCGGCGATGCGTCGGGTCAGGCCACAGATCTTGTCGAGGGGACTCCCTTCCGCCCGCACGATCTCTTCCATGCGGAAAACACGCTTGAGTTGCTCCCGTCGCTGCGCCAATTGGCGCTCCAGGACAGGGGCAGCGACCTTCGCCTCTACTGCCAATAGGTCGTACTCGCGCTGGAGCTGATACAGCCGCGCGGCGTTGCGCACCGCGAGCAGAAGCTGATCCGGGTGCCAAGGCTTGGTAATGTATTGATAGATGCCGGCTTCGTTGATGCCTTCGATAATGTCCCCGGGGTCCGTATAGCCGGAGATGATCATGCGGATCACCTCCGGCCAGCGTTCCCGTACCCCTTTGAGGAATTCGATGCCGCTGGTGCCGGGCATGCGTTGGTCGGAAATAACCACCTGGACCCAATCCTCCGCCAGTATGCGTTCGGCCTCGGCTGCGCCACTGGCCGTCCGCACGTCGAATTCATCATCAATGGTCCTCTCCACTGCCTCCAGGGAGCGCATCTCGTCATCGACAATCAGCACGGTTGGCCGATTGCTCATGGCCTATCCCTTCCGGATAGAACCCTTGGTTCATCGTGTTCAATGGGTGAGTCGGGAAAAGTGCGATGGGCACCCTTCCCGCAATTGCCCCGGAAACGACCGTAGGCAATCATTAGCAGATCCGCGGCAACTGTTCGCCGGTGAGCCAGTCCACCATGCGCCAGCCGCCGAAGGCCGTCTCCATCTCCACGAAGTGATGATTGTCGTCCACCACCTCGCCAATGATGGCGGCGTCGGCCCCCAGGGGATGGGCGCGCATCACGGCCAGCAGGCGCTCCGCCACCTCGGGCGGGCAGATGGCCACCAGCTTGCCCTCATTGGCCACATACAGGGGGTCAAGCCCCAGGAATTCACAAGCGGCCTTGACCTGGGACAGGACCGGGATGGGTGCTTCCCGGATCCGCATTCCCACTCCGGATTGTTGGGCGATCTCGTTCAGGGTGGTGGCGAGCCCGCCGCGGGTGGGGTCCCGTAGGCAATGGATGTCGGGTACCATCTCCACCATGGTCGCCACCAGGCCATGCAGGGCGGCGGTGTCGGAGGCTACGGTGGTGCCGAAGCGCAGGTCCTCCCGCAACGACATGATGGCGACGCCGTGATCCCCGATGGTGCCGCTGAGCAGGATACGGTCGCCGGGCCGCGCCCGGTCGCCGGAGATGTGTACCCCTTCGGGTACCACGCCGATACCGGTGGTGGTGATAAAGACACCGTCGCCCTTGCCCTGCTCCACCACCTTGGTATCCCCGGCGATGACGGCGACATCGGCCTCCCGCGCCGCCGCCGCCATGGAGTCCACGATCCGCCGCAGATCGCTCAAGGGGAAGCCCTCCTCAAGGATGAAGCCCGCCGTGAGATACAGCGGCTTCGCCCCCGCCATGGCCACGTCATTGATGGTCCCATGTACGGACAGGCAACCGATGTCTCCCCCCGGGAAAAAGAGGGGGGAGACTACGTGGCTGTCGGTTGCCGCCACCATGCGTCCCGACGACACCAGGAAGCAGGCCTGGTCGTTCAATGAGCGCAGCCAGTCATTGTCAAAAGCGCGCAGGAAGAGTTCCTCGACGAGCTGCGCGCTGGCGCGGCCGCCACTGCCATGGGTCATGTCCACACGCCCTTGTCGCCAGTCCAGGGGCCGCAGGTAACTTCTTTTCCGCGTGTCGTCCATCAGTCGTTCACCGCCTTCCGGGTGGGGCCGGCGTCCCGGTAATCCCGGTAGCGGCCATAGGTGTAGTGGGCGGCGCAGGCCCCTTCGGAAGACACCATGCACGAGCCCACGGGGTTTTCCGGTATGCAGGCGGTGCCGAAGAGCCGACAGTCCTGGGGCTTCTTGACCCCGCGAAGAATGGCGCCGCACTCGCAACCCTTGTGGTCGGCCACCGCCCGATAAGGGATGGGAAAACGGCGCTCGGTGTCGAAGTCCCCGTAGGCGGCGTTGATGCACAGCGCACTGTAGGGGATGACGCCCAGGCCGCGCCACTCGAAGGCGGGCCGCAGATCGAAGACCTCGGCCACCAGGGTCTGGGCCTTGTGATTGCCGTCGCGGTTGACGGCGCGGGTGAATTCGTTCTCCACCTCCGCCCGTCCGGCATTGATTTGGCGGATCAGCATGAGGATGGACTGCATCACATCCAGGGGCTCGAAGCCCGCGATCACCACCGGTCGCTGGTACTGCTCGGCGACAAACTCATAGGGGCGGCTGCCGATCACCGTGCTGACATGGGACGGCCCGATGATGCCATCCAGACGGGCCCCCTTCGCTCTACCCGTCCCTTCCGGCGCGGTCGAATCCAGGATTCCGCGGATGGCGGCAGGGGTCAGTACGTGGTTACAGAATGCCGTGAAGTTTTTGAGCCCCAGGGCCTTGGCTTGGCGGACGGCCGCGGCGGTGGGCGGGGTGGTCGTCTCGAAACCGATAGCAAAGAAGACCACCTCCCGGTCCGGGGTCTCCTGGGCAATGCGCAAGGCATCCAGGCTGGAATAGACCATGCGGACATCGGCCCCGGCCGCCTTGGCCTGGAGCAGGCTCCGGCGTTCCGAGGCCGGAACGCGCAGCACATCGCCATAGGTACAGAGGATGACGTCGTGCTCTTGGGCCAGGGCGATCGCGCTGTCGATGCGGCCGATGGGCAGGACGCAGACCGGGCAGCCGGGCCCGTGAATCAGGCGGACATTGGGCGGCAACAGGTCCTGAATGCCATAGCGGGAGACCGCATGGGTATGCCCGCCGCAAAATTCCATCAGATGATAGTCCCGGCTCGGCCGGACCTCGGCGGCGATGGCGCGCGCCAGACCGCAGGCCAGGGTACCGTCGCGAAACTCGTCGACATATTTCATGGCCGTACCTCTCCCAGGTCATCCAGTCGGTTAGCCAACTCGGCGAAGAGCGCCAAGGTCCGTTCCGCCTCCTCCGGGTCCAGGCGGGTCAACGCATAGCCCACGTGGAGGATTACGTAATCGCCCTCCCGGACCCCATCCACCAGGGCCAGGGAGATCTCTTTGCGCAGGCCATCCATCTCGACCACCGCCATCTCGTTATCCAGCAATCGTTCGACCCGCACGGGGACCGCCAGGCACATGATCTCACTCCTTTTGCAGCAGGACGGCCTGCGCCACCCAGGCTTGCCCCAGGCTCAGGCCGCCGTCATTGGGCGGCAGCCGCCGCGCCTCGTACACCTCGATGCCCATCCTTTCCAGCCCTTCCCGCACCGCCGTCCGTAGGATCCCGTTGAGAAAGCAGCCGCCGCCCAGGGCCACCCGCCCGATCCCGGTGCGGGCGCAGGCCTGGACCGCCCATTCCACCAGGCCGCCGGCCAGGGTGGCATGGAAGATGGCCGCCCCGAGGTCCGGGTCGCCCAAGTCGGCCAGGTGATCGAGCAATGGCAGCAGATCGAGGATGCCATTCTCCCCCAGGACGTAGCCATCCCCCAGGGGTGGCGTGCCTCCCCGGCACAGGGCCAGCCCTTCCAGCAGCATGGCGGCCTGCCCCTCGAAGTTTGCACGGTCCTTGACGCCCAGGAGCCCGGCTGCGGCATCGAAGAGCCGCCCGGCGCTGCTGGTGAATGGCGCGTTGATGCCCCGCTCCAGCATCCGGGCTACCACCTCCGCGCCCTCATGGGGAAAGCGATGGATGATCTCGCTGCCCCGGCCCAGGGCGTGCAGTGCGCTCGCCGCCATGCGCCAGGGCTCCCGAGCGGCCCGGTCGCCGCCCGGCAGGGCTAGGGGACGCAGGTGTCCCAAGCGCTGAAACCCACCTTCTTCCACCCGGAGCAACTCCCCACCCCACGGCGTTCCATCACTCCCCAATCCCACTCCGTCCAGGGCCAGTCCGAGGCAAGATCCCCGCAGAGCATGCTCGGCCATGACGGCGGCGATATGGGCGTGATGGTGCTGAACGGCCACCGCCGGCAGGCCATGGGCAGCGGCGAACGCCAGGGCGAAACGGCTGCTGTGGAAATCCGGGTGGAGGTCGTGGGCCACCCGCTCCGGGCGGATGTCCAGCACCTTGAGAAGATGAGCCACCGTCTCTTCGAGGGCCGTGCGGGCGGCGACGTTGTCCAGGTCACCCAGGTGCTGGGAGACGAAGGCCTCGTCGCCACGGGTCAGGCAGATGGTATTCTTGAGCGTTCCCCCCAGCGCCAGAACCGAAGGACCGCGAGCGGGCAGCTTTATGGGTGCGGGGGCATAGCCCCGGGCCCGGCGGATGAAGACCGGAGCGCCCCGATTCGACTGCAGCACGCTGTCGTCGCAGCGGACCAGGATATCGCGGTCGTGCACCACATAGGCGTCGGCCAGCCCGTGCAGGCGCCGAAATGCCTCGTCATTGTCCGTTACCAGCGGTTCGCCGCGAGGGTTGCCAGAGGTGCAGACCAAGACCAGATCCTGGGGTTGCCGCAGCCAAGCCGTGCCGCGGGGGCGTCCCGCGGCCTCGTGAAAGAGGAGGTAATGGAGTGGCGTATAGGGCAGCATCACTCCGAGCCAGGCGAGCCCCGGCGCCACACCGGGGAATTGATCGTCTCCGCCCGGCTCCCTGGGCAGCAGCACGATGGGGCGGGCGGTGGATTCCAGTAGCAGAGCCGCTTGGTCGTCGCAGCGGACCCAAGGAGCAAGGGAGGCCCGGTTTGCCGCCATGACGGCGAAGGGTTTTTCGGCCCTGATTTTGGCTGCGCGCAGGCGCGCCACCGCTTCCCCCTGCCGGGCATCGCAGACCAGATGGAAACCACCCAGGCCTTTGACGGCCAGGACTTGGCCGGCGCGGATCAGACCCAGAGCGGCGGCAAGGACATCCGGCACCGCCAGCGCCAGCCCCTCCCCGTCGTGCAGCGTGAGTTGAGGACCGCAGGTAGGGCAGGCGACCGGCTCGGCGTGAAAACGCCGGTCCAGCGGTTCCCCATACTCGCGGCGGCATTCGGGGCATAACCCGAAGCCCGCCATGGCGGTATTGGGCCGGTCATAAGGGAGGGCGCCGATGATGGTATAGCGGGGGCCGCAATGGGTGCAGTTGATGAAGGGGTAGCGGTAACGGCGGTCCGCGGGATCGAAGAGTTCTTCCAGGCAGGCATCGCAGACCGCCGCATCCGGTGAAACGCCGGTGCGGACCATGCCCGTGCGACTCTGCTCAATGAGGAAGTTGGGACAGGCGGGGCGGGGTGCCATCTCCCGCACTTCAATCCCCTCCACCCGAGCGAGGGGCGGGGCCTTCAGGCGCAGGTCCCGCATGAGGCGCTCCAGGTCTGGAAGCGGGCCCTGCACCTCCATGTCCACCCCCCGCCCGTCATTGCGTACCCATCCGCCGAGCCCCAGTTCCGTTGCCAGGCGGTAGGCGAAGGGCCGAAAGCCCACCCCCTGCACCTGCCCACGCACCCGCAGGCGATAGCGGACAACCTCCGCCACGGAAGGGCTGCCTACGGGCAACATCAGTTGGCCTCCCTCAGACGCGATTGCAGGACGGCCAGCTCTTGTCCCAGGGCCGTTTTTCGTTCCCACAGAACTTTGTCACGGTCATGGCGGGCCAGCCCGGCACCCTTCTCGATCCAGTCCAACCAGGCGGCCATGCCGTCGCCGCGGGTGGCGGAGACCTGCAGGACCGCGAGTTTCGGATTGATCCGCCGGGCATAGTCGATGCAGGCGTCCACATCGAATTCCAGATACGGCAACAAGTCGACCTTATTGAGGAGCATGAGGTCGGCGGCATGGAACATGTCCGGATACTTGAGGGGCTTGTCCTCCCCTTCGGTCACCGAGAGCACCACCACCTTGTGGGCCTCACCGAGATCGAAGGCAGACGGGCAAACCAGGTTTCCCACATTTTCGATGAAGAGCACCCCGCAGGCGGGAAGCTGCATTTGCTCCAGCCCATGCCCCACCATGTGGGCGTCCAAGTGGCAACCCTTGCCGGTGTTGATTTGCAGCGCAGGGACACCGGTAGCACGGATGCGTTCCGCATCGCGGCCAGTCTGCTGATCTCCCTCGATCACCGCCACCGGCAGACGATGTTGCAAGGCTTCGACGGTGCGCACCAGCAGTGTGGTCTTGCCCGAGCCAGGGCTGGAGACCAGATTCAGCGCAAAGATGCCCAGTTCGGCCAGATATCGGCGGTTGGCGTCGGCGTGGCGCTGGTTCTTGGCCAGGATGTCCTGCTCGATCCGCACCATGCGCCGCCCCTCCATGCCCGGCGCATGGACGTGGGCCGGCCGGGCTTCGCCGCCGTGCCTATGCTGCCCGTTATCCTCGTGAGGATCGTGGGGGTGGTCATGGTGATCGTGCCCCTCGACCTTCGCCTCACCACCGCCGCAACCGCATACGGTACACATCATTCCACCTCCAATTGCTGTATCCGCAGTTCCTCGCCCTCGACGACCTGGAGCTGATGACTGCCGCATCGGGGGCAGGCGTCGAAATATTGCCGGATGGATACCTTTCCGCCGCAGGGAAGACACCAGGCCTGCGCAGGCACCGTCACGATCTCGAGACGGGATCCCTCGGCCAGGGTGCCATGCATGATCACATCGAAATTGAAGCGTAAGGCTTCCGGTTCCACGCTGGATAAGGCGCCAATCTCCAGCCATACCGCATGTACGCGGGCGAAGTGCTGGATCTTCGCTTGCTCTTCCAACGCCTGTAGAACTCCTTCACACAATGCCAACTCATGCATGATCAAGTCACCTGTACAGTGAACGCCACGCAGGGATCCAGGGCAACGGCCAGAAAACCAACCTGCCGCCGCAGAATATCCGCATTGCCGGCGGGCCGCCCTACCAATCCACGCCATAGCGGCCCGCGTGGATGGAAATTCCATTCCGTCGGCGCCAGGATCTGGTAGCGGCTCACCCGGTCGCCCTCCACCTTCACCCGGTGCGCCAACCGCCCGCGCGCCGCCTCCACCTGTCCCAGGCCCACCCCGTTTCCCCCAATCCCCAGTACACCGTCATTGCCGGACAAACCATCCAGCAACTGCCCTAGACGGGGTGGTAGCCCTACTAACTCCACTAGCCGCGCGGCAAGCCGCGTCAGCAATCCGTTGCCATACCGCTGCCACAGTTCCGCCACCAAGGGGTGGCCGGACATCCGCACCAAGGGGCCGGTCTCGCAAGCATCGCCTTCCCATTCCGGACGGCTCACGAAGCGATGGTCCACATCCGCCGCCAATGCGCCATCGAGGTCCCAGGCTATCATATCCGGCACAGGCCGCAACGAGCAGCGGCCGAACTCGGCCAAATCTTCATCCCGAACCTTTTGCAAAAAATGGGCGGCCGGACAAATGCCAGCCGTAACCCAAGAGTGCAACGCCCCGGGCCCTTCCCATACCCTCCCCTCCAAAGCGAGTGCCCGGTCGATGGCCTGCGCAAGCGCCCGCAGTGTTCCTTCTTCCATCGGCTTGTCCGGCCAGTCGGGCAAGCCCTCGTCAATGGCCCGTAGCGCACTGCGGATGCCGGCGAAGGCCTCAACTTCTGGTGCCATGCCCAAGCGTCGGGGCCACTCTATGCAGACTGCCCAAGCATGCTCTCTGACGGTTTCCAGGACAACGCGGATTTGACGGCGGCTCTGCTCTCCGGCTGTCGGCGGCAGGCCAGCGATTTGCTCACAAGCGATGCGCGCGGCGCACTCCTGGGCCGCGCTACAAACATGGAACAACAAGGCGACCATGGACGGCACCGCTTTTACGGGCATGCCTTCCAGGGCCCGACAGAGCTCCGGCCGCCGGGTGGAGGCCACGGTTACATCGGCAACATACCCCCGCTCCAGGTGTACGGCCACCATGATCCTCCCTTCGAGGTCCTCCCATGGCCCCTTCATGGACGCCGATCTCCGGTCCATTTGCCACCCAAGAAGCCGCGTCGCGACAGCGGGCGGGCAAGCCGCCGCTCCAAATCCGGATCGGCGGGAGTAAAGAGGGAATCCAGCGCTGACCAGGCCGCCGCACGTGCGGCGGCCTGGTCAGCGAAATCGGGGGCAGGAGAAAGAAGGGCGCAGGATTGATAAGGTCCCAGGTTCCCAATGTACCCTCCAGTGAATTCATAACTGCCAGAGGGAAAATGCCAACGCTGTTGTTCCCCTACCGGAAATGCCGACCAGTCCATATCCGGGCCTGGCAGGATGATCAAATTCATGAACCAGGGCGTAATCAACGCGCCCGCTTGGCAACCCTGCCAGGGACGAAAGCCCACGATTTCCACCGCCAATGCCGAACGAAAGAAAGGAAGGCCCCGTTGCCTCTCGGCGGCGCGCTGGAAAGCATCAACCAGGCGCTGGGTCGCCAATAGAGGCCTTTCGCCACGGTCCAGCCCCATGTTCAGCACCCTCACTTTTCCCGAATCATCATAAACTGCTCTTTATCGCCGTCACAGCGAGGACAGCGCCAGTGCTCGGGCAGGGCGGCAAAAGGAGTGTCCGGCGGGATCTGCCATACGTCGTCTCCTTCGACCGGATCGTAGACATACCAGCAAATCTTGCACTCCAGGCGGGAGTCATCGGACAAGCATTCGTCGTTCCCAAGGTAGGAACCCTCAAAGGTGGTCTTTGCCGTGCTCATGCATACACCTCCCTCACCTCTCGTATGCGCGCTACGCTGTCCTCCACATCTTCCTGGGCGGCGCACGCCACCAGGGGTACGTCAGTGACCTCCAGGGTATTAAGAATCAGCAGATCGCTAGAATTATAATACTGAACCCACCAAGTATAACGCAGGCGCGTGCTGCGGATGCGACAAGTACCATAGCCGCGGGAGAAGATGGCCAGCGGCCCTTCCCCCAGCATTCCTCCCAGCCAGGAGAAGTCCTCCGGGCTCATGGGCAGCAGGCTCAGATTTACCATATGGGAGGCGTCGCCGGACTGGAATACCCGCACCTTGGCTGCCAGTTCCGCGAGTACGTGGGGAGCGTTCACTACCCCCGGAGGCAGCGCCCCGGCATCTGGGAGGTCCACATCCGCCGCGGTGGCGAAGGCCATCTCCCGTGCCATGCGAGGGATATCCCCAACCTCCAGCGTGTCCCGCAGGAGTGGGCCATCCTCACGCAAATACCGGACCCGCCATAACCCTGCGAAGATGGACTCTTCTGCCCGAATGGGGGTGTCTCCGCGGTAGCGGATGCCCACCTCGCCCTTACCCAACGCCTCGTCGAGAAAACGGCGACCGAGATCGCCCACATCCGTGATGTCCAGCGTCCGGTTGGGGTTGCCCACTCGGTAGGCCGCCATTTCCAGTTCGATGGCCGCAAGTAATTGTCCTCCCCGACGAAGCATCTCAGGGTCGTCCGGCAACGACGGTGCGGTATACGTCGCCATTTCCTCCGGTAGGGGAAGATAATCAGGGCCGCCCTCAACCGCTACGGGACGGCTCGCCTCAACAATAGGAATAGCGATCCGTTTCATGTCATCACCTCGGCTGCAGGAGAGATTGAAGCTGGTTCGTGCTCCAGAAGCAGGGCGATTTCGCGCAGATATTCGCCCCAGTCCCGCATCCGCGAAATGGCGCCCAGCTTGATGCCCTGTTGCAAAAAGACCAGAGTCGGCCACACCGTGACCCCGTAGCGCGCCTGCAGTGACTTTTCCGCCCCGGCGGCGACGACCGCAATCCGGAAGCGGCCGGAAAACGTCGCGGCCAGTTCCGGCAATATCACGGCCACATCGTTGGCCTCCGGATAACGGGCAGGATCGCCTGCGAAAAACAACACGACGGTCCCGTTGTTGGCAAAGGCATCTATCGTCTCCTGGGTGACGCAGGAAAATCCATGGTACTCCACCAGTCGCCGCAAATGGAGGGAGCGCAAGGTACTAACATCCATATTCATCTCCTAATTCTGTCGGCGTAAGTGTTCTGGGAGCATGGGCTCCCGTCCGGCCAGATCGGGGAAAAGGGCATCATCCACCGCTTCGCCTGCCATGGCTGCAGCCAATGCGTCGAGAGCCGCACTGATGCGTTGCGCCTCCCCCTCATCCAAGACCTCCCGTGCCGCGTCGATGAAGGCCAAGATCCAAGTTCCCAGAGGCTGATCACCTACCAAGCGCATATCGATCCGCTTCCGGCCCAGCCGTCCCTCGCACCAGGCGAAACCGGCGGCAACCTCCAAAACCTGCATGGGGATCCCTAGGCACATCTCAGCGTCCGCCCAGCGGTATCCCGGCTTCGTAGCGGGCAAGGTTCACGGAGGACGGGCACAAAGACTCCGGTACACATCCGCGCATCCGTCGGCGAGGTGGATAACCCTGTTCCACAAGAAAATGGATGGCGGCCGCTACGCTGGACTCCATCTGGGTACGCACCGGCTCTGTTAGACTTCCCCCGTAAGTATCGAGATCCAGGGGCTGAACACCAATGAGCCGGACTTTGGCAGGATAGCGGCCCGTAATAGCCGACAAGGCCAGCACCTCCTGAAAGCCGGTTTGATGCAGGCTCATTTTCTTTACCCCCAGATAGCTGGGGACATCATGATCGTCCACCAGTTTAAGGGTCCCTGCGGGCAAGCCGTAGTCGATGGCGTCGAAGATCACCAGGATATCGGCATCCTGTACGAGGGGGAGGAGATAAAGACCCTGTGTACCCCCATCCATGAGCTTCACTTCCGCCGGAAACTCATAGGCCTGGTGCAGGGCTTCCACCGCGCGCACCCCGAATCCCTCGTCGGCCCACAGGATGTTGCCGATGCCCAGTACCAATACCGCTCCTTTTTCCGAGTGATGCATGCGTTCGTCTCCCGTTCGGTTAGGACTGGTCGCCCCTGAAATAGCGCCAGCCGCTAACCATGGTACTCACCATGCTCTGCTGCGACATGATATCTTCCCGGACTGCTACGTAGACATGGGCAATGACAAAGATTACCAAATACCACATACCCAAATGGTGCCAGGTATGGACATTCTGGCTATTTCCGAATAGTGGCATCACCCAACTGGTAAATAGGTTATATTGCCAGGAACCATAGCCCGTTCCTTCGCCATAGAGGGCGAAACCGGTGATGATCTGGAAGACGGCCCCTACCACAAACAATCCGAACATTGCCGATTGTGCCAGTGGATTGTGCCCGATATATTTCCGCGGTTTCCGGTCAAGAAAAAGGTACCACCGTATTTCATGCCATAATCCCTGCCACCACGTTTTTTTCCATATCGGCACTATAAACAGTTCTCGCGCATGGGCGTTCCCTACGAAAGCCCAATAAACGCGGAACAGCAAGCCGATGGCGAAGACATAGGCCGCGGTAAAATGCAAAAAACGGACATCCCCCATGAGGTAGTGGTTGCTCGGTTGACCAATCTGGAGAGGCCACGGCGGATTACCGATGAGATATCCGGTGATCATGAGTACGACGATGGCCCCAGCGTTGATCCAGTGCCACAGGCGAAGGGGTGCTTCATAGACATATACGGCTGATGCGGTTTGTGAGGGCTCTTGACTAGTCATTTTTGATCTCCTTCTAACGCACCTGTACCTTGGTCAATTCTTCGCCGCTCGGCCCCATGATATGAGTGGAACAGGCGAGGCAGGGATCGAAGCTGTGCAGGGTACGCAAGATCTCCACAGGCTGCTCCGGATCGGCCATGGGTGTATTCAGCAGCGACGCCTCGAATGCTCCGATGTTGCCCGCCGTGTCCCTAGGGGAGCCGTTCCAGGTGGTTGGCACTACTGCCTGGTAGGCCTCGATGCGCTCGTCCTTGATGTGCACCCAGTGGCCCAGGGCGCCACGCGGGGCCTCCGCGAAGCCGACACCCTTGGCCTCCTTAGGCCAACTGGAAGGCTCCCATTTCTGGATATTGGCGGTACTGAGGTCGCCCGACTTGAGATTGGCCATGAGCTTGTCATGGAAATAGCGCAGCTTGTGGGCCGCCCATGATGCCTCCAGGCCACGGGCCGCCGTCCGCCCCAGAGTGGAGAAGAGGGCGGCGAAGGGCAGGCCCAAATCGGTGAGGACTTTGTCTACCGGGTCCTTGAATTCCGCAATACCCTTCGCGTAGCCGATGGTGAAGCGGGATAGGGGACCAACCTCCATAGCATGGCCGCGCCAGCGCGGCGCTTTGATCCAGGAATACTTGGCATCCTCGTCAAGTTGCTGGATATCGGTCTTGGTCCCCTTGGTGTTTGGCCCCAGTTTGAAGTTCGGGTCGGTGATGCCCACCCAGGGGTGGAGGCCTTCGTTCTCATCGGGGTAGCGGTACCAGGAATGGTCGACGAACTCCTGCACTTGAGCCGGATCGCGCAGGTCTACGTCCAGCACCTCCTTGAGGTTGCCGTTGACGATGGCGCCGCGGGGGATCAAAAGGTTATCGGGACCGTAATCGTTGGCACGGTCTGGAAAATCACCATAAGCGAGCACATTGTGGCCGGATAGCCCACCCCCATATAGCCAATCCTTATAAAAAGATCCGATAGCCAGCAGGTCTGGCAAATAGACCTGATCAACGAACTCGATCGTTCGGTCGATGATGGAGGAAACCAGGTTGAGCTGCACCATATTGACGGGAGCGCCGGCGGCCATGGGGCCATCCAGGTTAATGGCGCTGGCGACCCCGCCCACCAGCCAGTTGGGGTGCGGGTTCTTGCCGCCAAATACGGTGTGAATCTTCACGATTTCCCTCTGGAAATCCAGCGCCTCCAGATAGTGGGTGACGGCCATGAGGTTGGCCTCGGGAGGCAGCTTGTACGCCGGATTACCCCAGTAGCCGTTCATGAACGGCCCGAGCTGCCCGGAGGCCACGAATTTTATGAGCCGGTTCTGTACGTCGCGAAAGTAGCCCGGCGAGGCGTTGGGCCAGGGTGAAATGCTTTGGGCCAAGGCGCTGGTGGCCTTCGGGTCTGCCTTCAAAGCATTTACCACGTCCACCCAATCCAGAGCGTGCAGATGATAGAAATGAACCAGATGGTCGTGGACCCAGAGGGTGGCCTGCATCATGTTGCGGATGGTGTTGGCATTCTCTGGGATGGTGATGCCCAAGGCATCCTCCACCGCCCGCACCGAAGTCAGGGCGTGGGTTCCAGTACAGACTCCGCAGATGCGCTCGCAGAAGGCCCAGGCATCCCGGGGATCGCGCCCCTTAAGGATCACCTCAAGTCCCCGCCACATGGTGCCCGAGGAGACCGCATTACGGATGATCTTCTGATCGTCGATGTTGACTTCGCAGCGCATGTGGCCCTCAATGCGCGTCACCGGGTCCACCACCATGCGGCGCCCGCTATTGTCCAAGACGAAACCGTTGGGTGTAGTGGTCGTCATTGTTGATCCCCCTGGTGTCCCTTATCTTTTCCCGTGGATTGATCAGAGCCGGATGCGTCGCCCTTATGGGATTTATTTCGCGCCCGCATCACTGCGCTGACCCCCGCATGCACCGCCACCCCGGCCCCGACCACCCCGGCCACCACGCCTCCGATCTTGTCGGCATTGGCCTCGATCCCGAAACCGTGGACATCGGAGAGACGGCTGTAAAAGGGTCCGTTGTCCCAGAACCCCTCCTCCGAGCAACCAATGCAGCCGTGCCCAGACTGGATGGGGAATGACACCCCACCATTCCAGCGGACCGTCGAGCAGGCGTTGTAAGTCGTTGGTCCTTTGCAGCCCATCTTGTAGAGGCAATATCCCTCACGGGCCCCTTGGTCATCCCAGGATTCCACATACTCCCCGGCATCAAAGTGGGGGCGGCGATAGCACTTGTCATGGATCCGCTGGCTATAGAACATGAGCGGCCGGCCCCGCCCATCAAGCTCCGGTACGCGGCCAAAGGTAAGCATGTAAGTGATGACCCCGGTCATCACTTCGGCGATGGGCGGGCAACCGGGAACCTTGATAATGGGTTTGTTCGTGATGACCTTGTCGATGGGCGTGGCGGCGGTGGGATTGGGATGAGCGGCCTGTACACATCCCCAGGAGGCGCAGGCCCCCCAGGCGATAACCGCCTTGGCGTTGGCGGCCACACTCTTGAGTTTCTCCACGAAAGGCTTGCCGCCGACGATGCAGTACATCCCATCCTCGTTCAACGGTGGGTTGCCTTCCACCGCCAGGATATATTCTCCCGGATATTTTCTGGGGATCTCATCCAGGATGGCCTCGGCCTGATAGCCCGCTGAGGCCATGAGGGTATCGTCATAATCCAGCGAGATCATCTTCAGGATGACATCCTTGGCCAGCGGGTGCCCGGAACGGATAAATGACTCCGAACAGCACGTACACTCTAGCCCGTGCATCCACAGCACGGGAATGCGGGGCTTGGTCTCCATGGCGTAAGCGATCTGGCCCACGTAGTCTGGCCCCAAACCCAAGGCAGCGGCGGTAAGGCTGCAGAACTTCAGGAAACTACGACGGGTAATCCCTTGCGCACGCAGCACCTCGTAAAAAGTTTCTGTCTCCGGCATTGCACATCCTCCCTTTTATCTTGGTTGTCCGGCAGCAGGAAGCCGGCATCCATATCGCCATTGACATTAGCAAAAAGCGGACCATTCCATATAATATTTATAATATATTGATTATAAACAACTATATTTTTATTGGCTGGTGCCGTATGGAAACCTGTATACCAGATGAAGCGGGATATGAAATGTTTCTTATCACATACCAAGCTCTATGTTACTTTTCGATACCGGATAGGGGCGCGGAGAAATACGATCTGCTCGCCTATATGACCAAGAACGGCCATGGCGGAAATGTTGCGGTTTGCAAGATTACCTGGAGGCAGTTGCAAATGGTGAGCGGGTCCGCCGGGAATGGCCGAAGACGCCCATGAAGGTAAACGGATGCCGTAACGCTGCAGCTTCTGCTATTCCACCCAGGACCTTTCGGAAACCGTGGTCGGGTTGCCTTTCAGCCGATTGGTGGAATTTGAGAATATCCTTGCTCTTAAAAAACAATTCAATGGACCGTGCATACCATGCACGGATCGAATGAACGCACGATGTGCTGCACCGCAATGGGTGATCGTTCGCCGGGGCGCACCGGGGCGCCCACCAGGGCCTGTTCTAGCGCACCGGGAACGCCGTTCCGGTCGCGGGGGGAGAAGTTCCAGGTGGTGGGCGCGACAATCTGGTAAGTAAGTATCCGACCGTCTTGAATCCGTAGCCAGTGGCCCAGGCCGCCTCTGGCGGCCTCCACCAAACCGACGCCCTCGGCCTCGTCCGGCATCGCGCCGCTATGGCAAAAGGGTGCACCAGGACGGATGGCGCGTACCCAATGTTCCATGGCGATGAGCACCCGGGCCAGCTCCAGAAGCCTGGCGATGACGCGGTTACGCACATTGCCGCCCGAATGGGCTACCAAATCTTGGATCAGTGGGTGACCATCCACCATCTGTCGCGCCAGCGCTCCGACCTCCACCACCTTGCCTCCCAGTCGCGGGGCCTTGCACCAAGTGTATGCCTGGGGCCGTTCTGCATCGGGCAAGGTGACCCCATTGCGGGGATGGATAGGTTCGGCGGTACCGCTCATCCAGGCGTGGCTGATGTCTTCGGTGATGGCCTCCACGGCCAAGTCCCCTACCCCACCGTCCCAGACCCCCGCCGCGAAAAGGTGTCCGCCATCCTGCCGGTAGGCGCCATAACTCATAAAGCGATCGGTCGCCCGACCTAGCCTCTCCAGACACAAATGATCGGCCAGATGCAAGAACATGGCGAAGTCACTAGCATGAGGCGGGCGAGCGGCCATCCATGCGCGCAGTTCATCCATGCTGTCGATGGCCGCGATGGCCTCTAGGCGGTCGCCAAAGGTCTTGGTTTCCAAATAAAGCCGGAACCCGGCGAGGATAGCCGACAGGTGCGCACGCTCATGGGCTGCCACGGCGCACGTCGTCCCTCCAGGTTGAATAGCCAGCGTGTGGGGCCACTTGCCGGCTAGGAGCCCGGTGAGATGGAGGAGACCGGTGCGGGCCGCGAGCACTTCCCGGGCCGCGCTGCCGGCCATGGCCTGGAAGCGATCACTGATTGTGGGGTACCAAGGCGCATCCGCGTAGATGGGGCGAGCGAAGTCGGGCATAAAGAACAAATAAAAATGCGTGAAGTGATCTGCCAAGTTCTCGGCGGCCAGGATCAGGTTGGCGGCAACAGCACCATTGGGCGGCATAGCAATATCCTGGGCGTCCGCCAAGGCGCCTGCGGCCGCGGCGGACTGTGCGACGGAACAGATCCCGCAGATACGAGGGGTGATCGCCAGGGCATCCATAGGAACCTTTCCAGCCAGGATCTGCTCGAACCCCCGATACAGGGGGACATTGACCCAAGCCTCGCGCACCTGCCCTGCCTCGATGTCCAGACGAAGCTCCAGGTCTCCCTCAACGCGGTTGAAGGGACCAACGACTATCCTGGACATGATTTCACCTCCTTGATACGCGCGCCTGGTCCATCAGATTTTGCCGCCCCGCGGGGCCTTGCCGCCCGGCGGCACCACGGTATGATCAGCGACCGCGTTACGCCTCAGGCGTTCCGGGGTAGCCGCCTTGGCCAGGGAGGATAGGGCAACAAACCAGGCCTTGGGCATGTCCGTGGGAAGCCCTACGGGAATACCTGCGATCTTGGGGGTGTACTGGAAGGCATGGCCTGGCTCCTCGAATTCCGGGGCCGTGCAGTTGATACAGGCATAGCCGCCGCGAATGCAGGAACCCGCACCATTCCATAACCGGGTGTTGCAGTCGGCATGGGCCTGGGTACCCAAACAGCCCAGGTGTTCCATCAGGCACCCCAACTGGGAATGCTCTTGTGCACTGGCCTTATATTCATAAAATTCGTTGCGTGGACAGCCATGGTGGACAAGATGGTCCGCATAAAGGCGTGGCCGTCCGAATTCGTCCAAGGCACTGGCGTCCATTTCACCCTCCGCCAGAAGCATGAAGGTATCAATCACCCAGTTGGGATGCACTGGGCAACCGGCGATGTTGACCACTGGCAAGTTCTCCAGGCTGCGATAGCCAGCCCCGAGGGCACCACCCATCTGGCTGCCGTCGTACTGCAAACCGCAGGCGTCAGTGGGATTAGGGCCGGCCGTTGTCATGCCGCCAAAGGCGGCACAAGTACCCACTCCCACGCAATACCGCGCCCTAGCCGCCAACCGCCGTACCCAATCGATCATAGGCACATCCGTGCCGGCCAGTACATGGAAGCGTCCGGTCTTGTGCGGACCGCGCAAGAGCGATCCTTCAATACACAAAATGTCGAGGGGCTCATCGCCGGCAACGATAGCTTCTAGTAAATCGACCAGTTCGTGAGCGCTGGCCTCGCTTAGGGAAGGATGCCAAAGCAGACGAATGCCCGCCAGTTCCAATGAACTGATAAGATCCGGTCCCTCGGCGCAGAGCAAAGACATGCTGCATCCACCACAACCTCCGGATTGCAGCCACAGTACCTTCATTCCCCGCCCGCTTTCTTCGGCGTTCGCCAATCTCATGGATTCAACCCCCAACGCTATCCCCAGGGCGAAGAGAGGGCAGATCCAGGCGGAACATCGCGCCACCCTGGGGGTGATTGTGTGCCTCCAGGCGCCCGCCGTGCTCGTTGACAATGCCGTAACTGATTGCCAACCCCAGGCCCGTGCCAGAACCTACGGGCTTAGTAGTAAAAAAAGGGTCAAAGATCTGCACCAGATCAGCCTCGGCAATGCCAGGGCCGAAGTCGCGGACTTGCAGCCAGACCCCGCCTTCCTCCTCGCCACCGCGGATCTTTAGGTGCGGGTGCTCCATGCCGGCCATCGCATCTAATGCGTTCTGCACAAGGTTCATCAGAACCTGCTGGATCTGGCCGGCATGGCCGAACACCCGCAGCGACGCGGGCAGATCGTAATCCACCTCCAGGGATTCCGGGCCGCCTTTGCTGACCCAATGCACTGCCCGCCGTAATACCGGCTCCACGTCGAAGAGCGCGTATTCCCCCTGCTTCCCGGATGAAAACTGACGTAATCCCTGGACAATATCCCGCACCCGTTCGGCCCCCTCCATGGTGCCGGTGATAAGGGGAGACAGGTCGTCGAGAATGCGGTCGATGCGCAACTCTCCCCGCAGCCGATCCTGATCCGCCCCCGGACCCTGCTCATGGAAGAAGGCAATGTAGCGGGCTAGCCGCCGGGCGTAGCGATCCAGCGCATGGACGTTGCCGTAGATAAAACTGATGGGATTGTTCAGTTCATGGGCCACCCCAGCCACTAGGCGACCGAGGGAGGCCATTTTTTCCGACTGCACTAATTGTTTCTGGGCCGTCTTCAACTCGGTGTGAGCCTGGTTCAAGGCCCGATACGCCTTGTGCAACTCGCCAACCGGCCGGCCCAGGAGTACCATGCCCACCAAGCGCTTCCGATGGTCATAGCGGGATGTGCAGTTGATGTCCACCGGGACTGGTTCATCGCGACCGCGCAACTGCAATACGCAATCATGTATGGCCTTGTCGCGGATGCACTGCGCGAAGCCGTCGACCAGCAGTTGACTGTCCTTGGTAAAAAGGGATTGGAAAGGGCGGCCCAGCAACTGATCTGCCGACAACCCGGTCAGGTCTTCCAGTGCCCGGTTCACCTGCTGGATGGCGCCCGTAAGATCGCAGACAATGAGTACGTCCGTCATGGAGGCGAGGATACTGGCAAGGAAATGTTGCGCCTCTTCCAGGGCGACGTTCTTCTTCTCCAGTTCCACTTGATAGCGGACGAGATCGGCATAGGTCTCATCCATCTTGTGGATCACCTCGATCCACGCTGTCTCTTGTGCAGCGAAAGGCAAGACGTCGCTCAACGCCCACCCCAATAGCCGGTATCCATGCCATGCCCGTAGCCCGCACTGCCTGAACCACCCCTGCTAGCGCCAGGAACGGCGGCTCTGCCACTACTGCGGCTACCCACCACCAGCCCCGCAGCCGTTGTCAACGGCCATCCACTACGCCTGACCATCACCCACCTCCTTTGCACATCACCCAGCCCCATAGCCGGATCGCAATGAAAGCCTTTGCTCAAACTTTGTCACAGTATAAGGCCGTATCGAGATCAGGATACAATAGGAGATCTTTGGTCGATCTCCGCGACACCTTACCCTTATGGAGCCTGTCGGACTACCTGGCGGGCGCCTCAAAAAAACGCAATGGTCTTGATTATGATGGGATATAAACAAATGGAAGGAGTATGGAGCAGCGGAAGTGAAGTCAGGTAAAAGCGCGATCAAAGCAGATCTTTTTTTCGCCGGACTTGCACCTGGGAGATCGAAGCCTGTCGAAATATTCTATAATTACAAGCATACACCGCACAAACCATGGGGAGTACCCACTTATGTCCACAGACAGCACACAACGGCTTGTTACCATCCACGCCGACGGCGAATCCCTGGAAGGTACGCTGGCCTTACCCCCGGACGCACGAGGCTTGGTGCTTTTTGCCCACGGCAGCGGCAGCAGCCGCCTGAGTCCCAGGAATAATTACGTCGCGCAGGTCTTGCATGGCGGTGGGGTCGGCACGCTCCTCTTTGACCTCTTGAGCGCAGAGGAGGATCGAGATTATGCCAACCGCTTTGCCATCGGATTACTCGCTGAGCGCTTGGTGGCGGCCACCCGCTGGGTGCGGCAAGAGGCGGAGGCGGCGGGGCTTCCCCTGGGTTATTTCGGAGCCAGCACTGGTGCGGCGGCCGCCTTGCGGGCGGCCGCGCAACTCGGTGACGGCATCAAGGCGGTTGTCTCCCGCGGCGGGCGTCCTGATCTGACCGGCCCCAGCATCTCCCAAGTGACGGCGCCCACCCTTCTGATCGTCGGGGGTCTCGATGATGTGGTCATCGGCATGAATGAAAAGGCCTACGCCGAGTTGCGGACGGAGAAGCAGATGGTCATTGTTCCCGGGGCCACTCACCTTTTTGAGGAGCCGGGCACTTTGGAAGAGGCCGCAAGGCTGGCCTTGGCGTGGTTCCAGCGCCATTTCAAGAAGTAAGGGCGCCGGTCGCCACATTAACCACCGGCGCGCCCGCCTTCATCCGTGGACAACGCGAGGATGCTTTTGAGTTCCAGGGCATTGCGGGTAGCGTAGGCGGCCTGGTCGTTATTGAAATAAACATGGACGGCGCTCAGATCCCGCCAGCTACGGATGCGCGCCGCCCATATACTCAGGGCGTCGGTCCCATAACAGCCCGCATAGGCTACAGCGCCTGGCCCATGCAGGCGCAGGTAGGTAAAGTCCGCGGTCAGCTCCAAGGGGGATTGGAAGCCGGCGAGATCGAAAATGCAGAAGGCGGCGTTGTGGGCACGCAGAAGCGTGTAGACCTCCGGATGGTGCCAACTCGGGTCGCGCATCTCGAAGGCATAGCGGTGTCCTGGAGGCAAATCGTTCAGAAAACGATCCAGGCGTTGGGCGTTTCGCCGCCAATGGGGTGGCAACTGGAAGAGAAAGGGCCCGAGTTTCCCGCCGAGGATTTCCATGCGCCCGAGGAAAACGGCCAGAGCGCCCTCCGCGGCAGAGAGCTTTTTCCTGTGGGTGATCAAGCGGCTGGCCTTGGAGGCGAAGCAAAAGCCGGAGGGGGTGTGTTCCTGCCAGGTGTATAGGGCCTTTTCGCCGGGGAGACGATAAAAGCTGCTGTTGATTTCCACAGTGTCGAAATGGCGGGCGTAAAAATCCAACCAGCCGTGCGCGGGCAGACCGTCAGGATAAAATGGGCCGCGCCAGTGAGGATAATACCAGCCGGCGCAGCCGATCCGATAATTGCTCGTCGGACGCCTCTCTTTCATTGCATCCTTTGCCAGCGCCGACGAGACAAGAAGGTCAGTCCGGTAGCTTTTTCTGCCCCTTCCATTGCCGGAAACGATCTATTTCCCTGCTGACTCCGGGCGCTACCGGGGCGCCATGGGAATTCGCCAACACCCGGTACATTTCCAGGGCGGCTTCCGCCAGACGATCTTGAGCGCGCAGGATGAATACGGGTTCATCTGCACCGATTCCAGGGATTTGTACATTGCCATATTTGCCGGAACTTGCCATGACGCTTTCCTCTGTAGAAGCAACCTATTTTTAGTTGCTTATGAAACTATAGGCCAGGATTTCCGAAAATCAAAGAACGAGGAGGCATGGCTTGGTCTGGCGCTTATTGCTACCGTGGCAAGGAAGGTGCGTATCCTCCCGTGACCCTTCCGGCCACGGGAACAAAGACCTCGGCAAAGGGGTTTATGCGATTACGCTTCGCCAACCACGCCATAGCCCATCAACCGCTCATAACGGGCGGCCAGGCGTTGGCCGGCGTTCTCCCGCAATAGCCCTTCCAACTGCGGCAACAGGCGCTCCCGCAGAGACTGAGCGGCGGCTTGGGGGTCGCGATGGGCGCCGCCGAGAGGTTCGGGAACCATCTCATCCACCAGGCCCAGGGATTGCAGGCGCCCAGCCGTTATCCCCAAAGTCTCCGCGGCCTCGGCGGCCTTGCCGGCATCCTTCCAGAGAATGGAGGCACAACCCTCCGGGGAGATCACCGAATAGACACTATGCTCCAGCATGAGCAAGCGATCCCCGACGCCGATGGCCAGCGCCCCGCCGGATCCGCCCTCGCCGATGACCGTGCAGAGGATGGGGACGTCGAGATCCGACATTACGGCCAGATTGCGGGCAATGGCTTCGCTCTGCCCCCGCTCCTCGGCACCAATGCCCGGATAGGCCCCCGGCGTATCAATGAAGGTCAGGACCGGCAAATGAAAGCGCTCTGCCAGACGCAGGAGGCGCAGGGCCTTGCGGTAGCCTTCGGGGCGGGGCATGCCGAAGTTGCGCTGAATCTTTTCCTTGGTGTCGCGGCCTTTCTGGTGACCCATCCACAGGATGGGGATGCCGGCAAAACGCGCCAAGCCACCCACGATGGCATGATCATCGGCAAAGGCCCGATCCCCGGCCAGGACCTGCACCTCCGTGAAGAGGGCCTCCACATAGTCCAGGGTATAGGGGCGCTGGGGATGACGCGCCACCTGCACCGTTTGCCACGCCCCCAGTTTGCCATAAATCCGCTGCAACTCCTTGCGCGCCTTGCTCTCCAGACGTTTGATCTCATCCTCGATGCCGGGCTGGTTGAGCGCCCGGAGCTCTTCCACCTTGCCTTCGAGTTCGGCTACCGCTTGTTCAAAATCCAGATAATACATTTTCATCGTTATTCCATGGCTAGAGATCAGGCCGGACGCCGCGCGCCCTGGCGGGCACGATCCAGAGAGATCACATTATGAACCAGCGTGCTGGGTGGGCGAAAGCTCAGGGTCATGGAATTTCCGGGTAAAATGCGCGCAAGGGCCTCCAGAAGATCATTGCTGACCGTAACGCCGAACCCCTCCCCGGCGCGCAGGGTTACCAGCAGCGGATCCAGGTGCACCCGGAAACGCAATGGGGTATTCCCCGGGAAACGCTGTACGGTATGGGCAATCTCCTCGACCGGAGCATCTTTGGACAGGTCCAGACAGAGCATGGCAGCCAGTTCGGCACGTGCCGTCTCCAGGGTCAAAAGACGCTGGGCGCTGATCCGCAACCCGCCGGCATAGCTATCCTCGCTCACTTCCCCGTAGACCAGTACCGGATCTTCGCCCTCCCCCATCTTGCCGGCTGCGGCCCATGCCTCGGCAAAGGCGATGCATTCGACCCGCGCAAAACCATCATCCAGCGTGAGGAAATACATCCGGTCACCGCGCTTGGTACGGGTACTGCGCCGTGCCACCACCAGCCCTGCCAGCAGCGCGCTCTGACCGGCGGTAATGGCGTTCAGCGGGGTGACTCCCATGCTTGCCAAACTTTCCCGCAGACTCTCCAGGGGATGTCCGCTCAGGTAGAAGCCGAGGGTCTCCCGTTCCTGACGCAGGGTTTCCGTCAGCGTCCAAGGCGGCGCATCCGCAAGGGCGGGAGCCATGGGGAGGGATTCGAGTCCGGCGAAGAGGGACTCCTGTTGGCTGGCCCTGGCCTTTTGGTATTGCGCTGCGCCCTCCATGGCCGTGTCCAGGGAGGCCATCAATACGGCCCGAGGCGTTCCCCAGCCATCCATGGCGCCCGCCCGGATGAGGGCCTCGACACCCCGGCGATTGAGCTTCTGCCCATCCACCCGACAGAGAAAATCAAAGAGGCTGGTAAAGACGCCTGCTTCCCGGGCTGCCAGGATATTCGCCACCGCAGCGCGGCCCAGGCCCTTGACGGCACCCAGACCAAAACGCACGGCTGCTCCTTCCGGCAAAAATTCCAAGGCGCTGGTGTTGATGTCCGGCGGCAGAACGGCAATGCCCATGCGCATGCACTCGCTGACCATGGCCACCACCTTGTCGGTATGATCCATATCGGCGGTGAGCACCGCAGACATAAAGATGCGGGGATAATGGGCTTTGAGATAGGCGGTCTGGTAAGACACCAGGGCGTAGGCGGCGGAGTGGGACTTGTTGAAGCCGTATTCGGCAAATTTTTCCATCAGGTCGAAAATGGCCGACGCCTGCCCCTGGGAGATGCCGTTCTTCGCTGCGCCTTCCAGGAATATGGCGCGCTGTTTGGCCATCTCCTCCGGTTTTTTCTTCCCCATGGCGCGGCGCAGCAGGTCGGCGCCGCCCAGGGAATAACCCGCCAGGACCTGGGCGCACTGCATCACCTGTTCCTGATAGACAATGACGCCGTAGGTTTCCTGGAGGATAGGGGCGAGGTCCGGGTGGGGATAACTGACGGCCGCCTTGCCATGTTTGCGGGCGATGAAGTCGTCCACCATGCCCGACTGCAGCGGTCCCGGACGAAAGAGGGCGACCAGCGCCACGATGTCCTCGAAGGTGTCGGGTTGCAGGCGGCGGATGAGGTCGCGCATGCCCGAAGATTCCAACTGAAAGACGGCGCTGGTTTCATGGGACTTGAGCAGGGCGAAACTGGCGGCGTCATTCATGGGCAGGTGCTGGAGGTTGAGCAGGGCTTCACCGCCCTGCCGCTGTTGGGCATGGACGAGCTTGACAGCCTTGTCGATGATGGTCAGGGTACGCAGACCCAGGAAGTCGAACTTCACCAGGCCCATTTTTTCCACATCATCCTTGTCGAGCTGGGTGACGTTGCCGCTGCCCTCCGCACCGTCCGTAAAGAGCGGCAGGCGATCGGCCAGGGGCTCCGGCGAGATCACCACGCCGCCGGCATGGGTGGAGGCGTGCCGCGGCAGGCCCTCCAGGCGCAGGGCGATGTCCAGCAGTTCGCGGACGTCGTCCTCTTCCTCCTGGCGGCGCCGCAGTTCTTCGGATTCGGTCAGGGCCTTTTCCAGGGTCATGCCCAGATCGCCGGGTACCAGTTTGGCCAGTTGGTCCACAAAGCCATAGGGCAGGTTCAGCACCCGACCGACATCGCGCACCACGGCGCGAGCCTTCATGGTGCCGAAGGTGATGATCTGCCCCACCCGGTCGCGGCCATATTTTTCCGCCACGTAATCAATGACACGATCGCGCTGATCCATGCAGAAGTCCACGTCGAAGTCGGGCATGGACACGCGCTCTGGGTTGAGGAAGCGCTCGAAAAGCAAGCCATGGGCGATGGGGTCGAGGTCGGTGATGCGTAGGGCATAGGCAACCAGGGAACCGGCTCCGGAGCCACGCCCGGGGCCCACTGGCACATCGTTGTTCTTGGCCCACTGGATGAAGTCGGCGACGATGAGAAAATAGCCGGGAAAACCCATTTGCTGAATCACCCCCACCTCGCGCAGCAGCCGCTCGCGGTAGGGGATAGAGGCGCTGCCGGCAATGGCCAGTTCCTCCAGCCGTTGGTCCAGCCCGGCAGCCGCAGCATCATGAAAATATTGATCTATGGGCTCGCCCTGGGGTGTCGGGTAATCAGGGAGGGCGTAGTGCCCGAGGATGAGTTCCAGATTGCAACGCTGGGCAATCTCTACGGTGTTTTGACAGGCCTCCAGCAGGTCCGCAAATCGCTCCAACATCTCTTCCGGGTTGGGCAACCGATGTTCCGGCGTAAAGCGCCGGGGACGGCGGCTGTCGCTCAAGGTCAGACCGGCGGCGATGCACTGGCGGGCGTCAAAGGCGGCAAAATCGGCAATATCCAGAAAATGGGCGTTGTTGCTGGCCACCAGCGGCAGGTCCAGGCGCTGGGCCAAGGCGACCGTGGCCGTTACCAGGGCCTCCTGTTCGGCCTCGCCATTGCGCTGCACTTCGAGGTAAAAACGATCCGGAAAACGCTCGGCATACCAACGCGCCGTTTCCGCAGCCGCATCGGGATTGCGCAGCAGGAGGCGCCCCACCTCCCCCTGCCCCGCTGCCGACAGGGCGATGAGCCCGTCGCTGGCGCCATCCAGCCAGTCCCGCTCGATCTGCGCGCGGCCATCGCGCAATCCCTGCAGATAGGCTCGGCTTAGCAACCGGCTCAAGTGCCGATAGCCCTGGTCATTCATGCACAGGAGTACCAGACTGTGGGGCCGGCCCGGGTCCTGGGGGTTCGTTATCCAGATCTCGCTGCCGATGATGGGCTTGACCCCGGCGGAGCGCGCTGCGGTGTAAAACTTCACCAGGGCAAAGAGGTTGCCGTGGTCGGTGATGGCCACGGCGGGCATACCGCTGGCCGCGCAGCGCTTGACCAGCGACTTCACCGGAATGATTCCGTCTTCCAGGGAGTATTCGGAATGGACATGCAAATGAATGAAACCCGGCTGCATCAGCATCCCTCCCCGGCGCGGTCCACTGGCCCAAAGCCGCGCCGGTGCAAGGGGCAGGGCCCCAGGCGGCGCAATGCCTGCAGATGGAGATCCGTCCCATAACCCATATGGCGGGCGAAACCATAGCCGGGATAGCAGGCATCCAGGTCCTGCATTTCCCCGTCGCGGGCCACCTTGGCGAGAATGCCGGCAGCCGCAATGGCATCCACTTGGCCATCACCCCCCACGATCGTCTCCACCACCATGCCCGGTGGCGACTGATTGCCGTCCACCAGGATCCGGAGCGGACGACGCGGCAGGGCGGCAATGGCACGGGCCATGGCCTGCAAGCTGGCCCGCAGGATGTTGTCGCGCTCGATCTCCCGCACCGGCGCCCAGGCAATGGACCAGGCTACCGCCTCCTGGCGGATCTGCCGCGCCAAGTGCAAGCGGCGCTGGGCGCTCAACCGCTTGGAATCGTCCAGACCCGGAATGGGCCACGCCAGGATCACCGCAGCGGCAATCACCGGACCCGCCAGGGGGCCGCGCCCGGCCTCATCCACCCCCGCCGTATCCCTGCCAAAGTGCTGTAAGAGGACCATCTGGTTCATGCCAGCATCCGCGTCAGGATTCCACCTAGCACCGCGCGCCCGTCCCCCCGGAGTAAGGCCCGCAGGGGAGCCAGCGCCTGACGCTGTTCCACCCCGCCCGAGCGCAGCAGGCCCGCCAGTGTCTCCGCCACTACGGCGGGCCGAAAATCCTGCTGGATGAATTCCGGATAGACGGCTTTTTGCAGGAGGATGTTGGGCATGGCAATGAAGGGCGTCTTGACCAGACGGCGCGCCAGCCGGTAACTCAAGGGGTTAAGGGCATAGACCACCACGGCGGGACGCGCCATCAGCGCCGTCTCCAGCGTAGCCGTACCCGAGGCGACGAGTACCGTATCGGCGGCGGCGAGCACCTCCTGGGTCCGGCCCACGCGAACTTGCACCGGGATATCACCGGCGCCTTCCCGCCAGCGCCGCTCCCAGAGGGGAAGCAGTTCTTCCCGGGCCAAGGCTACCACCGGCAGCAGCTCGGGCATCCTCCGGCGCAACTCGACCACCGTCTGCCCAAAGCGGGGTGCCAGGCGCTCCAGTTCACCGCGCCGACTCCCCGGCAGCAGGGCCAGAACCCGGGACTCCGCGGGCAGGTCCAGGCGCGCCCGGGCATCTTCCCGCGTCGGAGCCTGGGCCGTTTGTGCCAGCAAGGGATGGGCAAGCAGGGCCACCGGTATCCCTGCGCTTTCATACAGTGGTACTTCAAAGGGAAACAGCACCAACATCTGGTCCACCACCGCCTTGATCTGATGAATGCGCTGCGCCCGCCATGCCCAGATCTGCGGGCCCACCACATAGAGAACGCGCAAGCCCATGGCCTTGGCCGCCTGGGCAATGCGCAGGTTGAAGGCCGGGTGATCGATCAGCACCACCAACTGTGGTCGCTGCCGGCGCAGATGGTCCAGCACCTGTTGATGCAAGCGGCGCAGGGCAAGGTAATGGCGCAGAACCTCCACCAGGCCGATGACGGCGAGAACCTCGCCATCGGCTACATTCTGCACCCCCGCCGCCGCCAGCCGCGAGCCGACCACCCCGGACCACTGGATAGGGAGCCCCGCCTCCTGTGCTGCGCCGATGATTTCCAGGCCCAGGTTTTCCCCAGAGCGCTCCACCGCCAGCAAAAAAGCCTTAGCCAAGGGCTTCCCGGATCGTGGCCGCCACCCTCGCCACCTGGGCCTCGCTCAGTTCCGGAAACATGGGCAGGGAAAGTACCTGCATGGCCAGGGCATCGGCCACGGGGCAGACCGCCAGGGGCAGATCGGCAAAGGCCTTCTGGCGATGACCGGGAATGGGGTAATACACGGCGCTGGCAATCCCCTGTGCCTGCAGGGCAGCCTTGACCCGGTCACGTTCCGCCACCTGGATGGTGAACTGATGATAGACATGGTGAAAACCCTCCCGGCGGGCGGGCAGGATCAGGTCCAGATCGCCGAGATGCTGTTCATACCAGGCCGCAGCCTGGCGCCGGCCCCCATTGTAGTCCGGGAGTTGCGGCAGTTCCGCACGCAGGATGAGGGCCTGGATTTCGTCCAGGCGGCTGTTATAGCCCAGCACATCATGATGGTAGACTTGCCACGAACCGTGATTGCGCAATCCGCGCAGGCGCTCGGCCAAGCCTGCGTCGGCCGTTACCAGCATCCCGCCGTCACCGGCACCCCC
>NZ_RIZI01000164.1 GCF_003721225.1 Acidithiobacillus sulfuriphilus | reverse complement strand
TTCAAGCCGTGGTTTCTCATCAAACAGGACCTTAAAGCCTACCGCCGCGCCTGGCGCCAAGCCCACGGCGAGGGCACGCCGGCGCCGGGGCAGAACAACGGCTTCGCCATGACCATCGGCTGCCTGTGCCTGGAGGATGGCGACGAGGCCCGGCGCCTGGCCCAGGGCTTTCACTGGTATTACCAGCGGCTCCTCGACCAGACCCGCCCCGTCCTCGCCCAGTTGCGCGACAGTTATGAGTACTACCATCGCCTGGGCTTCCTCGAACCCCTCCTGCGCCGCACCCTCACCCTGCCGCTGCTGGAGCGCATGGGCATGGTGGTGGTGGGCAACCCGGAAGAGTGCCGCAAAAAGCTCTCCCGCTACGCCCGCGCCGGCGTGGACCGCCTCATTCTCGCCGTGGGCGCCGGCATGGTGCCCAGTACCGTCACCCAGCGCTCCCTGCGTCTGCTCGCCCGGGAAGTCCTGCCGGCACTGCGCGCGAGCGCTGCCGACGCCGCCTGAACCCATGCGCGTACTCGTCACCGGCGCCGCCGGGCATACCGCCCGCGCCCTCCTTCCGGTATTGCTGGCGGACCCCGACATTGAGCAGGTCGTCGCCCTCGACCGCCACCCGCCCATCCTCGGCCATCCCCGTCTCTCCCCGGTCCAGGCCGACATCCGCGACCCTGATCTCCCTCGCCACCTGGAGGGCGCAGACGTGGTCATCCACCTGGCCTTCATCGTTCTCGCCCAGTCTTTGGGCCGTCAGCGCCACGACCGCGCCCTCATGCGGGCCATCAATGTCGGCGGCAGCCGGAATCTCTTCCGCGCCGCCCGGCAGGCGGGCGTGCGGCAGGTGGTCTATACCAGCAGTGTCGCCGCCTATGGGGCCTGGCCCGACAACCCCGCCCGCATCCCCGAAACCCAGCCCTGCCGTCCCCAGCCGGGCTTTGCCTACAGCGAAGACAAGGCTGCCGTGGAGCAATGGCTGGATACCTTCACCGGCCAGCACCCGGATCTCGCCGTTACCCGCCTGCGCCTCCACGCCGTGATCGGCCCCCATGCCCAAGCCCTGGTCAACGCCATTGCCACCAGTCCCGTCGGTCTACGCCTGCCCGACCCCGACCTGCGCATTCAGTGCGTCCATGAGGAGGACGCCGTCAGCGCCATCCTCGCCGCCCTTCATTATGGTCAAAAGGGCATCTTCAATATCGCCGCCCCCCGGCCCATCCCCTGGCAAGAAATCCCCCGCCGCCTCACCCTGCCGATCCCCATCGCCCTGGCCCATCGTTTGCACCGCATGGTCTGGCCCTTCACCGACGCCCTGGGCGATCCCGGCTGGCTCTGGGGCTTGCGCTACCCCCTGGTCGTCGCTACCCAGCCGGCAGAAACGGAACTCGCCTGGCAGGCCCGCTACGATGTGGCCGCCGCCATTGCCCAGGTCCGGGCCGGGAAATAACCCGCCTAACGCCCTTGGACCCGCGCCCGCAGCGTGGCAGAATGCCTTATGAACTTTGCTCGGCACATTTCCATGAAGGCTCAGGTCCAGACGCACCACGACGCCCTGGTCACCCGGCTAGGCGCGCACAGCAGCCATTATCGCGATCCGGTGCAAAGCATTCCCTGGGAGAGCCTGGATCCTGATACCCCCTGGCTCCCCGACGAACTCCTCTCCCTCTATGGGATCTCCGAGTTTGCCGATCTCTCCAGCGAAGACCGCCTGCGTTTGTCCCAGTGCGAATTCGTCTCCTTTTGCGAACTGGGCCTGTGGCTGGAAGCCCTGTTCATCCAGCGCTTGGGCAGCAACTCCCTCAACGAGCTGTATCACGATCCCATCAGTTATCATTACCAATTGCATGAACTGCGCGAGGAGGTCGGCCACAGCCTCATGTTTCTGGAACTGCAAAGGCGCTCCCAGATCCCCTTCATGACCCCCCTTGGCGAGCGCCCGCCGCTGGCCCGCCTCTTCGCCCGCTTCGCCCCCCAGCGCTCGGCCGCCTTCTGGGCCACCATCCTCATCGGCGAAAACGTGCCCGACCGCATGAATCGCCTCATCTTCGCCCACAAGACGCTGCCGGCCGCCGTACTCGCCATTACCCAGTTGCACATGCGCGAAGAAGCGCGCCACATGGCCTTCGCCCGCACCACCATCAAGACCCGCAGCCAGCACCTGCGTCCCTGGCAGAAGCGCGCTGTGGCCCCCCTGCTGCGGGAAGTCATGCGCCAATTCCTGCGCACCTGTTTTTTCCCCTCGGCCCAGGTCTATGCCGCGGCGGGGCTGAGCCATCCGCAGCTCTGGGCCCGCCGGGCGCGCCGCAATCCCCACCGCATCGCCCTCATGAACACCTGCGCCGCCCCCAGCCGGGATTTTCTACGCAATCAAGGCTTCCTCCTATGACCCCCTTTCCGGATGCTATACTGCCTTTATGAATACTACCCGAAAGATGCGATTTCACCCCGGTACCATCCTCGCCTCCCCGGACGCGCAAGAAGTGCTGAGCGCCGGCGGCACCGACCCGCAAGAGCTGATCTATCGCCATGTCATCGGTGACTGGGATCCGTCCATGGAAGCCGATCTCATCGCCGCCAGCGAACGCGCCGTTGCCGAAGGCGGCGTAGTGGTCAGCACCTGGCAACTGGGCGGCTATACCTTGTGGATCCGCACCGATGCCGCCCGGGAAACCACCATCCTCGACATCCCCCTCGACAACTAAAGGGCCCGGCATGAAAGTCCTGCACATTCCCACGCAGCCCTTCCCCGACCAGCGCCCCGGCACCTCGGGCCTGCGCAAGAAGGTGCGGGTCTTTCAACAGACGCCCTACCTGCACAACTTCATCCAGGCCATCTGCAACGCCCTCCCCGGCCATGAGGGCCAAACCCTCGTCCTGGGTGGGGACGGCCGTTATTTCAATCGCGAAGCCGTGCAGATCATCCTCAAGATGGCCGCCGCCAATGGCTGGGGGCGCGTCATCGTCGGCCGGGGAGGACTCTTTTCCACGCCCGCCGTCTCCACCGTCATCCGCGCCCGCCACGCCTTTGGCGGCATCATCCTCAGCGCCTCCCACAATCCCGGCGGCCCGGAGCATGACTTCGGCGTCAAATACAACATCGGCAACGGCGGGCCCGCCCCCGAGTCCGTCACCGAAGCCATCTGGGCCGCCAGCAAGGTCCTCAGCGCCTATCAGATCCTCGATGCCGCCGATATCGACATCGACCACGAAGGCGAAACCCCGTTGGGCGCCATGACCGTCGAGGTCAGCAACCCCGTCAGCGAATACGCCGCCCTCATGGAGCGCCTCTTCGACTTCAACGCCCTCGCCCGGCTTCTGCAAGGGCCCTTCCGCATGCGTTTTGACGCCCTGCACGCCATTACCGGCCCCTACGCCCACGAAATCTTTGAAAAGCGCCTGGGCGCGCCCATGGGCACGGTAGTCAACGGGACCCCCCTGCCCGACTTTGGCGGTGGGCACCCCGATCCCAATCTCGTTTATGCCAAAGCCCTGGCCGATGAACTCTTCAGCGCCGATGCCCCCGACTTTGGGGCCGCCTCCGATGGCGACGGCGATCGCAACATGATCCTCGGCAAAGGGTTTTTCGTCACCCCCAGCGACTCCCTTGCCGTCCTCGCTGCGCAGGCCACCTGCATCCCCGCCTATGGCGGCGGACTCCAGGGTATCGCCCGCTCCATGCCCACCAGCCAGGCCGCCGATGTGGTGGCCAAGGCTCTCGGCATCCCCTGCTTCGAGACCCCCACTGGCTGGAAATTCTTTGGCAACCTCCTGGACGCGGGGCGCATCACCCTTTGCGGGGAAGAAAGCTTTGGCACCGGGTCCAATCATATCCGGGAAAAAGACGGGCTCTGGGCAGTGCTCGCTTGGCTGTCCATCATCGCGCACCATGGCCAGGGCGTGGCCGAAATCGTCCGCGCCCACTGGGCCCGCTACGGCCGCCACTACTATACCCGCCATGATTACGAAGAGCTTTCGGCGGAAGTGGGTGCGCAGATGATGCACGCGCTGGCGGCGCAGCTCCCCATCCTGGCCGGACAAACCCTCGCCGGCCGCACCGTAGACAGCGCCGACGACTTTGCCTATACCGACCCCGTCGATGGCAGCCAAAGCCTCCACCAAGGACTGCGCCTGCGCTTCAGCGACGGCAGCCGCCTCATCTTCCGCCTCTCCGGAACCGGCACCGAAGGCGCCACCCTGCGCATCTATCACGAACATTACGAGGCAGATCCGGCACGCCAGCAGCAGGACCCACAGCGCCCCCTGCGCGATCTCATCGCCCTCGGCCGCGGGCTCACCCGTATGGAAGCCCTCACCGGCCGCAAGGCACCCACCGTCATCACTTGAGTTGAAAAAAGGAGCCCTCCCCATGATGGATCATGACAGTGACACCTCCCTCGGCGTTAGTGCCATCGGCATTGCCCTCCTCGCCGGCGCCGCAGCGGGCGCCGTCGTCGCCCTGCTCTTCGCCCCCCAACCCGGCCAGCGCACCCGCGAGCAGATCCGCCGTCAGGCCAATCGCGCCTGGGACCGGGTGATCACCTCCCAGGAAAACATCAACGAGCGCGTCGAAGAACTCCTCGATACCATCGCCATCTATAGCGAAGAACTGGTGAAAAAGGGCAAAGAACTCAGCGACAAGGAACGCCAGCGCCTCAACGACGGCATCTCCCTGGCCCGCGCCGAACTCGAACGCCTGCGCCACCGCCTCGCCCGCATGGATTGACCAGACCCCACTCTGCCTATATCCTGCCAGGCTTGTCGGGGCGTAGCGCAGCTTGGTAGCGCGCCTGCTTTGGGAGCAGGATGTCGGAGGTTCGAATCCTCTCGCCCCGACCAATCATCAATGGGTTAGCCCGCTGTTGCGCTGACCTTTTCTCCAATGTCTGGAGGCACACCCTCCCGACCGAGCCGGACCCACGCCAGCCGGCTTCCCCTGCCCGCCTCCTTTCCTCTAAAATCATCCCAGCACGCGCCCGTAGCTCAACCGGATAGAGCAACGGCCTTCTAAGCCGTAGGTTGCAGGTTCGATTCCTGCCGGGCGCGCCATATAAAAATAGATAGTTGACTGATTGTAGTTGTGGTGATTTCCTGCCGGACAACAACTCGTGCTTGCAGTAACGCCAAATTTTGCCCAGGCCAGAATGGTGCGTCCCATTGGAACCAGCCTCAATTCTGGGGTAGGATTAATGCGGATGGTTGGTCAAAGTAAAGACGAGGGCCTTGCCCATCTGGGCGCTCTGGAGAGCGCCGCCTTGGCAGAGCAGATCCGTGTCCATGGGTTTCGGCCAGCGACGCTTCAGCGGATGAAAGCCTCTAAAGCATTGGGGGGACGCATGCCTTTGGCAAACACTTGTACCAAAGAGATCACGACTTCACGAACGATCACTCGTATGGACAATTTGATTGCCAGAGTTTGTTTGGTGTGCTTAGGAGGTGCATTGTGATGCAAGGACATAAGGTACCGAATAATCACCTCAAGGAGAAGACGGTAACTGCTACGCAGATGACGTATGCATGCGTATTTCTGATTTCCGTCCTCTCCCCAGTCACCGCATATGCAGAAAATACGGATCTCAAACAAGGAGCCGAGCAGGCAGGGCAGACGGTTGGTTCAACCGTTCACAAGATCGGCCAAACAGGAAAGGAGGTGGGGCTTGGCATTGCCCATGGGGCGGTCGATATTGGCCACGCGGCGAAGGCGGGAGCGATTGAATTTTGGAAGGCCGTAAAAGGGGACACAGGCACTACGGGAAATACAAGGAGTCAGAACTAATGGGTTCCAAGCGCATTCCGTTCCGGGCCGCGCTTCGCCCATCTTTCCGGAAAAAGCGCATTGGTGCGAATTATCTATAAAATTATCAGGGACCTTCTAGGGGCAGGCTGAGATATTCAGCAGACAGCAGCTCTAGGCAGATTTCCGGCAGAGGGAAAGCCGATAGCGCCAATCAATCCTTGCACTTGGGAGGAACGGTAGGTGAGAAGTCTCCGTAGCAAAGCCATAAAACCATTGTCTCTGAGGTTACCATTTATTAGGTTTACAGAGTTCTATGGTGTGGTATTTGCCTTACTTATTTTTGTCGGCTACCAAACACTCGCCTACCTGGGATCCTCAGCGACCGATTCAGGCGGATTAGCAGTGCTTTCTGCCTTCTCACCTGCCATTATCATTTTCTTATTTATGTCGTGGACGACGCATTACCGAATCATCTGGTTTTTCTGTATCATTTCTGGATGCATAGCATTATGGCATTACCATAGCACCCTTGCGCACTACCTCACCTGGGTATACATGATCCAAAGGAGCGGTATTTTCGTACTATTGACTGCTGTCTTCGGCGTCACATTGCTTCCCGGACATACTCCCATAATATCGCGCATTGCTGACCTGGTTCATGGGCCCTTGAGCGAACGGGTAGCGCTCTACACTCGACATGTGACCATCGCCTGGGTATTTTTCTTCGCTACCATGACAGGCCTGCCCCTAGTTATTTTTCTATTTGCGCCATATAATTTATTGTTTTTATTGACCAACATCATTACCGTGACGCTGGTGGCATCCATGTTTTTTGCTGAATACGTAGTTCGCTGTCGCGCCATCCCGGTAGGCGAGCGTTCCGGAATGATCGAAGGACTTCATGCCTATTTCCATTATTCTGCCAAGACCGCGACTAGCAAGCAGCAACCGGGCAATAGCAACCTTGGGCCGCCGCGGTAATATTCATCAATGGGTAACCTCTGGCCATGAACCTCCTCCCCTTGATGACCCATCAATCAGCGAGCGATATCGTAGCGTTTCGTCATGGCGAGGCGATTACCGTGCAGCAATTCTTGGCGGACGTGGCGCAGCTCCGGGCCATACTTCCTCCGGGACGGCATATTCTTAACATTTGCCGTGACCGCTACCGCTTCATGGTAGGTCTTGCTGCCGCCATGACTGCAAATAAAATCAGCCTGTTGCCATCCACATATACACGCGAAACCGTCAGCCACTTGGTTCGCTTCGCCCCGGACTTGTTTTGTCTCAGCGATGAGGACAACGATATAGATTTGCCACAACTTTTTTTCCCAGAAGGACTTCCCGTAACGGCGGCAACCCAGAATCTGCCAATCCCTCTCATTCCTGAAACTCTTCCGGTAGGTTACGTATTCACTTCCGGATCCACCGGAAGCCCGGTTCCACATCTAAAAACCTGGGGCGCACTGGTAGGGAGTGTCCGTGCCGAAGCTCAGCGTCTCGGCCTACTTGATGGCCGTAGATATGCGGTGGTTGGTACGGTTCCGCCACAGCACATGTACGGCTTTGAATCGACCATACTGATCGTTTTACAATGTGGAAGTGCCCTCAGTGCTCCACAGCATTTTTATCCTGCGGATATCTGTGCCGAACTTTCATCGCTGCCACGCCCACGATTGCTGGTGAGTACGCCGATCCACCTTCGTGCCTTGCTAGGCATGCACTCTTCTTTGCCACCCATCGACCTGCTGGTTTCAGCTACCGCTCCGCTCACCCAGGAACTCGCAAGGGAGGCGGAGATTCGGTTCAATGCCCCCCTGCAGGAAATCTACGGATCGACGGAAACAGGCCAGGTTGCCACCCGGCGCAGAGCGGAAACCGACGAATGGTTTTTGCTACCGGAATTGCGCCTGACCGCACAGGCCGGGCGAGTGTGGGCAAGCGGCGGACATCTGCTACAGGCAACGGAACTCAGTGACCAGCTGGAAATAATTAGCCCCGACCGTTTCCTTCTTCATGGTCGAACTGCCGACCTTGTCAATATAGCTGGCAAACGCAGCTCTTTGGCTTATCTAAACCATCAGCTTAATGCCATCCCGGGGGTCCAGGATGGCGTATTTTTTATGCCCGACGAGGATGCGGCTGGCAGTGTAAAGCGCTTGATCGCATTCGTTGTGGCACCGGGATTAGACGCTCAGTCGGTTTACGCCAATCTGCGTGAGCGCATTGATCCGGCCTTTCTCCCGCGACCATTACAGATGGTGGATGCGCTACCGCGTAATAATACTGGAAAATTACCCCGCGAAGCGCTTCAGTTGCTGGTCGCAGCGCACATTCATAAGAAGGAGAACAATCCTGGCACACCATGAAGTTTTCTTCAGCATCCCGGCGCAACACCCAGTCTTCGATGGCCATTTTCCCGGGCATCCCATCGTTCCCGGCGTAATGCTCATTGACGAGGTCATTTATACGGTGGAATTTGCGACTGGGCAAACAATGACGGGCTGCCGTATTACCATGGCCAAATTTTACAGCCCCGCCTCCCCTGGCGAAGTGCTGACACTACGTTTTGATACGAAGGCAGATGCTTCCATCGCCTTTGAAATCCATGGGGGCAACCGCAAGGTCGCCGCTGGTGATCTATCTCCCGCCGCAACAATCTCACCCTACTGATGAATCCACCAGACCAGGCATCGCCCCCCCCGAACCGGACGTCATGGACACAGCAGCCGGAGCGGGGAAGCATGACCATGCTACGGTTGATAACTTGGATTTCCACGGCTCTGGGCCTCCGCCCGGCCCGCGTCATATTGCACCTGATCGCCGGCTACTTTCTCTTATTTGCGCCGACGGCCAGACGATCATCTCGAACCTACCTCACGCGGGTGCTCGGCCAACCCGCACGTATCCGGCACATCTATCGTCATTTTTTCACATTTGCCGCAACGATCCATGATCGGATTTACCTGCTCAACAACCGTTTCGATCTCTTTGATATAGACGTACACCAACCAGCAGTTATCGATGCCGCCATTGCCGCCGGGCAAGGTGTATTGCTACTCGGGGCACATCTGGGCAGTTTTGAGGTGCTAAGGGCCGTTGGCCGTCAGCGCCCGGCTCTCTGCGTGGTCATGGTGATGTATGAGCAAAACGCCAAACGGATAAATGCGATGCTATCAGCCATCAATCCCGCAGCCGAACAGAATATCATACCCCTTGGGCGTATGGATTCGATGATCCGCGTTCAAGAACAACTGAGAAATGGCGCCTTGGTTGGACTGCTGGGTGACCGCTCCTTTGGTTTGGAGAAAGTGCAATCCATTGCCTTTCTTGGTGAGCCCGCCCTCTGGCCCAGCGGACCCTTCCGGATGGCGGCGATCTTGCGTAGACCGATTTTTTTCATGGTTGGCTTGCATACTGGCCCGGGGAAATATGAAATTTTTTTTGATGAGTTAGCTGATTTCACAAATGTCGAAAGAGCGGATCGGGAAGCAGCCTTGCACAAAGCGATGGACAAATACGTTAACCTGCTGGATAAATACTGCCATTTTTCGCCATATAACTGGTTTAACTTTTTTGATTTCTGGCGATAATGTTAAGGAGTATCCCGATGGCCAAACCAGAAGCGCGTCGGCGGTTGAATACCCGTATGGCAATGCCGCCGGTACATTTAGCGAAGGTCTTCCTAGAGGACCCGATGACATTGCGTAGATCGTATCCATTCTCTGCCAGAAAATCTGGAACAGCCGCCACGAATGCCTGCAAATATTTTGCCGGTTGGAGACTTTTCCACCGAAGGGTTGCGGCGCTGCTGGCGTTCATGGCCCTAAGCGCTATGCTGATGCTGCCGGCCCAGGCTGCGGAATGGAACATTGATCAGTTGATGCACTCCTTAGCACAAACCAAATCCGGTCACGCCAGCTTTGTCGAGGAGAAATTCATTACCATGTTGGAAAAACCCATAGAATCATCCGGTAGGCTGCGGTTTATAGCACCAGATACTTTGGAAATGCACACCCTCAAGCCAAAAACAGAGGTCATGTTCGTACAAGGCGATACCCTCACCATGGACCACCGGGGAATCCAACTGCAAGATCATCCAGAACTACTGGCCTTCATCGATAGTATACGTGGCACATTGACGGGCAACCGGCAGATGCTAGAGCAGTTTTTCAGTCTTTCCCTGGAGGGTAGTGAGAACAACTGGACCCTGACGATGCTGCCCAAGCAAAAAAAAGTGGCGGACGTAATTCAGCGTATCCTGGTCAACGGTAGCGACAATACAGTAACCAGCATTGACGTTTTGAAAACGAATCACGATCGCTCCCTGATAACTATCAATAAAGCAGTTTCTCCATGAAGGACAACCGCATTTTCTTCATCGCAACATGGCTGGTTATTTTGGCAGCCTGCGGCTTGGTGATCAGCAGCGCAAAATTTACGGCAAATCTTTCCGAATTTCTGCCACGATCACCCACCGCGCAGCAAGCAGTCCTGAATGAACAATTACGTCAAGGCTTGCTGTCACGCCAGATCATGATCGGCATTGACGGCGGCAATGCCGCCATACGCGCCAAGCTTTCCAATGACCTAGTCGGGAAACTTCAGGGTAACGCTATATTTACGTCCATCAACAACGGGAGCAGCAATAACGATACACGGATATTTCACTACATTTTTTCCCATCGTTATTTGTTGAGTCCCACCGTCGATCCGACGCTTTTTACCGTTAAGGGATTGCACAATGCCATTGCCAACTCTATTGATATCCTAGCCACTCCAGGCGGAGACATGACCCAGTCGCTGTTCCCTAGCGACCCTACCGGGGCCACGGTGCAGATGATCAAATCCATGGGGGACGGGGCGAGACCGATGATTCGCAATGGCGTGTGGTCCTCCCGTTCCGGCATGAGTGCCTTGGTATTGGCGCAAACCCGAGCTTCCGGTTCCGATACGAATGCCCAGCAGGCGGCAATCAAAAGCATACAAACGGCATTTGCTGTTGTGAAGTCGGAAGCCGGCCCCCCGGCAGCGAACACAGCGTTGATGATGACCGGCGTCGGGGTAATTTCTGTCGCCTCCCGTGATACTATCGTCCATGCAGCAGAGCTGATGTCGACCATTAGTATAACGCTTATTATTATCTTGCTGTTGCTGGTATACCGCTCCGGAATTGTGCTTATTTTAGGTCTGCTACCAGTATTTTCCGGGGTGATTGTCGGAATTGCAGCAGTAGCGCTGGGCTTCGCGGTAGTCTACGATATCACCCTGGGATTTGGTACGGCATTAATTGGTGAAGCCGTAGATTATTCCATTTATTTTTTTATACAGTCCGGACAATCGGCAGCGGCTAGTGGAGAATGGGCGCGAAAGTATTGGCCGACCATCAGATTAGGAGTGCTTACCTCGGTCATCGGATTCTCCAGCCTACTATTTTCCAATTTGCCGGGGCTATCGCAGCTTGGCCTCTATGCAATTGCCGGGCTTCTCACGGCGGCAGCGGTCACCCGGGTGGCATTACCAACCCTGCTGCCCGGCAATTTTCAATCACGGGATCTAAGCAGCATTGGCGAGAAGTTGCTTCGCTTGTCGCGTATCCTTTCAACCATGCGCTGGGGCGTCCTGTTGCTATTGATCGCGGCGAGCGTCGTTCTCATCATCCATCGCGACAAGATTTGGAATTATGACCTGTCTGCGCTTAGCCCGATTCCGTCGGCGGAACAACGGCTCTATACGCAAATGCGCGCTGACTTAGGCGTACCCGATGGGGGTTATTTGCTTGTCGTTTCCGCGCCCACCATCAACGCCACGTTGGCAGCGGCAGAAAAGGCCGACAACGCGCTAGAAGAATTGATAGAGAATCACGTCATTGCCGGCTATGAAAGTCCAGCCCGCTATTTGCCTAGCGTCACTTTGCAACAGGCGCGGCAAGGGGCAATTCCACCGGAAGATGAGCTACAAAAGCGTTTGCGTGAATCCTTGCTTGGCCTGCCGGTAAAGGCTTCGCTATTCACACCATTCATCAAGGAAGCCGAGATGCAGCGCACGCTCAAGCCCATAACCCTTGCCGACCTGCGCGGCAATGGTATCGGGATTTTAGTAAACAGCATGCTTGTCCGCCACGGAAACGGGTGGTACGCCATTCTACCGCTCAAAGCACCGGGCTCTGGCATAGTAGACGCGCAGCGCGTGCGTAACAGCCTTGCTCAGCACCATGTTGATGGTGCCATGTTCATCGATTTGTCCAGCGAGTCGAACCAATTATATAAAGATTACCTGAGAAATGGGATTAATCTATCATTATCCGGTGTCGCTTTTATCGCCTTGCTATTATTGCTTGTATTGCGCTCCCCGATGCGCGTCTTGAGGATATTACTACCTTTAATTGCAGCCGTCCTGACGGTGGCCGCCGGGCTTGTCTTGCTCGGTTATGAGCTAAATATTATGAATTTGATTGGGCTTATGTTGATCGTCGCCGTCGGATCAAACTATGCACTCTTTTTTGATCAAGGTGACAGACAGGTCCATGGGGAGATCGCTCCGCGTACGCTGGCCTCCCTGGTCATCGCCAACATTGCCACCGTCATGGGATTTGGGCCACTCGCTTTTTCCGGGGTTCCGGTGCTACAGGCCATCGGCGCCACTGTTGCACCCGGTGTCGTTCTAGCGTTGTTATTCTCTGCCAGTTTTTCTCAACGCACAGCAGCGGCTTAATCCTAGGTTTCACCAAACGCGCCAGACCGGCCACCATGCACCCCAATTTAATGCGCGCTTGTGAAGTATTTTCTACTTGACCTTGTGCATTTGCACGTAAGTGCAGAGATTACGCAAACAACTAAATATTTCTATCTTGTTATCGCTATCGCTCGATATCATAAATCCGTATTGTTTTGATATGACCATTGATATCTCCAGAAGATCAATGGAGTCAAGCCCCAATGTCCCGCCATATAAAGGAGCCTCAGGATCAACCTCTTGCGGATTCACGGGGAGATTCAGCGCTTCTATTATTAAAGCGCTCAACTCCAGCTCTTGGGGCGTAAGGCCGTACATATTTGACAATCTCCCTTGCTCTATGTTTGACTGAATATTAGGTAGCGATATGCCCTGGGCGGCACAACCCGGCGCCTCTAGGAGGAGGACAAGAGTATCCACCCCAGTTCCATTTTGATAATTCTACCCCAGATTGGTACCGGATTCACAAGCCGTGGACACCGGCCCCTGGCCGGGGCGACGCAGATCTCCGCGAAACAAAGCGCCAGTGCTATGAGCCGCTGGGGGGGCAGCCGGCCACGGTTTGACATTCCCCAGTCGCCCAATCACAATGTTCGCATCATCTATTATTATGATTTATAAGGCACATGCCACCTGTGTTGGTATCACACTTCACCGCGACAAGTTGCATCGGCCGCGGTCTGGATCAAACCCTTGCCGCGTTGCTTCAGCGCCAGTGTGGGCTGCAGCGCTGCGCCTTTCAGGGCATCGATATTGATACCTGGGTCGGCGAGGTGGACGCCGTTGATGATGAGGAAATTCAGCCGGAACTACGAAATTTCAACTGTCGCAACAATCGCCTGGCGCAGCTAGCCCTGCGCCAGGACGGATTTGCCGACGCAGTGGAAACGGCCGCCAGGAGGTGGGGTCGGCGGCGGATCGGCGTTTTTCTGGGGACCAGTACCGCAGGCATTTTGCAGACCGAACGGGCATTTCGACACCGTGACCCAATTAGCGGACACTTGCCTGCGGATTTTGTCTATGCCGCTACCCATAGCCCGTACTCTCTAACCGACTTCATCCGTCGCAAATTGCGACTCGAAGGTCCTGCCATGTCGGTGTCTTCCGCCTGCTCCTCCAGCGCCAAGGTCTTCGCCTCGGCAAAGCGCATGCTGGACGCGGGGCTGATTGATGCTGCTGTGGTCGGTGGGGTAGATTCATTATGCGCTACCACCCTCTACGGTTTTCATTCGCTGGGGCTACTGGCCGACAGCCCCTGCCGGCCTTTCAGCGACGATCGTAAGGGCATTTCCCTCGGTGAGGCTGCTGCCTATCTGCTGCTAGAGCGCATGCCCGACAGTCTCGATGCCGGCGCGGTGCTTTTGCTGGGTGCGGGTGAATCCAGCGATGCCCATCATATGTCATCGCCCCATCCCGAGGGCCTAGGAGCGCGCATGGCCATGGAGCAGGCGCTGTCTTCAGCCGGGCTAAGCCACGCAGATGTTGATTATATCAATTTGCATGGCACCGCCACTCTCAATAACGATTCGGCCGAGGCCAAGGCGGTAGCTGGTGTCTTCGGTGCCGCAACACCATGCAGCTCCACCAAAGGGGCCACAGGCCACACCCTGGGTGCTGCTGGAGCTCTGGAGGCCGTCATCTGTGCGGTGGCCATCCAACATGACCTGATGCCAGCGGGCCCGGAAGCGGGGCAGAGAGATACCATGATGAATATTCAATATCTTGCGTCAAATCGACAGCAGAGAGTTTCCCATGTATTAAGCAATTCCTTCGGTTTTGGTGGTAGTAACTGCAGTCTGGTCTTTGGCCGTTCCGCCTAGCGAATCGAGGCCATGACTTTGCTAAGTGCATACCTTGAAGGGTTAGGGCTGCTCGGCCCTGGCGTCACCAACTGGCCGCAAGGTTTAGCCATACTTGCCGGGCAAATGCCCTACCAACAGCAGAAAACCGTATTATCGCCGCCTGCCTCGTTGCCACCGGCAGAGCGGCGCCGTGCCAGTCCGGGAGTCATGGCTGCCCTTCAGGTGGGCCTTGAAGCCTGTGCTATGGCCGGTGTTCACCCCGCAGATCCGGCATCGGTATTTGCCTCCTCGGGGGGGGATGGCCGCATCTGCCACGCCATTTGTTCGGCACTGGCGTCGGGAGACACCATGATTTCTCCCACCCAGTTTCATAATTCCGTACACAACGCCATTTCCGGTTATTGGGGCATTGCGGCGGGCGCCATGACGCCGTCCTCCGTGGTCAGCGCCTATGATGGGAGCTTCTCCGCCGGATTATTGGAAGCGATGACGCTGCTGGTGGGCGAGCAGCGTCCTGTCTTATTGATCGCCTGCGATAGCGACTATCCCCAACCTCTGTACGACGCCCGCCCGGTTCCGGATACCTTTGCCGTGGCGCTGTTACTGACGGCTACCCCACATCCCGGGAAAACAATCGCGCAACTCAGTTTTTGCGGGGATGCCTTATTTACGGACTCCGCAGTGCAACTCATGGATGACATCGCCCTTGAAGGCCTGCGCCGATCTATTCCTGCCGCACGCTGCCTCCCTCTGCTTCAGGCCATAGCGAGAAGCGAGGCCGGGCGCATCGTCCTGGATTATGTGAATCTGCCGCATTTGGCAGTGGATGTAGCTCCATGCAGCTAGATCGTCAGTGGATTGCCAGACAAATACCTCACCAGGGAAGCATGCATTTGCTCGATGCTGTAGAGCGATGGGATGAAAGCACCATTACCTGCACGGCCACTAGCCACCGATGGGAAACGTTGCCGCTTCGCGCCCATGGACGGCTCGGCGCAGCCTGCGGTATTGAATATGCGGCACAGGCAATGGCCGTACATGGCGCATTATTGTGCCCCTCCACTGAAAAGGGGGGCGCAGCTAAGGTAGGCTATCTCATCAGCGTGCGCGATGTTGTCCTGCGCGTATCGCGCCTTGATGATATCGACGGCGACCTCACGATTACGGCAGAAAAGTTGGCTGGCCAGCGCAATCTACTATACCGCTTCGCCGTTCTGAGCCAGGCCCGCGTGCTGCTGGACGGCCGTGCGGCACTTCTACTGGACGCCAATCCGTCTGCAGTGGTGCATTCCCCTACCCCACTTGCGGGCATCCGGGGGGAGCCGCATGCCTAAGCGCGCCCTTATCACCGGCGGTAGCGGCGGCATTGGTGCTGCCATCTGCAAGAAACTCGCAGCAGATGGCCTCCAGGTCATTATCCATACCCATCGCAACCAGGTGAAAGCCCAGGCGCTGGCAGATTCCATCATCGCCGCGGGTGGCGATGCGGCCGTATTGGCTTTCGATGTCACCGATGCACAGGCTACCGCTCTGGCCTTGCAGGATTTGCTCGAAGCCGGGCCCATCCAGGTCCTGGTCAACAATGCCGGCATTCATGACGACGCGGTCTTCCCAGCCCTCGGCGCGCGGCAATGGCAGGACGTGATAGACGTATCACTGAATGGTTTCTTCCATGTAACGCAGGCCGTACTCATGCCCATGATCCGCACTCGCTGGGGGCGCATCATCAATATCACCTCAGTGGCCGCGCTAACGGGTAATCGAGGTCAGGTCAATTATTCGGCGGCCAAAGGTGCGCTGCATGCGGCCACCAAATCTCTGGCGCTGGAGGTCGCCAACCGCGGGATTACGGTCAACGCCGTGGCGCCTGGCATCATCGCGACCGAAATGAGCGCGAATGCCTTCGCTACTGACGCCATCGCGCAAATGGTGCCGATGAAGCGTGCCGGACGACCCGAGGAAGTGGCCGATCTGGTCGGATTTCTTGCCTCGGAAAAATCCGCCTACATCAGTGGCCAGATCATTTCCATTAACGGCGCTATGACATGAATCCTGGAACCTTCCATGAGCATTATTAGTCATGTTTTCGATTTGCCTGCACAGAAGTCCGAGCTTCTGATCTTTTTCACATTGATGCAGCTTAGCGTCATTATACTGGCTGCGCGCATGGGTGGAGAGATCGCCTGGAGGATCGGCCAAGCAGCGGTCGTTGGCGAAATCGTCGCCGGAATCGTGCTGGGTCCGTCGCTGCTCGGCTTACTGATGCCAGGCACCTTCCACTACATTTTTCATTCGATTCCTGCTGGACCTCTAGATGCCCTTTCACAACTGGGACTTATTCTATTGATGTTTCAGATTGGTCTGGAGTTCGATTTTTCCCACCTGAAAGAAAAAGGGAACCGGAATGCGGTGTTATGGGTGGCAGCAGCAAGCATGCTGGTACCATTCGTTCTTGGTCTAGGGTTCGCCCTGGTCAGTGCGCCCATACTCTCTCCCCAAGCCGGGCAGTGGACATCGGCGCTATTTATCGCTACAGCGTTTTCCATTACAGCCGTACCTATCCTCGGCCGTATCATGATGGAATTCGGCATGACCAGATCCCGACTCGGAGTCATCGCCATCAGTGCTGCGGCGATCAACGACGTCGTCGGCTGGTTGTTGCTCGCGCTTGTGACGACTCTGGCGCTGTCCCATTTTGAGGCGATTGCCTTCGTGATCAAGGTTTTTTTAGTAATCTCTTTCATCATCATCTGGATGTTTGGCATTCGGCCGCTGATGAAATGGGTGATCCGGCGCTTCAGCGCGGGAGGCAAGCTGACTCCGCATTTATTGGGAATCATCCTGATCAGCATATTCATTTCCGGATTGGTCACCTCTTCGTTGGGCATTTTTACGATCTTTGGCGGCTTTATCATGGGCGTCATCCTCCATGACGCGGATGAATTCGTCAAGGCGTGGAATGAGCGGGTCTCCCCCTTTGTGCTAGTCTTCTTTCTGCCGATTTTCTTCACTTATACGGGCCTGCGTACCAATATTGGCGGATTGGACAGCGTGTCTCTCTGGGGTTGGTGCGGACTGACCTTACTCCTTGCGACCGTGAGCAAGTTCGGCGGTGCGTATGGGGCGGCACGGATTGCCGGCTTGAACCACCACCAGGCGAAGGTTATGGGCATCATGATGAATACCCGTGCATTAATGGAGTTGATCGTCATTAATGTGGGTTATGATTTGGGTGCCATATCCCAGCAGGTTTTCACCATGCTAGTGATCATGGCCATCTTCAGCACCATCATCACGACGCCTTTTCTCCGTGTCTGGTTACCCCGGGCCGGGGTGCAACTGCCCGCCCCCGCTCCCATGCCAAGTGGTCGGAGAACTATTTGACCTAAGGCTTATCGCCTTGACCAGTGACGCAACAACAATACGGGGAAGCGGATCAGGAAACCGAAGAACAGCCGCGTATGCATCCAGGTAAGCAGCATGTTGTCCCTCAGATAACGGAAATGGGAGATCCCACCCTCATCGGCACCGAAGTAACGGACCATTGCTGGAATATTGATGATTCTGACTCCGCGCCAGGACATACGCACCGCCGCCTCGGGATCGAAATCGAAACGCCGCATCCAGCGTTGTGAGTGCATCAGTTGCCGCAATGGCGCAATGGGATAGACGCGAAAACCAAACAGGGAATCACCAATGCCCCCCCCCAGCGTCTCCAGGTTGGCCCACCAGTTGGACACCCTGCGGCCTTTTACCCGTAGGGCCGGGGCACTGGCATCGAAGACCGGGACCCCGAGGATCATGGCATCCGGATTTTGCAGGGATGCTGCCATAAACGAGGGAATGGCATCCATGGGGTGCTGCCCGTCGGAGTCCATCGTCAGCACATGGGTGTAGCCCTGTGAGATGGCCTGGTCCAGCCCGAAAAGCACGGCCGCGCCTTTACCCTGATTATTGGTGAGTTGAAAAACGCGCAATCCGCTATCTTTAGCGGCCAGCGCCCGCAGCCCTGCAGCCGTTCCGTCGGTGCTGCCATCCACCACTACCCATACGGGATTCCATTGCCGCCGTGCCAATGCCACAGTTTCATATACTCTTGGACCGGGATTGTAGCTAGGGATCAGCAACAGATGGGTAGTCGACGCCTCGCTCATGAAGAATGAACATCCGTTGCTGCGGGGAGGTGCGGCAATTTGGCGTCCACCAATGCCGATTGGAAGTAGCTTTCCAACTCCGCGGTGAAGCCGCGCACGTCTGTCGGTGGGTCAAAGCGTTGGCCGAGATGTATTCGATAGTGAATGGGCATGGATGGTTTGCGGAAAAAAGGCCAGCCCTTGGTCAGGAATGCCGAGTCGGTTTCGATCAAAACGGTTTGGACGGGCACCCTGGCCTCCTTGGCAATCAGGGCGATACTGCCGCGTACAGTCCCGATGGGGAGGCGGTTGCTACGGGTGCCTTCTGGGAAAAGCAGCAAATGGCTGCCTCCGCGCAGGTCTTCTACGGCAAGGCGAATCATGCGACGTAACGAATCATTGCGGATATAGCAAGCCAAGCGGGCGCCCGCGCCAAAAAAAACATTGTCCACCAACTCTGCCTTCATGATGCACGCTAGATTGGGCATGCGGGAAATCACCATCAGCGCATCCAGCAGCGAAGGGTGATTGGGTGCGACGATCATGGGCGATTCACGCTGGAGCGTGTCCAGCGCCTTTAAATCAAAACGGCAGGCACCCATAATGGACAATGCCCGCAGGTACATTCTGAACCCCATGGTAATAACCAAGCGCCCCGTCTGTTTTTTCCATTTCCTGGGCAGTACAAGATTCAATGGCAGGGCCAGCACGGACCACAGGAGACTGATGCCGGCCAACAGCCCTAGTCCGCTATAAAACGCGAGGTATTCGCGCAGATTGCGCAATTTTTTGCTAGTCATCATGGAAGCCGCAGCATTATCTATCGGCACCTATCCGCCTATGTATGCTCATGAGTAGGGGGATAAAATACATATCAATTCCCGATGCCTTGAATATCCAATCATAGATTGGTTCATGCCATACCATCCATGAGCATGCCCGCGGTTGCTTCAATCTCTACCAGAAGATCTTGCCGGCAGATATCAGCCTGAAGATAAAAGACCGGAGCAGCCGGCGTAACAAGAAGATCCAGCTCGGCCCGGACGATCGGCAGATCCGTGATATGCCGCAAATAAACTTTGTAGGAGAGGTCGTTGAGATCATATAAGGACGTAGTAGCAGCGACACGATTCGTCTCCGCGATGACGGCTGCAATATTCGCCATGCTTTCGCGCGTTTGCGCCGCCACATCCCCCCCATACCTGGTTTGATGCCCGATGATGCTGGCCGTTCCGGAAATGAAGAGCACCTTTTGCTGCCCTAGATCAATCCATCCGGCACGTGAGAAGGTTGGGCTGCTTGGCCCGTATTCTCGGGGGTAATGGTAGGCACTGGTCTGTCTAGGATTCTCAACGGCCACTGATTTATGCCGTGCAGCAAGGAAGTACACGACCAGCGGCCCATCAATAGAGCCTAACGCACTGGCTGCAGGTATGTTTTGCTTCTCCAGAAAACGGCCGCAGGCAAGGAACGCATCTTGGCGACCTATATTAAATTGGCGATAGTGTTCGAGACCATGGCTTACGCCATTGATATCGGGTATAAAATTCCAAATGCGCAGCAGGTCGGGGTATCCGTGGTGATCCAGCAGGCTGAATATTTGCTTATACGCGAGTTCGGCACAGCTCTGCAAAGGGGGGACGATCAAACCACGATGATTGCCAGCAGGAACATCGGCTGCGGTTAGGGCGATGCTGCCAAACAAAAAGTCACGGCTGCAACGGTAGGTGATATCACCAACCTTACCGGCAACCACCGGCTGCGTGGTCTGCCATATTTCACAAAGATCATCCCCCCTACCGGATAACGATATCTGTAATATTCCCTCTAGCGTAGTGCCATCGTCTTCTCTCCAGAAGTCGGTCCGGAACGTGACAATTCCCAATAGGCCTTCCTCGCTGGAGAGTGACTGCAACGCCGCATTGGTAGGACGGATATAAGAAAAATAAAGGTGTCCGGGATCAGCGATCATGGCGTTCGCGCTTATCGTCATTAAAATACCCGTATATTTTCCTTACGCTGCCTTCTGGCAGCCAATGAACGATGAAAATGGCGCAAGCAAGACAAGTAATAAATACCTTTGAACACGGCAAGAGATGACCAAATCGGCGTCTTCCCGAAAATATCTCCGGCAAGGACCGAAAGTACCGCCTCTTTGGCCCGCAGCACATTACTCGGACGCATAAACATGTCGCGCATGGCCGGTTGACTGATGCGATAAATATACCACGAAAATACCTTGCCGCCGTGACGGATCCGGCGATCGAAATCCTTGAGCACCCCTGGAGCTCGGTGCGGCTCCCGCAGGCAAGTGTCGATGGTCTCGGCGCCGATGAATGCGCTTTGCATGGCCAGCATGACCCCCGACGAAAAAACCGGGTCGATGAAAGCGAATGCGTCACCCAACAGAAGGTAGTTGGGCCCATGGGTTTGATCGCAGGCGTAGGAGTAGTTGCCGGTGGCATCGACATCGGTAATGCGCTTGGCATCAACCAACCGTGCTGCCAGGGCAGGGCACATTCCGATGGTTTCATGAAAAAAGTCGTTTACCGCTTTGGTTCTGGATTTGAGGTAGTACGGCCATACCACAGCCCCTACGCTGGTCGTTCCGTCCGCAAGGGGAATGAACCAGAACCAACCGTGCTCAAACCAGAATAAGGAAATATTCCCTTCTTCCTTGCCGTCAAGGCGCCGGGCACCGCGAAAATGCGCATAGAGGGCGGAGCCGTTATGCTTGGGGTTGCGGCGCTTGGATTTGAGACGATTACCCAGGAACGTATCGCGGCCGGATGCATCCACCAGGAAGCGGGCCTGCCAAGTTTCCTGGCGGCCATCCCCGTGCTGCGCATGGACCAGCACCCCGGCGTTATCGCGCAGAAACTCCACAGCGTTAGCGCGACAGCCTTCCATGACCTTGGCGCCCTTTCGCTCTGCATTGCGAATGAGGATCTCGTCGAATTCGGAACGCCGCACCTGATAGGCCATGGGCATGGATTTATCCCATGCGTCGGCAAAAGAGAAGGTCTGCTTCTTCTCCGCATGGTAATGCGAGTTGAACTCTGCCCCCCACTTCGCCATGCCGATGTGGTGGACTTCTTCTGCAACACCCAACTCTTGCAATAGGGGCAAATTGGCCGGGAGTAGCGATTCTCCGATGTGGAAGCGGGGGTGACGCGCCTTTTCCAGAACGGTCACCCGGTAACCGCGCTCTGCCAATAGCGTGCTGATCGTCGAGCCCGCTGGTCCCCCACCGATAACAAGGATGTCACATATTTGCGCTACCGGATCGGAACTTGGTATTTCAACTTTTTCCATTATGATCTGCTCCTTTTTAGATCTTTTTGCATCAATAGGTATTGTCCTGCATAATGGCTTAATAACTCGGCCAACTGTCAGCGCTGAAAGGTATTTCTGCCCCACGCAGAAGCGCCAACAGCGCGTATTTTCATCAATAAATAACAACGATCATATAATTTTTGGTAATAACCACTAGCGTAACAGATAATGAAATACCAAATCCTTCTCCAGTTTATCTTGGGCAAAGGGTGTCATGCAGAGGAATCCATGGACCGATACGCATCCACGGCAAGTGTTGCCAAAGTTTCTTTATAGAATTGTGCATCGCCAAATGCCATTGGCAAAGATACGCTGCGCAACCCGTGGCTAGCGCACCGCTCCAGTAGCCGGGGCAAGACCTCTAGCACAACCGGCCGCCCGTTGCGCATCCGTGCCGATCCGCCGTCATGTAATAATAAAATGTCACCAGCGGACAACTTGTGGGCAAGACGACGGAATACCGCATCGGGATTGCGACAGACGGCATCATAGCCGCGCCGGGTCCAAGCGACATGCTGCAAGTGGGCCTGACGCAATACACCGCCGAGCAATGGGCTGCGGAATCCGAAAGGAGCACGAAAAAACGTGGGGCTGCTACCGGCATTGGCGGAACGAATAGCCTGTTGCGTGGCAATGACTTCTATTGTTAAATTTTTGGCACTACTAAAGGCAAATAGATTCCGGTGATTATAGCTATGATTTTCCACGCTATGGCCACGACGTATGATTTCCGCAACCAGATCCGGCCGTGCAACCGCTTGCTCGCCAATGCAAAAGAAGCTGGCTTTCGCGCTGTAGAGGTCCAACTGGTCCAGCACTTGGGGCGTCACTTCTGCGTCTGGTCCGTCGTCGAAAGTTAGCGCTATTTCACCTCGGCCTATGGCGGTTTTTGGCAGGCGTATCAGGTTCGTGCTGATCATTTTGCAGCGCGGGCACATCACCAGCGAAGCGAGCACGGCATTTCCCAGGATCCCCGCACTTGCCAGAGTCCATAACGCCGACGTCAGCAGCATGATTACAGAACCTTCCGCTTCAATGCCATCAGGAACGGACCATATTCCATGAGAAGCCACCTCCAGGATACCTCGCTTCGCCGCTGGTGCCGTGATCGCCCGGCCATCAGGAGCCCTGCTTGCCGGTGAAAGTGTGGCATGCCGGATGGTTCCGTAGCAAATCGGATCGGAACATGCTTGACCGCACGGGGACCTGGCGTGGCGCTCAAGGCGGCCATCATGTAGGGGAGCGCCGCCGCATCCGCGCCCGCATGGCCCCCTTCGATGGCGTTGGCACCCGGATGGATGCCTCTGCAGACGCCCCCGCCCTCGACTGCGCCTATAAGCTGGTGGAATACGGCGGCGAAGGGTGCATGAAGCTCTCCGCAGGCAAAGCAGGACGCACGGCACCCACAAAACAGGACATCCGGGACAATTTGCAAAGTCCCATGCTCAACCCGCGGGCCCCGGTACGGGACCCTCGCCGCGACATCGGCGCTGCCATTCCTGGAGGCGAGCGCGCATCCGGGTGACATGGCTGCCTTCCCAATAGACCTTCCGACAAACGGGGCAGCACCATAAAACCATTCCCGATGCCCGAACCGTGTCCGGAAGATCCGGCCAGACTGCGGCCGAGGTGGAACGCAGCGGGGTGTTGCACTGGAGGCAACGGCTGAAAGGCCGGTAGAGCCAGTTCAGTTCGACCCGATGGCATAGTTCCATGGCGCAACCCTCCAAGTCGTTCGCCTCCAGCCATAGTACCGCGCGCCCAGCACCACGATACTCCAGGAGTTTACGATCCCGGCTCAGCAGGAGACGCCCTTCGCTCAGGGCCTGACGCAATAGATCGGCATCCGCAGTACCCATCCCGGCGATGCGGCTATCATAGCCTGCCGCTCGCAGCCAGCGGCCGAGACCATGCAGCATTTCGTCACAAAGAAAACGCATTTCCATCATCCAGCCTAGCGTAGAAAGGCCGCGGCCAGCACTGTGGCGTGGATGCCCAGTCCAATCAAGCCACCCACGAGGGTGCCGTTGATGCGGATGTATTGCAGGTCGGTACCCACGCTCCATTCCATCTGCCGCACCAGATCCTCGTCCCGCCAGGCGTGGATGGTGTCGGCAATGTGCCGCGCCGCACCGTCGCGCAGCGGCTCGGCCAGGCGTCGCACCCCCTGTTCCAGATGTTCGTTGATGGCGGCGCGCAGGGGCTCATGCTCGGCGAGGAAAGCGCCCAAGCCCCCGGCGCCGGCCACCAGCCGTTGATGGATCCGGGAATCGGGACGCTCCAGATCCGCTGCCAACCAGCCCTGCAAATCGGCCCACAGGCCGTTGACATAATCGTGCAGAGCGGGATGATCCAGAATCTCCCCTTTCCAGCGCTCGGCACGCTCCTGGAAACGGGGGTCGTGTTTCAGCCGCTGGATAAAATCATCCACCCAGGCAGCAAAGGCCTGACGGCGCGGATGCTCCGGATCGGCGGCAATCTCCTGCAAGAGCTTATTGCTGGCGGAGACCAGATTCTCCGCCAGATTCTGGCAAAGGACGGCTGGATCGACCACCGCACCCATCCACGCGAAAAGGGTCGGATAGGCCCTTTTCAATACCTCCCGGAGCGTCTCCGCAATATCCTGCTGGGTTTCGCCCTGATCCAGCCAGCGGCTGAGGCGCTGAATGCCATCCTCCAGGAGCTCCTGATGACGGTGCTCCCGGGTCAGGGTATCGAGGATCTGGCCCGCCATCTGCGCCAGGTTGATCTGTCCCAACTGCCGCCGCAAGGTCTCCCGCAACGCATCGCGCACCCGGATATCGTCCACGAAATGCAGGGCCTCCTGCACCACCACCAGCAGGTGTCGCCCGAGCAGTTCGGCATTTTCCTTTTTTTGCAGCCAGACCGCCACCGTGCCTGCCGGATTCAGCCGGCGCACCAGGCCGACGATGGCCTCCGTCTCCAAAAACTGATCGCGCACGAAGGCCGCCAGCTTGCCGGCAATGCGCGCCTTGTTGCGGGGAATGATGGCGGTATGGGGTATGGGCAGACCGAGGGGATGGCGGAAAAGGGCCACCACGGCAAACCAGTCGGCCAAGGCGCCCACAATGGCCGCCTCAGCAAAAGCCCCCACCCAGGCCCAAGGGCCTTCCTGGCCGTGCCAGAGGGCCACGCCAAACAGCAGCACCGCCAGCGCCAACAGGGCCAGCGCCCTGCCCTGCATCCGCCGCAAAGTCTCCGGCTTGCCTCCCGCCGCCATGCCACCCCCTTTCCTCCAGTCGCTCGCCACCCTTGCCGGGAGAAGACCCAGCGCCTGGCAGCACCATGATTTCCCGAAATGCCATTTGCCTATGGCCCAAAGGCAGACCCTGCGCATTCCTCCCAGGCCAGGATCACCCCGGCGGCGCCAGCGTCACCTCAGTGCATCCCGCGGGTAAAACCGATGGTTACCAAGACCAGCATGACCACGATATAGGCCCGCAGCCCCCAAAAGGCCCACTGAACCCAGCCCTTGATGGGTGCCCGCCGCAAGGGCGCCAGTTCCCGCACCCCTTCCCGATCCCAGAACACGGCAAAGGCCTCCGCCTCCCGCCGCTGCGCCTCATTCATTCCCTCGAACCCGTTCATAAGTCCCCCTCATCATTCTCCATAAAGCCACCCACGCCCAAGGATCATTTCCCAGCCCAGGCTAGAGCAAGTGCGGAAACACCACGCTCACCCCATAAAAGCCGTTGGCCACGATCAGCATCGCCACGATGGCGAAGGCGGCCATGTTCTGCCACGGCCGATTGACATGGGCCCCCATGATCTCCGGATCATTGAGCAGCATGAGCAGAAAGAGCATGGCCGCCGGCATGAAGATGGACGCCACCACCTGCACCGTCAGGTTGAGAAAACCCAGGGGCGCGTTGGGAATGAGCACCACCACCGCCGCCAGCGCCGTGCCCATCAAGCCCGAGAGATAAAAGGGCAAGGCCCGTTGCGGGGGCAGGTTGATGCTGCGCGGCAGCTTCAGGGCCTCCCCCACGGCCCAGGACGTGCTGGCCGTAATGGCAATGGCGGCAATCAGCCCGGCCTCCACCAGCCCCAGGGCAAACAAGGCCGTCCCCACCGAACCGATGGGGCTCTGCGCCAGCGCCGCCATGATGCGATGCACCCCAAAATCCGCCGCCCCCGGCGTCCCATAGACCCAGGTCCCGGTCAGGACCACCAGGGCAATGGCCACCACCCCCATCATGACGGCGCCCAAGGCCGTATCAATCTGCCCGGCGCGGATGTCCCGCACCGTCAGGCCCTTGTCCACCACGCTGGACTGCTGGAAAAAGAGCATCCACGGCGCAATGGTCGTGCCCAGGTTGGCCAGGATCACATACAGAAAGCCGCCCACGGCCACACCCGCCGGGATCTGCCAGCTCCCCAGGGCCGCCGCCACCTGCCCCCAGTGGGGATGGGCGGCAATGGCCAGGGGCACAAAGACCAGATTCCCCGCCGCAATCCACAGCGCCACCCGCTCCCAGGTGGTATAGCGCAGAAAGAGCAGCACCCCGGCGACCAGGACAAAGCCCCCTACGGCGCTCCAGATGGGCGCAACGCCAAAGACCTTCATCCCCACCGTAATGCCGATGAACTCCGTCACCAGGGTCAGGATATTGGCCACCACCAGGTCAAAGAGGGAAAAGGCCCCCCAGAAGGCCCCGTAACGGCCCCAGATCATCTCCGCATGACCCCGCCCCGTCACCGCCCCGAGGCGCACCGTCATCTCCTGCACCACATAGGCCACCGGGATCATCAGGAGCAGGAAGGGGATGAAAAAACCGATCCCGTAGGTCGCCCCCGTCTGGGCGTAGGTAATCACCCCACCGGCATCGTTGTCCGCCACCATCACCAAAATGCCCGGCCCCACCAGGGTCAGCAAGAGGCCCAAGCGCTTCCACAGGGACGGCCGCGCCGCCACTTCTTCCCGCAGGCGATGCACCCGCCAGCGATCCGCGGCCCGCTGCCGATCTTCCTCCGGCAGCCCGGCCAGCACCTCGGCCGCCGAGGCATCCGTCTTCATCATCGTTGCCATAGTTTTCCCTCCCCAAGCCAAAGGAAGGCAGACCAGGACAAACACCGGTCATCTCCGCCCAAGGGCGGAACTCAATATGCGAAATTCATGGAAAATTCACACCGTCCGAGGACCGGACGGTGGCAGGCCGAAGCTAGACCAATCCGTACCGATCAACGGACCCTGAGCTGCCCCCGAGGGGCCATCTAGGGTGACTGTCCAAGCTACTGCCTCCTGCGTAAAAACACTGGCGACCTTGTAACGGTAATTCCGGCCCGTGTCAATAGGACCTGGGCCATCTCCGATAGCCGGATGGCAGCGTATTATGTGTATACTACACACCATGACAAGCGCCGAACTGATCAAATGTCTGGAAAAGGCGGGATGGCTGCGCCGGGGCACGAAAGGCTCGCATCACGTCTATGTCCATCCTGATCGGCCCGGGCATATTTCCGTACCGCATCCACGCGAGGATCTAGGCCCAGGTTTACTTCATAAACTCTTGAAGCAGGCCGGACTCAAGGAGGTCAACTGCAAATGAGATACCCTATCGCCATCGAACCCGGGGATGCGACCCACGCCTACGGGGTAGTGGTTCCCGACTTGCCCGGCTGTTTCTCGGCCGGGGACACCCTGGACGAAGCCATCGAAATGGCCAGGGAAGGCATTGAGCTGTGGCTGGAGACGCAGATCGATGCGGGAGGAGGCATCCCGGAACCCAAAGCCATCGCCGAGCATCAGGCCAACCCGGAGTTCGCGAACTGGATCTGGGCGGTGGTGGACGTGGACCCCGCCATCATTTCCGACAAGGCGGAGCGGGTGAATATCACCCTGCCGGCACGGGTGCTGCGGCGCATTGATGAGGCGGCCAAAAGCCGCCATGAAAGCCGCTCAGGCTTTCTGGCCCGCGCCGCCTTGGCGACGCTCCGAAACGAGGCGGATAAGGTTGGTGGAAAATAATGTTTCAAGCGGAACTTGGCGCGTAGCCGATCAAGCAGTTGGGGAGGTGAAGGTGTCGGTGATGCGGAAGTCCATCAATCACCCTTCCGCGGCGTTCTGGTGGGTAACTGCTTCACCATGCAGTCGAAGTCCGACTCGAAATGTTGGTCGGCCAACACCTTGCCGCACCTTGCAAATCTCGCGGTCGTTCAAGGTCAAAAAACCTTCCGCTTGCTGATCCAATCCCGCATGGTCATGGCAATGCGCCGTCCCCCGGTGTCAGGGTAGTTGTCGCCTCTCTGAAATGGAGTAAGTCGTAGAGTGGGGGCGGAAAGTGGATTATCGAGATGAAGCATTACTCAGCAGAACGTAAGGCCGCTGTATTGCAGAAGATGTTGCCACCCTCCAGTTTGTCCGTGGCCCCCCGGCGAAAACGCACACCCACCGCGCTGCGCACCCGGAAACCCAGAGCCAGGATCATGTCCAGGTTGTAGTGTTCCATCTCACGGGCCACTTCCTGCCCCCCTCGCCTTGAACTGTTTGGAATAACCGAACAGTTGCCGCCGAAGTCAGCTCGCCATCTTCAAAGATGTGCTTGATGTACTCGCTGATCGTCCCCTTGGCCTTGCCGAATAGCTCAGTCAACTGCTTCTGATTCAGCCACAGGGTTCCCGCCTCCAGCGTCACGTCGATGCGGGTGGAGCCGCCTCCGCTTTGGTAGAAGGAATTGCTGAGGTTCAGTCATCTCGCGATCTTATCCACCGATATATCTAATTTATGGAAACCATTTCTCGATTGCCAGGATTTATTTGCAGATATAACGTCGTATATTTTAATTTCTTTTGCTCTTCATCAGTCTGTTTTGCGCGTCTATCGGTAAAGACATCCGTGATTGCAGAAGCATCATCAACATTTAATATGAGACGAAACGGTATATCTATTGTGCCGCGTACATTGGAACGGTCTTTGGTATTGGAGGGACGTCCAACGAGTCTGAAAAAAACATGATCTCTGAGCCTTGATAGCGCACTTGAGCACTGTAACTTAGCCCGTAAACAAATTTTTGAAAACGACTATACATGCCAGCGATCTCAGGCACATTATCGTAAGAGACAATCCATTTACTGCCAGCAAGCCCGTTAGCCACACACTCAGCCAAATTTTTATGGTCAGAGTGTGTGAAGTGATTTGCATACAACCCTCCACCTTTCACATAGTAAGGTGGGTCAAGATAGACCAGAGTGTTATCAGGAGCCCCCGGTGTCAGGGTAGTTGTCGCCTCTCTGAAATGGAGTCAGGCGTAGGGTGGGGGCGGAAAGTGGATTATCGAGATGAAACAT
>NZ_RIZI01000163.1 GCF_003721225.1 Acidithiobacillus sulfuriphilus | reverse complement strand
GCGCCAAATGCCGCACAAGGTCGCCAGCTATTTTCGGCACCCTGCCGCCCGCTACGCCATGTCGGATATTTAAGGGCCGGGTTAATAGGCTGGAAGCATTCCTAAGGCCATGAGGAGCACCCATGAGCAACCGTCTGGCAGATGCCGCGAGCCCTTATCTGCGCCAACATGCGGATAACCCCGTCGACTGGTATCCCTGGGGGGAGGAGGCCTTGGCCCGCGCCCGCGAGGAGAGCCGGCCCATCCTCTTGTCCATCGGCTATTCGGCCTGCCACTGGTGCCATGTGATGGCCCATGAATCTTTTACGGACCCGGCAATCGCCCGGATCATGAATGCCGGCTTTGTCAATATCAAGGTAGACCGTGAGGAGCGCCCGGACCTGGACCAGGTCTACCAGTTGGCGCAGCAGATGATGACCCGGCGTGCCGGGGGCTGGCCTCTCACGGTATTCCTGACACCGGATTTGTTGCCTTTCTATGGCGGCACTTATTTCCCCAAGTCGCCCCGTTACGGTTTGCCCGGTTTTGGCGATCTTTTGCAGCAGATCCTTACCGTATATCACCAGCGCGGCGAGGAAGTGCAGGCGCAGGCAACGGCCTTGGGAGAGGCCCTTGGGCGTCTGGAAAAGGGGCATGATCCGGCGGAACCGCCACGGTGGCCGTCAGCGGCGCAGGCGGCGCTGACGGCCCTGGGCCAGCACTTTGACCGGCGCTGGGGCGGCCTGGGCGATGCGCCCAAGTTTCCGCAGGTTCCGACGCTGGAATTTTTGGCCTTGCAAGCCGCGCAGGGCAATGCCCTGGGGCTGGAGATGCTGGGCCAGACCCTCGCGGCGATGGCGCGGGGCGGCCTTTTTGATCAGATCGGGGGCGGCTTTTTCCGCTACAGCGTGGATGCGCGTTGGGAAATCCCGCACTTCGAGAAAATGTTGTATGACAACGGTCAGATGCTGTCGATTTATGCCCTGGGCTATGCCTTGCACGCGGATCCTCTCTATGTAGAAGTGATGGAGGCCAGTGTGAGCTGGCTGATGCGGGAGATGCGCGGCCCCGAGGGAGGCTTTTATAGCGCCCTGGATGCGGATTCCGCAGGGGAGGAGGGACATTTTTATCTCTGGCAGCGTTCCGCGGTGGAAAATGCCCTGGATCCGGAACTCCGGGCATTGGCCTTACGCTGCTGGGGCCTGGATCGGCCGGCCAATTTCGAGGGGCGGGCCTGGCACCTGCAGCGCTCCATGGAGCCGGCGGCTGCGGCGATGGCCTTGGGCGAGGCGGAAGGGACGGCTGCCCAAAACTTGCAGAGGGCGCGGGAGCGGCTTTTCCACGTGCGTGCAGAGCGGCCCCGTCCCGGCCTCGATGATAAACGCCTATGCGCCTGGAATGCCTTGACCCTGCGCGGCTTGGCCCTGGCGGGACGGACCTTCGGGCGGCAGGAATGGATCCGCCTGGCGCAGGAAACGGCGGATTTCCTGCGCGCACGGCTTTGGCAGAATGGCCGCCTGTATGCCGTGTGGAAAGAGGAAAGGGCCTATCAGCCGGCCTATCTGGATGATCATGCATTTTTGCTGCAAGCGTTGCTGGAACTGCTGCAAGGCGAGTTCCGAATAGAGGATCTGCACTTTGCCCGGGATCTGGCCGATGCCCTGCTGGATCGTTTCATGGATGCCCGGCACGGCGGATTTTTCTTTACCGCCGACGACCAACCCGCGCCGGTCACGCGCATGAAGCCGAGCCAGGACCAGGCCATCCCCACCGGTAACGGCGTTGCCATTCTCGCCCTGCAGCGCTTGGGGCACCTGCTGGGGGAAGGCCGTTACCTGGATGCGGCGGCGCTGGGCCTGCAAGCCTTTGGCGGTGATTTGGAGGAGCATGGGCTTGCCGTCCCGACCTTGTTGTGCGCCTTGCGCGAAGCACAGGAGCCACTGCCGACCATGATCATCCGTGGCTCCCTCACTGCCCTAGAATCCTGGCGTGCGACCCTTTCCGGGCAATATCCCGGCGACCGGGTCATGGTGTTTATTGCCAATGGGATGAAAGACCTACCGCCCATCCTGGAGCGGGCAGCCCCCGCTGGCGGCCGGGCCTGGCTGTGTCGGGGCTTGCAGTGCCTGGCCCCGGTGGATAGCCCGGAGGAGTTGCTGGCATTGCTGGAGTAGCGAACCGGCGCAGTGCCGGCCTTGGCTTCAACAGCCTCAAGGAAAAAGCGTGCAGACCTCCCTATCTTCCGCCCCGGCCAGCAATGCCTTGGCGCGCAGGAGGAATTCCTGGGCGCGCCCGCGGTCGGCATTGCAGGCCGTTTGCCAGATGGGAAAGAGGGTATTCTCCTCACGATTTTCGTGTTTGGCCAAAGAGCCGGAGAGCACGGCGCAGATGGGGGCGAGGAGACCGTAATCCTGTTCGTTGAAGGCTTCCTCCAGAATGCGCGCCTGCTCGACAATGCTTTCGTGCTCGCCCAGCATGTGGCTCAGCGGACCGTGCTCGGCATCGCCCCCCAATGCCGGTCCGAGGATGTTGTTTTCCAGGTGTACATGGCGGCGCAGGCCGATCCAGTAGTCCTTAAAAATATGTTCCGCCTCGCCCATGTCGTTCTGGTTGGCGGCCAGGAGCACATCGGCGAACTGGCGATCCAGATGGAAGTGATCCCAGGTCAAAAGATCGACCACATCGCGGGCCTCGGCTTCGGCCCGCGGTTGTACTGCAATCTCCCATTGCGGGCCGTGCTGCGTGGCTGACCAGGAGATGCTGTCGCGGAGCTGGAAGGCAATAGCCTTCATCAGCGGCGCAGGTTCAAAATCCACTAGGATCTGCAGGCGCTGGCCCAGACCCAGCCGCTGTGCTGCGGCGAAGACCACGGGGCGTGCCGATTGATCCGCTTGGCCGAGCAAATCGAGTAAGACGGAAGCATTGGGGCCAGGGCCCTGGATGACATCCCGTTGTGCATTGGACACGATACGATCTCCTTTTGGTTGCGCTGCCGGATAGGGCGAATGTGCGCTCATTTTGCGTGTTTTGGCAAGCACCGACCGCCCTGCCAGCACGCTGCCATCGTCCTGTCAACGTCCTGTCAACGTCCTTGACAGTAGCAGCCCCGCCGCTTACCTTTGAACCTAACGCTAGGGGCGTCCACCGCCGGTGGGCTGAGAGGTACCCTTGGAACCTGATCCGGGTCATGCCGGCGGAGGGAAGCGGTTGCGCTCTCCATCGGATTTCGCCCATTATCCGCCTTTATGGAGTGTGTCATGGCTACTCGTCCCAAAGACCTTTCCCTGAACGAAGAGCAACTGGCTGCCATCACCAGCGGCCCCATTGCCGGGTCACGGAAGAGCTACCGGCAGGGAACACGCTATCCCGCCCTGCGTGTACCCTATCGCGAGATCGGGCAGACACCGACGAGGGCCAGGGATGGTAGCCTGGAAGCAAACCCCGCCATTCCCGTTTATGACAGCAGCGGTCCTTTCACCGATCCGGCGTTTACCATGGACCTGGAGGCGGGGTTGCCGCCGTTGCGTCAGGCTTGGGCCGGCCCCGATCTGGAACTTTATGCGGAGCCCAGTTCCGAGTTTGGCCGGGGGCGTCTCCACGACCCCGCCACCGAGCATCTGCGTTTTGCTGCGCGCCGCTCCATTCGCCGGGCACGGGCGGGTGGCAACGTTTCGCAGATGCATTACGCCCGCCGCGGCATCATTACTCCCGAAATGGAGTTTGTAGCCATCCGCGAAAACCAGTGCCTCGATCGTCTGCGGGAGCAGGCGCCGGCGCTCTTCCGCGCCCATCGTGGGCAGGCCTTGGGGGCCGCCATCCCTGATACCGTTACGCCCGAGTTTGTGCGCGACGAAGTGGCCTGTGGACGGGCCATCATTCCTGCCAACATCAACCATCCCGAGTTGGAGCCGATGATCATCGGCCGCAATTTTCTGGTCAAGATCAATGCCAATATCGGCAACTCTGCGGTGAGTTCGTCCATTGCCGAAGAAGTGGAAAAAATGGTCTGGGCCATTCGTTGGGGCGCCGATACGGTGATGGATCTGTCCACCGGCAAGCATATTCACGAAACGCGCGAGTGGATCATCCGCAATAGCCCGGTTCCCATTGGCACCGTGCCCATTTATCAGGCTTTGGAAAAAGTGGACGGCAAGGCCGAGGCCCTGACCTGGGAACTCTATCGCGACACCCTCATCGAACAGGCAGAGCAGGGGGTGGATTACTTCACCATCCACGCCGGCGTGCTCCTGCGCTATATACCGATGACGGCGGATCGCCTGACCGGCATCGTGTCGCGCGGCGGCTCCATCATGGCCAAGTGGTGTCTGGCCCATCACCGGGAGAATTTCCTCTATACCCATTTTGAGGAGATTTGCGAGATCATGAAGGCCTATGACGTGAGCTTTTCCCTGGGGGACGGCCTGCGTCCGGGGTCGTTGGCGGATGCCAATGACGAGGCGCAGTTTGCCGAGTTGTACACCTTGGGAGAACTGACGCAGATCGCCTGGCGCCACGACGTGCAGGTCATGATCGAGGGGCCGGGGCACGTACCCATGCAGATGATCCAGGCCAACATGGAAGAGGAGCTGAAGCATTGCTTCGAGGCGCCCTTTTACACCCTGGGGCCCCTCACTACCGATATCGCTCCCGGTTACGACCATATCACCAGCGCCATCGGCGCAGCGCAGATTGCCTGGTACGGGACGGCCATGCTCTGCTATGTCACGCCCAAGGAGCACCTTGGCCTGCCGGACAAAAGCGATGTACGCGAAGGCGCCGTTGCCTACAAGATTGCCGCCCATGCGGCGGATCTGGCCAAGGGCCATCCCGGGGCCCAGGTGCGCGATAATGCGCTGTCCAAGGCGCGTTTCGAGTTCCGCTGGGAGGATCAGTTCAACCTTGGCCTGGATCCCGAGCGGGCGCGCTCCTACCATGACGAGACCCTGCCCCAGGAGGGGGCCAAGGTGGCGCACTTTTGCTCCATGTGCGGGCCGCATTTCTGCTCCATGAAAATCTCCCAGGATCTCCAGGATTATGCCCAAAGCAAGGGCCTGGAGGCGCTGGAAGAGGCAAGGGGGGAAGGAATGCAGGAAAAGTCCGAGGACTTTCGCCGTTTGGGCCAAAACATCTATCTGCGATGATCGCCTTTCCTGTCGGGACCGGTTGATGTCTGCTCCCAGCGCTGCCGGATCCAGGGACTCGCCATGATGGGGGAGCCCCTGGATTTTTTGTTGGCCCAGCGCGCCGATCTGGAGCGCCGGGGTCCCCCCGGCTACGGGCAGCGCATGATGGCGCTGGAGGCCCTGGGGGAGTTGCTGGACCGCCATTGCGCGGAATTGGGCGCGGCCATCGCCAGGGATTTCGGGGGGCGCAGCCAGCGCGAAATGGCCTTGTACTACTTCGATTGGGGATAGCGTGGCGGCATTTCGGTCCGTTGGAGCGGGGGCGGATGGACCAGGGGGTGGCGCTGGCGCGCAAGATCTTGGGGGTGGCCGGTGCACGACAACTCTTTGTTTCTCCGTGGATGGCGGTCCATCCCGGCGGAACCGTTCGTCTGGGAGACATCGTGGACCAGAATTTGGGGTGTAGGTACCCCAATCTTCATGTTTGTGATGCCTCGGTCATTCCCGAGCCCTGGGGTCTGCCCCCGACTCTGACCCTGCTTACTCTTGCCAGGTATCTCGCGCGGATCTTGGCGCAAGGATCCGCAACTGCCGAGCGCAAATAAAAAAGGGGGCCCGAAGGCCCCCGAGGATCGATCCCTCTTCAGGGAAAACGCTTTCTCGTATAGAGATAAGCAATACCAGCCAAGCTAATATAGACCAGTGGCAAGAAAAAAATCAGACTTTCCAGACGCATAACGGAGTGCTCCTTCGCTTAGTGAATAGATCCTTTCTTACCCTGCTGTTCCTCTTCCTGTTTCTCAAACATCACAGCACCAGCAGCGGCTATGAGGACGATCATGGTCGTTCCCACCAGCCAGGCGAAATACCAGGGGCCATAGTCGCCGGTGATAACGGCAAGAAATAAAGACAAGATCATGATGGCGAGAAGACCGAGAAAATTCCAGAATGCTTTCATGCCGTTCTCCTCAATATGCGTGGTCGTCTTGCGCGGACGGTGTCTTCACCTTGCCGCGCATGACATAGAAGCACCAGCTCGTATAGCTGATGATGATCGGCGTAAAGATCAAGGCAAAGATCGTCATCCAGATCAGGTTGTATTCACTGCCCGTGGCATTCCACACCGTAAGGCTCTGCGCCGGGTTGTCACTGGACGGCATCATGAAGGGGAACATGGACACGCCCACGGTGCCGATGGTGCCGATCCAGGCCACCGCACCCAGCCACCAGCCCAGGATGGGCTTTTTGGCGCGCAGGGCCAGCACCCCCAGGATCATTCCCGCCAGAGCCAAAAGGGGCACGATCCAGAGGATGGGATGGGCAGCGTAGTTGCCCATCCAGGCTCCCTTGACCAGTTCCACCGTCTGGCCGCTGACGGGGTTGGCAGGCATGTCGGGATTGCCGCTGGTGAGGGCATAGCCGGTCATCCCCGCTACCATGACGCCGCCGATAAGGAACAGCACCACCGCCGCCAGCCCACCGACGCTGGCGTAGTTCTTGGCCCGGGTATAGATCGGATCGGTCCCGCGCATCATGAGCATGGTGCCACCCTGATAGATCGCCAAGGACAGGGACGTCAAGCCACAAAGGATGGCGAAGGGATTGAGCAGATAGCCCCAGAAGGACTCGGTCTGGTAATACTGGCCATCCCAGCCGAAGTGAAAGCCCACCCCTTCCAGGATATTCCCGATGGCCGCCCCATAGATGATCATGGGCAAGGCGCCCGAGATAAGGAATACCCAGTCCCAGGTCTCCCGCCACTTGTGGGCCGCCACCTTGGACCGGTACTCGAAGGCCACCGGGCGCATGATCATGCTGAACAGGAGCAGGATCATGACGATGTAAAAGACGGAAAAGGACGTGGCGTAGAGGGTGGGGAAGGCCGCGAAAATGGCACCGCCGCCAAGGATGAACCATACCTGATTGCCGTCCCAGTGGGGGCCGACAATATTGAGGGCCTCGCGACGCTCGCCGTCGGTCTTGCCCACAAAGCGCATCAGCGCGCCCACGCCCATATCCATGCCGACCATGATGGCCAGCCCCATGAGGAGCACTCCGAGGAGCACCCACCAGAAGATTTTCAGAATCGCATACACTTCCATTATACGTTCTCCCTATGAGCAGGGGGTAGATACCCCCTGCAGATTCATTCCGCGGATACTACTTGCGGTCCATGCTCGGCTTGGCAAAGGCCGGTTGTCCCGCCATGCCACCACCGGCCGCTGCCGCATCGTGACCATGGTGTGCCGTGGGCCCGAGCCGGGCGTATTTGAACATCAGGTACAGTTCCGCCGCGATGAAGGAGCTATAAAGCAAGGTAAAGCCTACTAGCGAGAACGCCATGTAGCCGATGGTGTGGGAAGAGGCCGATATGAAGGTGGGCAGCCAGTTGTAGACCGTCCACGGCTGACGGCCATTTTCCGCCGTAATCCAGCCAAACTCAGAGGCGATCCACGGTAACGGCAGAGACCACAGGGCCATTTTCAACAGGACGGGATGCTTCTCCATTTCGTTCTTCAGACTATAGTAGGCGGCGAAGGCGAACAACCCCAGCATGAAGAAGCCGGAGGCCACCATGAGCCGGAAGGCCCAGAACTCGACCCAGACGTTGGGAATGGTGTCCTTGGCGGTCTTGTCGAGGATGCTCGGCAGATTGGTGGTGTTGATATTTTTCAGATCCTGATCCGGTGCATATTGCATGGCCAGGAAGCCAAAGCCCATATCCTTCTCATTGGCCTTGAAGACGGCCAGGGCCTGGGTATCGGCATGATCCTTATTGTATGCCTCCAAGGCCACCATGGCCTGGATGCCGCTGACGATACGTGGCTTGGCGTCTTGCACCAATTGATTGATGCCGGGAATGACCCGCGTTTCGGTGTGGGTCAGCAAGGGCGTGAGCACATAGGGAATGCCAATCTCGAAGAGATTGCGTCCCTGACTCTCGCTGGGGAAGGCAATCAGGTTCCAGGGCGCAGACACCGTATTGCGATCCGTATTCCAGATGGCCTCCATGGCCGCCACCTTGGTGGGCTGGGCATTCACGTCGATGAAACCCAGCGCATCGCCCAGGGTGACCACGCCAATGCTGGAAATCACCCCAAAGAGGGTGGCTATCCGGAAAGAACGGCGTGCCAGATCCTGGTGGCGTTTGGTCAGGAGATAGTACGCGCTGACTGCCATCACGAACATGGAGCCGGTGACGAAACCCGCCAGAGAAGTATGGACGAACTTGGCCTGCGCATCGACGTTGAAAATGAGGTCCACGAAGTTGGAAAACTGCATCCGCATGGTGTTGGGATCAAAGGTACCGCCGCGGGGGTCCTGCATGAAGCCGTTGGCGATGAGAATCCACAAGGCCGAGAGGTTGGAGCCCAAGGCCACCAGATAGGTGACCACCAGATGCGCCTTGGCGCTGATGCGGTCCCAGCCGAAGAACATGACGCCCACGAAGGTGGACTCCATGAAAAAGGCCATGAGACCCTCGATGGCCAGGGGGGTGCCAAAAATGTCACCCACGAAATGCGAGTACATGGACCAGTTGGTGCCGAACTCGAACTCCATGGTCAAGCCCGTGGCGACACCCAGGGCAAAGTTGATACCGAAGAGCTTGCCCCAGAACTGGGTCATCTCCTTGTAGATCTGTTTGCCCGTGATGACATAGACCGTCTCCATGGTGGCCAGGATAAAGGTCATGCCTAGGGTCAACGGCACAAACAAAAAGTGATAGAGCGCGGTCAGCGCGAACTGCAGACGCGACAGATCCACCACGGTGGGATCGATCATCATACTCATGGACTACCTCCTACGATGAGGCCGAGACATCCCGGCCTGGCATGTAATGGTGCACATCATCCTCTTGCACTCCTGTGTTATTGCTTTCTTCCTTTACGGCTTTGTCCGGCAATAGACGCTGATAGGCACGTAAAAACACCTGCCCTCCACGCCGGTTGTTGAACCAGTTGTTGTGGCGGCGCAGCTCCTCGATGCTGACGAGGCGGCGCCCCTTGGACTCCCGTCCGGGATAGACCAGGGTTTCCCCGGGAAAGGTCAGCAAACGGGAGGCGATGCTGTGATAAAGCTTTTGCGGATCACCGGCCCGGGGATGGCAGCGGCCGGCCCCCGTCGCCAGAAGAGTCTCGCCGGTGAACAGCCGGTCTTCCCACCAGTAGGTGACGGCACAGGGGGTATGGCCGGGGGTGTGGATGACGCGCAGGGTTTCCTCGCCGAAATAAAGTAAATCCCCATCCCGAAGGCACATATCCAGATGCGCGCTCTTGGCGCTTTCATGGGCGACAATCCTGGCCTCACTGTGCTGCTTCAATGCCAGGGCGGCCTCTTGGTGGCCTTCATGCATGTGGGTTTCCAGGATGTAGCGCAGGGCTAGGCCCCGCTCCGCCATGAACGACAGCAATGTCTCAACCTGAGTGGGGAGCGGATCCAGCACCACTGCCTCGCGTGTCACCGGGTCACCCAGCAGATAAGTCAATAAACCGCTACGGGGCGTGCATAGCTGTCTGAAAATCATGGCCCAACCGCTCCCTTCTTTGCCGGCGATCTTTGATAGGCAAGTCTCATGCCAAATCGGATTAACAGGTATGGAATAGTGCCGATCGAGGAACAACTCCTTGTTTGTATGATAACAAAGCAGAAATGATCGCTGGTGATCATGATTGTTCTACTTTCATTCCATCATCCGATCAGGGATGACTGTCATTTATGGCATTTTTTTGTTCTTCATAGCTGCTATAATTGGCACATCTTGAAGTAGGGCTGGGATCTTGTTAGGAGTTCCAGCCATTCAATGAACTATCGACAGGTATGGTAGTTGGTGCTTGGGAAAATGCTGGCAGGGGAGCATTGCGGGCGTGTACATTGCACGGACCGTCAGGAGGGATCCATGGCTGACTTACTGCGACAACTGCGACCCGAGGTGACCTCGCTGCTGGACTGCTTCAGCGTGCCGGCGGTCTTGCTCTGTGCAGATTACAGTATTCTGGCCGCCAATCAGGCCTATCGACGGACCTTTGGCGATGGCCGGCCCTTGCGCGGCCGCTCCTGTTACCATCTGTTGGTACAGGCGGGCTATGCCTGTGCTGGGGAGGGTCTGCATTGTCCCATTGAAGATTGTCAACGAACCGGCATCGGCCAGCATGTGGTCCATCCGGGTAAGGCAGGCAATATTCAGATCGACCTTTACCCCATCCGTAATGAAAACGGCGAAAGCGTTTATTTTCTTGAGCTCCTGACACCCGCTGGCGAACCCGGAAAGCTGGCCGCGCCGCTCATGGTGGGCCGTTCTGCAGCCTGGATACAGGTCATTGCCCTCATCCATCGGGTGGCGCCCAGCGATGCGGCCGTCCTGTTGTTGGGGGAGTCGGGCACGGGCAAAGAGCTGGCTGCCGCGGCGGTGCATCAGGGGAGCAGGTACCATGGCGGGCCTTTCGTACCGGTGGATTGTTCCGGCTTGCCCGAAGGGCTGTTCGAAAGCGAGTTGTTCGGCCACGAAAAGGGGGCCTTTACGGGGGCCCATTCGCGCAAGATCGGCTTGGTGGAAGCGGCCAAGGGCGGCACTCTCTTTCTTGATGAGATGGGCGATATTCCATTGAGTCTGCAGGTAAAGTTGTTGCGCCTCCTGGAGACGGGGGAATTTCGGCGGGTCGGTGGGGTCGATCCCATTCGCGCCCAATTCCGGCTGGTTTCCGCCACGCATCGCAATCTGGAAGGCATGGTGGCGGAGGGACGTTTTCGCCAGGATCTTTTCTATCGCCTCAATACCTTCCCCATTTACCTTCCGCCCTTACGTGACCGCCGGGAGGACATCTCCATGCTGGCCGAGGCCATACTGCAGCGCTTGCCGGTGGGGAAGGGCCTGCGCGTGCATCCCGATGCCCTGCTGTTGCTGGAGGGTTATGATTATCCGGGCAATATCAGGGAGTTGCGCAATATTCTGGAGCGTGCGGCCCTGCTCGCCGATGATGCCTGGATACGGCCTGAGCACCTGCCGCCTTCCTTACAGAAAGAGACAGATCTGCGAACATCGACGGTGCCCGAGGCAGTGCCGGGCGTGGCCGGGATCATTCCGCTGGCCGAGCTGGAAGAGCGTTACCTGCGCTGGGCGAGCCAGAGCCATCCGGGGGACCGGCGTAGCTTGGCCCAACGCCTGGGGGTGAGCGAGCGAACATTGTATCGCAAGCTCGATGCCATCCGCGGCCAGGGAGTGTTGACGGGGCCCGAGCATGGCTGACCCGCTATGGGAACCGGGTCTGATCGTGCGCGAGGCCGGAGCGGACAGCGAATTGACCATCATCCTGCTTCATGGCCTGGGGGCGGACATGCAGGATCTTGCCGGGGTTGCCGAGGCCATGGAAGGACGCAGGAGGGTCCGTTGGCTATTCCCCAATGCGCCGGTGCGCTCTGTCACCCTGAACGGTGGCGCTTTGATGCGGGCCTGGTATGACATTTACGATTTCGAGGGCACTGCCGGAGAAGATGGCGATGGCCTGACGGCGATGGCCGGCGCGCTGGGAGCATTGCTCGCCGCGGAGCGGGCCCGGTCTGCGCGTCCCATCGTCCTGGGAGGTTTTTCCCAGGGTGGGGCCATGGCCCTCTATACGGCATTGCACGCCCGCGCATCGGTGGCGTGCGTTCTGGCCTTGAGTGCTTACCTACCCCGCAAAGATCTCCTGCCCGCCGCGGCGGTGGATTCGCCGACCATTTTCATGGCCCACGGCACTTTTGATCCTATCATTCCGCTGGATCTCGCCCGCCATTGTTTCGGGCTTCTGGAAGCCCGGGGCTATCACGGGTTGTGGCGTGAGTATGCCATGGGGCATACCATAGTCGGCGAAGAATTGGCGGATGCAGAACGGTTTTTGTGGGCGGCCCGCGTTGCTGGGCGCCATGGGGAAAGGACATGAACGAGATTTTGATTGCACAGTTTTTCCACGTTCTGGCGGTGGTGATCTGGATTGGCGGGATCTTCATGCTGGACCTGATGCTGGCACCCCTCCTGGCGCGCTTCATTACGGCCCAGGATCAGCGCGTCCATCTGCTTTATGGCCTGCTCAGACGTTTTTTCGCCTGGGTCTGGCTGGCGGGGGCCACGCTGGTAGTCACCGGCTATGGCATGGTCTTTCTGTATGGCGGTTTCGGTGCCCTCAGCTTGGCCATGTGGATCATGGTGGTGTTGGGCACCTGCATGGTATTGCTGGCCCTGCACGTCTTTTTTGCACCGTTTCGGCAAATGGGTCGGGCGATCAAGCGGGAGGACTGGAAGGCCGCCGCGGGGGCCGCCGCCAAGGTGCGTTTTCTGTCCGGCATCAATCTCTTTCTCGCCTTTCCCACCATCCTGGCCGGGGTATGGGGCATCTTCGGGCGCAGCTAGTCTTCCCCGAAGACCTGCGCCTGCAGGCCCCAGCGTGCCGCCAGGGTTTCCGTGGCGTTGAGCAGCTCTTCGGCCCGCGCCGGGTGGTTGAAGCGGGCTTGGGCGATCTGGCGCAGGAACTGTTCCCGATCCGTGGAAAGTGAGAGCAGGTGGACGAGTTCCCCTGCTTCCCGGCCTACCACCTCGCCTCCCAGCAGCGCGCCGCTATCCATGTCCGCCAGGAGACGGACAAAGCCCCGGCTGTCATCCTGGCCGAGGGCGCGGGGGGAGGTCTCGAAGGCGGCAAAACCGACGGCGGGCTCAAAGCCTTCGTCCTCTGCCTGATCGTCATTCATGCCGATGCGCGCCAGTTCCACCGCCGAATAGATGAGCTCCGGCACCCACAAAGGGTCGCGGCCCTTGGGGCTGGCGGACACGATGTTGTTGACGGCCAGGGTGGCGTCGGCCAAGGCCTGGTTGGCATTCATGAGCGGTCCGATTACGTCGCCAATGGCATAAATGCCCGCCTCCGCCGTTTCCAGGTAGCCATTGACCTGGACGAAACCGTTTTCGTCCCGGGTAATGGCGGTGTTTTCCAGCCCCAGATCGTCCGTGAAGGGCTTGCGGCCGGTGGCCAGGAGGGCCCAGTCGGCCTCTAACATGCCGCCATCACTGGAGAACGCCCTTACCCCCCCGCCAACGGCTTCCATGCGCGTCAACGGAAAATTGGCGTGCGGACGGATGTCCAGGGCTTCCATGGCCTCGCGCAGGGTATCCTTGGCCTGGGGGGAGTAGAAGGTGTGGGCCAGGGCAGGGGAGTGGATTACCCAGTTCACGTCTTTGCCGAGCATGGAAAAGATGTAGGCGAACTCGGTGCCGATGACGCCGCCGCCTATCAGCAAGACCCGTTGCCCCACGGGCACGCCATCATCAAAAAGCATGTCGCTGGTGAGAATGCGGCCCGGCACCGGTGCAATGGGGTCGGGGAGAAGGGGAGCGGATCCGGTAGCGATGATGCTGTGCCGGGTGCTGATCTCCCGGGTGCCCGCAGCGCCGCTGATCCGGATGTGCTGGGCATCGCTGAACCGGCCGTGGCCGTTGAACATCTGCACGCCCAAGCGCTTGAGATAGTCGATATAATTTTTGCGCACGGTATCCACCACCTTGCGCTGGTGGAGCCAGGCTTGGTCCATGTCTCCGCCTAAGGGGCCGCCAACGACGCCGCGTTGGCGGAAATGGCGGCTCTGTTCGATCCATTTCGCCGTTTCATGCCAGTCTTTCTTGGGCACACAACCGCGGTTGAGGCAAGTTCCTCCCCAGGTGGCGCGCTCAATGATGGCTACCTTCTGACCGCGGAGGGTGGCCAGTACCGCTGCGCGATAACCGCCCGGGCCGCTGCCTATGATCGTGAGGTCAAATGGGGTTGTATTCATCAGTCTGCACCTTTTGCGAAAATCCGGCTGGCAAGTAAACGATGCGCGAAGCTTACAACGTCCCGTTGCGCCGCGCCCTGTAGGGTTTGCGATGGATCTATAGATTCGCTTTATGGATTTTGGGGGCGTTGGCGCGTGGCGGGTAGTTCGGAAGCTGGCGGAGGTTCTTCATAAGGCTTTGCGTTATCTCCATTTCTTGTGGCGCATTGTTGTTGATTGGCGACGGTCATCGTTCATCATTCTAGGGGAAAAGTCTGATATTGTCCTTCATAAGCATTTTTTGTAGATTCTAATAAATGCAAATAAACAATATGTTGTAATGTTTTTCCAGAATTTACTGGAGGTCCGGCAAAGAATTCTTCATGGCTCTCTGGCCTGATGGCGGATATGCGTCGGGTGACGGCGACAATATCCCGCTGCTCCGCAAAGAATATCATTATAAAACAATATGATAACTAATGGTATGAATATTGCTTTATGACTGGCATGAAGCATGAACGCGCCATCTTATCAACTCGCCATCTCCGGTTCCTGGTCCAATCCGCTTGCCTTGGCCTAGCTTTCTGGGTGGTGGCGACACCTGCCTTTGCAGGCTCCTTTGGCTTCGCTCAGGTGGAGGCCAAGGCCAAGGCATTGCTGGAGGCGCCTTATCAGGCGCAGGCCTTGCCCGTGCCGGCGTCCTTGCAAAAGCTCACGCCCGAGCAATATGCCCAGATCCAGGATGTGGATCCCCTGTGGCATAAGCAGGGTTTGCCCTTTGAGGCCCAATTTTATCTACCCGGCTCTTATTTCGATCGCCCGGTCGTGATCCGGAGCATCGTGGACGGGCAAGTACAGCCCATCCCTTTTTCGCTCCGGCACTTTGACTTTGGCGACCTGGAGGTCCCAAACGATCTGCCTTCCGATCTGGGCTATGCCGGTTTCCGCCTTTTGTATCCGCTCAACACGCCGCCCCATCACAATGAGTTTATTTCATTTTTGGGGGCGAGCTATTTCCGTGCCGTAGGGACGGGGCAGATTTATGGTACCTCAGCCCGTGGCCTGGGTATCGATACGGCCTTGCCATCGGGAGAAATATTCCCCTATTTCAAGGAATTCTGGCTGGTGCAACCGCAGGCGGGCGCGACGGACAGCGTGGTTTATGCGCTTCTGGACAGCTCGGTGGTGACGGGGGCCTACCGCTTTACCATCCATCCCGGCAAGGCGGTCACGGTGCAGGTGGAGGCGACCATCTACCTGCGCAACCCCGTGCAGGTGCTGGAAATTGCGCCCTTGACCAGTATGTATTGGCATGGCAAGGGGCGTGGGCCAGTGGCCGGCGATTGGCATCCCCAGCAGCATGATTCCAGTGATCTGGTGATGGCGAACGGCGATGGCGAGTGGATCACGCGGCCCCTGGATAATCCGCTCCACATCCAGGCCACTACTTATGCCATGGATCGTCCCCAGGGGTTCGGCCTGATTCAGCAGGACCGGCAATTTTCCGCCTACGAAGGGTTGAACACGCAATACCAATTACGGCCCAGCGTTTGGGTGGAGCCCATCGGCGACTGGGGGAAAGGTCATGTCAAACTGGTGGAGTTGCCCACCAATAATCGGGACATGGACAATATTGACGCATTTTGGGTGCCAGCCCAGCAACCCGCGCCGGGGGAGGCTTTTCATTTTGCGTATCAGCTCAGGTTCTTTCTGGATAATGCCGACCTCATTCCCAATGGACATCCGGTAGCTACCTATCTGGGTGATGGCAAGGTACCGGGATCAAGGACGATGGTCATTGATTTTGCCGGTGGCGCCTTGGCGCAGTTGCCTGGATCTGCCCCGGTAGACGCTATCATCAGCGTGGACCACGGCGCGAAGGTCTTGAAGCAGAAAATCGAGTGGGATGGCGCCAGGCATTTTTGGCGAGTAATCGCCGACATTCTCCCGGTTTCCGGGCAGCCAGCCAATGTCCGCTGTTATCTCGCTCTGAAGGGCCAGGCGATGACGGATACCTGGACCTATTTGTTACATGCAGCGAAGGAGTAGACATCATGTTCAAGGACGACTCGACTTATAGCGTGAACCCGGATTTGCATCACGACATTTTCGTCGTTGAAAAGAACGCGCCGGTCATCAGGCGGATCGAGCATTATCTGGCCCGTTTGCAATTGAGCGACGCCCAGCGCCTCTGGATCCGCGGCCAAGTACTGGCGCGGATGAATGCCCCGGCAGAAAAGGAGGCGCTTTATGGTCTGGCTTTTGCTACCGTGCAGACGGCGCTGGCGACCCTGGCCGATGGCGATGAGATGGATGGGCGTCTGGATCTTTGGGCTGGCATGGAGGGCCAGCGGGAGGAGGGCGAAAAGCGCGCCCGCTGGCTACAACGGCAGATGCAACCACCACTGTTGCGGCAGCCCATGGCGTCTCGTCCCCTGAACCGCTCCCTTTGGGCGGCCTGCCTGCGTTTCCTGGATCTCCTGGCCTTTCGCCGGCATACGGCGGCAGTGCGGCGCGCCTTGCAGGGCGAATACTGACCATGGTGAACGTGCGCCCCGCCTGGGAATCCATCGCCCGATCGCGCCGTGCCTGGCTGACGGCGTTGATCGTGCTGCCAGCCTGCGCGGCGGGCGTGCTGCTGGACCAGGCCTTCGCGCAACGTTTGCCGTTATGGCTGGAAATACCCACGCTGATCATTTTCGTTTTGCTGTTCGCATGGATATCGGCGGGGTTTTGGACCGCCTTGGTGGGTTTTGTGCTGCTCTTGCGTGGCGGCAGTCATAAGACACCCGGCAGTCCCGAGCAGCGCCTGGTACAACCGCGACCGCAGGTCAAAACAGCCATTCTCATGCCCATTTATAATGAGGAGGTCGAACGGGTGGCGGCGGGTTTGCAGGCTACCTATCGTTCTCTGGCACTGGCCGGGGCATTGTCGCATTTTGAATTTTTCCTGCTCAGCGATACCCGTGATCCGGCGGTCTGGCTCAAGGAAGAAATGGCCTGGTCGGCTTTGTGCAAGGCGTTGCAAGGATTCGGGCGCATTCATTATCGGCGGCGGCCGGTCAACAACAAGGCGAAAAGCGGGAATGTCGCGGATTTCTGCCGGCGCTGGGGCAAGGATTACGAATACATGGTGGTGCTGGACGCGGATAGCGTCATGCGCGGCGAGACCTTGCTGCGTTTGCTGGAGATGATGGAAGGTAATCCCCAGGTGGGTATCATCCAGACGCAGCCGCTGGCGGTGAATCGGGAGACGCTCTATGCGCGGCTGCAACAGTTTGCGCATCGTCTCTATGGTCCCTTGTTCAGTACGGGCTTGCGTTTCTGGCAGTTGGGCGACGGTCATTACATCGGTCATAATGCCATCCTGCGCACGGCGCCTTTTGTTCAGCATTGTGCGCTGCCGGTGTTGCCGGGACGTCCGCCTTTGGGTGGCGCCTTGCTGAGCCACGATTTTGTGGAAGCGGCGTTAATGGCGAAGGGCGGTTGGGAGGTGTGGTTCGTCCCGGGACTGGAGGGCAGCTATGAAGAAGTGCCGCCTACCCTGATTGATGACTTGAAACGCGATCGACGCTGGGCGCAGGGGAACCTCCAGCATCTGCGGCTGTTGAGCAGTGAGGGCCTGCGTTCGGCGCATCGCTTCCTCTTCGTCAATGGCGCCATGTCTTTCCTGGCGGCGCCGCTCTGGGGGTTGTTCTTGTTGTTGGGGGGGGTCGCTGCCTGGCATTGGCAAAGCCCCCTTGGCCTGGGCGGGGTGGCGCTGGATAATGCTTGGACCGTTGAGCCTCTGCCCTTGTGGATTTTCGGGATTACGGCCACGCTGTTGCTGGCGCCCAAGTTCATGGCGATATTCTGGGTGTTTTGGCAACGGGACCTTGCCGTGCGGTATGGCGGATTGTGGCGCCTGGGCTGGAGTGTGCTTCTGGAAACACTCTTTTCCGTTCTCATGGCGCCCATCCGCATGGTTTTCCACAGTCAGTTCGTCATTCAGGCGTTGCTGGGTAGAAGTGTGCGCTGGGGCGCGCAGGTGCGCGGCGATCAGGCCACCTCCTGGGGAGATGCCCTGGGCAGCTTTGGATGGTGTTCCGCCATGGGCCTTATTTTGGCGGCGCTACTGTATCCTTTGCTGGGGGGCTGGCATTTCGGCTGGTTGCTGCCCATCTTGCTGGGGTTGTCGGCGGCAGTCCCGTTGGCCGTCTTGACGAGCCGCGCGTCATTGGGTCGCGCGGCACGAGCGCGCGGGCTTTTTGTCATTCCCGAAGAATATTGTCCGCCCTTGGAACTTCAGGGTTTGGCGCAGGGTCGCCTGGTGGATCTGCCCCAATTTACGGGTGATCCTTTTGTGCAGGTGGTGGTGGATCCGCAGCTCAATGCCATCCACGCGGCTCTGCAGCGCAATCGCCCCGGGGTGTGGCCCAAGGCCGCGGCCCTTTGCCACAAGGCATTGGCGCTTGGGCCACAGCATTTGACGGGGCGGGAGCGCAATATCCTGCTCAGCGACCGTCATTCCATGCTGGCCCTTCATCGGGCGGTGTGGTCGCTGGCGGATGAAGAGCGCATTGCCGATTGGGGGGTAGCGCTCCCCGAAGGCGCATGATTCCGGGCGCTGTTCCATAATCGCTAAAAGCGGCCGGTGGCGGGAGTGTTTTGCCAAACCTAGGATAATCGGGGGCAGGGGTGAATCGTAGGGTTGTTTACGAAGTGATGCAGGATGGGGGGATAGCCTATGTCCGTTGCTGATGATGGCCGGCCTCTGGATCTCATGGCGATGGCGGGTCTGGGATCGCTCAAAGCGCTTCTGGAGCGCGCGCAGGCCGGTGACGTGACGGCGCAGTATAATTTGGGGGTGCAGTATTTTACCGGGGCCGGCGTACCGCAAAATTACCTGGAAGCGGCAAAATGGTATGGTGCGGCGGCGGACCAGGGCGATGCCCAGGCTCAGTTCAATCTGGGTTTGATGTTTTATGGGGGCACGGGCATCCCCAAAAATATCCCCTATGCCTACGAACTTTTCAGCCTCGCGGCGCGGCAGGGCGATGAGCGCGCCCGGCAGGGAATGGCGGCGATCCTCACGGAAGTCTCGCCGGAGGAGGCCGCAGGTCTACGCCGACTGGGCGAGGAAGGGCAGGCCGCAACGCAGCATTAGGCGCTGCGGCCTGCGGGTGTTTCCCTAGCCGGGGCGCCGGTGGCGTAGGTCGGCCATGCGCCGGGCCTTGTTGCTGCCCGTGCCGAGGTAGCCGGGCACGATGGCTTCCAGGGCGCTGGGCTGGATACCGAACATGCTCGGGTAGCCTGGCGCGGCGCAGGTGTTGTCGACGGAAAGGGAACGCAGATTGTCGCGGGTGAGCAACTGCCCCGGGAGTTTTTCCAGGGCCATGGCTTGCAGATCGGCCAGCCAATCGGGCAGGGGGACAATGGCTCGGTGGGTGCCGATGAGGCTTTGGGTGTAGGCGACCAGTTCGCCGAGGGTGTAGACCTTGGGGCCGCAGAGATCGTAGGCCCGGCCAAAGGTGGCGGCATTGTCCAGGGAGCGGACGTAGGCGGTAACGACGTCTTCCACCCATACTGGTTGCATTTTTGCCTGGGCTTTGGCCAGGGGCATGACGAAGGGGATGCCGCGGAGCAGGCCCGCGAAGCGGTTGAAGAAGCTGTCGCCTTCGCCAAAGATCACGGATGGCCGGAAAATGGTGACCTTGAGGCCGCGCCCCCAGACCAGCTTGGGGCCGTTGAGGTAGGTGAAGTGGCCGAGTTTGGCGCTGTCCTCGCCGGACTGCCGGACAATTTCCTCGCCGATGCCTTTGGAGCGCAGATAGGCGCTGGGGCCGACGGGATCGGCGCCCAGGGCGCTCATGTGCAGCAGGCGCGGTACGCCTACCTGGGCGCAGGTGTTGGCCACCAGGCGGGGTAGTTCGATGTGGTTGCGGTCAAAATCACCATGGCGCTCCGGCGGATAATCGCTGCGCCCGGCGTGGCGTTCATTGAGGATGCCCACGAGATTGATGACGGCATCCATGCCCGCAAAGTGTTTCTCCAGGGTGATCGGGTTGTGGACGTCACCCTCCATCAGATCGACGCCGGGCAGCACCAGCAGTTTTTCCCGATAGCGTTCGCGGTTGCGCGTAATTATATGTACCGCATAGCCTTTCTGGCTGAGTCGCTCGGCCAGATGCCGGCCCACAAAACCGGTCCCGCCGAGAATGCAAACCTTTTTTATTGCCATCTTTGTCTCCCCATAGCCTCGGCGTAAATATAGCATACGGGCTGGTTGATTGGTTATTCTGGATGTTACGCTACGGAAAAGAGGAGGGGAGCGTGGGGAAAATGCGGATTGGGTGTCTGGCGATGCTGCTGGCGGCGTTGCCGATGGCGGCGCAGGCCTATGAATATCCATGGCACCATGAAGAGCACCGGGAGATTCGGCAGGGCGCGGGCTGGCAAGGCGGGACAGCGGATCAGTCGGCGCAGCCCCTCACTGCCCAGATGCAGGTGGACAGCCCGGCGACGGTGGCCTTTTCGCCCAACGGCGATGGGACGAAGGTCATCGTGCGGGCCATCGATCTGGCGCGGCGGCAAATCCTGGTGCAGGCCTATGGTTTCACTTCCACGCCCATCATCCAGGCCCTGGGCCAAGCCCGGGCGCGCGGCGTGGACGTGGCGGTCCTTCTCGACAAGAGCAACGAGACGGGGCGTTACAGCGGCGCCACCTATCTGATCAATCATCAGATTCCGGTCTGGATCGACAGCTCGGTCCGCATCGCCCACAACAAGGTCATGATCATCGACGGCAAGACCGTGGTGACCGGCAGTTTCAATTTCACCAAGGCGGCGCAAAAGGATAACGCCGAGAACGTCCTCATCCTGTGGAACGCTCCCGCCCTGGCGGCGGCGTATATGCGCGACTGGCGGTGGCGCAAATCCCTGAGCCACGGGTTTCAGCGATGAAGCCCGGCAGCGCTTTTGTCGCCTGGGGCGCCTTTTTGGCAGCGTTGGCCATGGCCCTGGGCGCCGTCGGTTCCCATCTCCTGCAGGGGCGCCTGAGTCCGGCGCTGATGGACATCTATCATATCGCCAATCAGTTTCAGATCTATCATGCGCTGGGGCTGATCCTGGTGGGTATCCTGATGCAGATCCGGCAGGGGCGCAATATGGCCCTCCTGCGCTGGGCGGGCTGGATCATGTTGCTGGGGATTGTTCTTTTTTGCGGCGGCCTTACGGTGTTGACCCTGACCGGATGGATGTGGATGGCGATCTTCGCGCCCTTTGGGGGTACGGCTTTTATCGTGGCGTGGATCCTGGTGGGGGTGGGGGCGCTACGGGATTGATGGGAAGGCCATCGTAGGCCGCAAAGCGTCATCATACTGTCATATTCTTCTGCTACGCTCGGGTTGTTCTTGGATGAACTCGCCGTGCGGGGAGGGGATCGTGATGCAGGAGCAGAACTGGCAGCGTTTTCAGTACTACCTTGGCCGGATGCGGGTTGATTGGCCGGAGGCCAGGGGCGTGGCCTTGCTGAGCAGCGACGGGCTTTTCCTGCACAGCGAAAATCTGCCCGATGACGACGGCCTCAGCACCCTTCTGTCGGTCTTCTCCGCCATCGCCGAAATGCTGGCGCAGAGCCTCGGATATGGAGACCCCTGCCGCCTGCAGGTGGATCTGCTTGGCGCGCAAATCTGCCTGCTCCGCCTGGAGGCGGAGCTTTACGGCGTAGCCTTGCTTCCCCACCGCGCTCCTTTGCCGTCCCTTGTTTCATGAACGGCGACTGGCAAGACCTCCTTGCCGCTCTGGAGGCCCTGCGTGCCCGCGTGCTGCAGGAGAGCGAAGCACGCATGGTGGTTCTGGAAGGGCAGGACCCGACCCTGCGTCTGCATCCGGGCGTGCACAATATGCTGCATTATCTCGCCCTGCGCCGGGTGGATTTGCGTCCGTTGCAGGAGGCCCTCGCAGGGCAGGGGCTTTCCTCATTGGGGCGCTCCGAGAGCCACGTGCTGGATACCCTGGATCACATCATCGCTTTGCTGTCTGCGGCTTTGGGTCGGCCGGAGCCGGAGGTTCGGGAGCAAGCGACCCTTCGCCCTGATGAAGGCATGCGTCTGCTGGTCCAGAATGCAGAGCGGCTTCTGGGCCCGGCACGGGAGCATCGCAGCACCCGCATCATGGTGACATTGCCGGGCGAAAGGGCGGATGACCCCGCTTTCTTACAATCCTTGCTGGCAAAGGGTATGGACGTGGCGCGCATCAATTGTGCCCATGACGGCCCCGAACAATGGCGGGCGATGGTAAAAAATCTCCATCAGGCCGTGCAGGAGCAGGGGGGTTCGTGCAGGATCCTCGCGGATCTGGCGGGCCACAAGATCCGCACCGGTCCTTTGCCCATGGAGGCGGGAGTGGTTCACCTGCGACCCCAGCGGGACCGTTTGGGGCGGTTGCAGGCACCTGCGCGTCTGCGGGCCCTTGCTTCTTCTCCACCGCCGGAGGCGGCGTTGCCCGCCGGGGTGCAGTGCGTGCTCCTGCCGGCGGCGGGCAGCCACGCGCCCCGGGTGGCGGAAGAGCTGCTCTGCGTGGACGCGCGAGGCAAGGAGCGCGTGCTGGTGGTGGAGGCCGTGGAGACGGGTATTTTGACCTTGCACTGCATGCAGGGAAGTTACTTCGTCAACGGCAATACCTGGCAGAGCCGCCGTCGGCGCCGTTGCCGGGGAGTGATCGCGGGCATCCCCGCAGCGCCGGTGCAGATCGTGCTGGAGGCGGGGGATGCCCTGTTGCTGAGCCGCGACACCGGAGAGGGGAGGGCGGCGGCCGCTGACCAGCCGGCGCGGGTGGCCTGTACGATCCCCGCGCTGGTGGAAAGGCTGTCCCCGGGGCAGGCGGTGTGGGTGGATGACGGCAAGATGGCGGCGGTGGTGGAGGCGCAGGGTCCGGAAGGGGCCCTGCTGCGCATCACCCATGCCAAAGCGGGCGGGGCGCGCCTGTTGCCGGATCGCGGCCTGAACTTCCCCGGTCTGCCGCTGAATCTGCCCCCCTTGAGCGATAAGGATCTGGCCGATCTGGAGGTCATCATTCCGCTGGTGGATATGGTGGGGTTTTCCTTTGTCGAAAGCGGGGCGCACATGGGGGCATTGCTGGAGGCGTTGCAACAACGGCAGGCCAGCCACCTGGGTATCATTGCCAAGATCGAGACGGCCCAGGCCTTTCACCGCCTGCCGGAGATTTTACTGGCGGCCCTGGGGTGGCAGCCGCTGGGCGTGATGGTGGCGCGCGGCGATCTGGCGGTGGAGGTGGGGCCGGAACGGCTGACGGAGGTTCAGGAGGAAATCCTGTGGCTGGCGGAGGCCGCGCATCTGCCGGTGATCTGGGCCACCCAGGTGCTGGAAACGCTCACCAAAAAGGGCAGCATCTCCCGCCCCGAGCTAACGGACGCCGCCATGGGGGTGCGCGCCGAATGCGTCATGCTCAACAAGGGCCCCTTTGTGGCCGAGGCGGTACGTACCCTCGACGATATCCTCACCCGCATGCAGGACCACCAGCGCAAGAAATTCACCCGCTTGCGGGCGCTGCACTGGCAGGATGGCGGCTGAATCCGTGTAGGAGCGGCCCATGGCCGCGATTTTCCCCCGACGGGTGGGGAAATAGGGACTTGGTTCAGGACAGCGGCGCTTGCCAGAGGCTATCCCAGCTTTTTTGGGCGGCGAGGCCCAGGCGTTGGGGGAGGGTGCTTTTGCGCTGGTAGTGGACGGCCAGGACCTTGGCGCGCTTGGCGGCGTTCAACAGTTCGTCGTCGCTGGTGCCGAGGGCGTCGACGAGGCCCAGCTCCAGGGCCCTGCTGCCCAGCCAGGCCTCACCGGTGGCGACCTGGGCCAGGTCCAGTTGGGGACGGTAGGTCTGGACGAAATCGCGGAAATGGGCGTGGGTTTCTTCCAGTTCTTCGCGCAGCTTGGCCCGGCCGGCCTCGGTGTTTTCGCCGAAGAGGGTGACGGTGCGCTTGAACTTTCCGGCGGTGAACTGTTCCATGTCGATGTTTTTGCTGCGCAGCCAGCGGTGGAAGTTGGGGATCTGGGCGATGACGCCGATGGAGCCGATCATGGCGAAGGGGGCGGCGATGATGCGATCCGCCACCACCGCCATGAGATAGCCGCCGCTGGCGGCCACCGTATCCACCATCACCGTCAGGGGCAGCTTGGCCGCGCGCAGGCGCAGGAGTTGCGCCGCCGCCAGCCCGTAGCTGTTGACCATCCCGCCGCCGCTTTCGATGCGCAGCAGGACCTCGTCGCCGGGCTGCGCCGCCTGCAACACGGCGCTGATCTCCTCGCGCAGGGCGGCGAGGGCCGAGGCGCGGATATCCCCTTTGAAATCCAGGAAGTAGACACAGGGCTTGGCGATACCCGATTTGGCCTCGGCCTTGCGCCGGGCCTTGTGGGCTTTTTGCAGGGCCTTGCCCGCCTTCTTGGACAAGCGTGCCGCCTGGACGCTGTCGCCCATGGTCTCCAGTTGGCGGTTCAGGTCCGTCACCTGGATCTGGCCGCCGCCCTTGCCTTTTTGTTTGCCGATGGCGACCAGGCCGCCGGCGAGGATCAGGATGGCCACGACGATGGTGGCGGTGTCGGCGAGGAAGAGGGCGTAGTGACTGAAGAGGCTTTCCATGGGTGCATGGTACACGAGGGCAGGGGGTAAAAAAATGCCTGCCCTGGGGGCAAGCCTATACAATAAGGCGTTGATAGAATTTAACCCAGGCCAAATCACTGGGCAGGCTTCGATTTGGTATGTATTGACATCAGATACACATTCCGGCAGGATTTGTGTATCTGATGTGTATTTATTGGGAGAAAGCCATGCGTGACGCAGCCATCCACCTTCGGGCGCTGCCCCAGCAGCGGGATCTGATCGACCAGGCCGCCCAACTGCTGGGCAAGAACCGATCGGACTTCATGCTGGAAGCCGCCTGCGACAAAGCGCAGTCGGTACTGCTCGATCAGGTGTTTTTCAAACTCGACGATGCCAAGTTCCGGCAGTTCACCGCCATGCTGGATGAACCGCCAACATCGAATGCCGGCCTTGAGCGTCTGCTGGCAGTGAAGGCTCCGTGGAAAGGGGGCGCATGAACCTGCGCCCCCCAGAGCCCTTATCTGCGCAGCACCAGGTCGACACCTTCGCCTGCGGAGAACCGGTTCTCGATGAATGGCTCAAGCGTCGTGCGCTGGCCAATCAGGCCAGCGGCGCGAGCCGTACTTTCGTGGCCACCGACCCACAAGGGCTGGTCATGGGTTACTACGCCATGGCCGCAGGTGCAGTTGCCCATCAGGACGCCACGCGCTCGATTCGGCAGAACATGCCTGACCCCGTTCCGGTCATGGTGCTGGCACGTCTGGCGGTCGATGTGAGGGCGCAAGGCATCAAGCTGGGCGCGTCCTTGCTCCAAGACGCCGTCGAACGCGCCTTGGTCGTATCGCAAAACGCCGGAGTCCGGGCGCTCCTGGTGCATGCCTTGAACGACCGCGCCCGGCAGTTCTATGAGCACTACGGATTCCAGGTCTCACCGGCGCATCCGATGACGCTGATGCTGCGTTTGAGCAATCCCCGGCCCTGATCAACCGGCAATGCCTGCCCAGGGATCGTCCGAGCGCCGCGCGTTCTGTACCCGTGAGCGCGAGGCCGGCGTGAAGCCCATCCCCGATTCGTAGCCCTTCATCTCCTGAGCCAGGTCACGGATGACATTCATGATCGGCGAGCGGCGCAATACGGGAAGGGAACGCTGGTTGAGGCACTGGTCCCGGCCCCGGAGAGTCAGGCGTTACTCTGAGAAGATTTCTTCTTCACAAACAGATCCCCTGAGGACCAATATCTTCAGGGGATTGTGGCTAATCAGCCGATTCTATCAACACCTTTGCATATAGGCTAGCCCTGGGGAGGGCAGGCGGATAGGGCGTGTTAAAGCTGGGTTACTGGGTTGGATGGCCCTTCAAGGGAATATCAATGGCGTTTGATCTGCCTTTGCGCAATTCGGAATTGCCAGAACCTCTGCCGGGGATCTGGGGCGTAACGTTTTCGCTTCCGCGGGGAAAAGGCAGGGCACGCCCTTCCTGGACGTTAGGCGGGGGAAGTTTTTTCCCTGCGTTGGGCCCCCAAGCGGGGGTGAGTGCTATGGCGGATGCCGATACTGGCACGAGGGCTAAAAATACGGCAGCGAGCAAGGTGTGGGCAAAAGCATGGGGGAGCGGTTTATTGGCCATTGAGTAGCCTCCAGTAGAGAGGGACCATCCCTGCTGTTTGGTGCAGAATGGATTTCAGGGCATTGCCCTGAGAAAGGGTGATGAAACTCCCGGTAAGGCTTGGGGCGGAGGCGAAGCCTGAGCCCAGGGCGATTCCTCCAGGGTTTGGACCATAGCCGCTTGGCGGGTTGGTGACCGTATCCAAGGCGTTGATCAAGCCATCCCCATTGACATCGAAGACGGGGCTGGAGAAAGAAGTTCCCGTTGCGTAATTGAAGTCCATCAGATAGCTGCTTCCACCTGCTCCGCAGACATTGGGGGTGGGGGCATAAGTAGTAAAGATTACTTGGCCGGCATAAAGCAACATGTTCGTGATCATGCGCTCGCTTGTTGCAGGCAGATTCACGTACCAGCCTAAATTAGTGGACCAGTTGATGGGGTTCTTGGACATGAGGCGCACTTGGGTGGCGCCAATGTTCGTAGTGTAGATGGTTTGTTGCACCAAACTGGATTGGGTAACAGTGGACCCGGTTCCCTTATCCCATACGCCATAGACGGATTGTACCTGGGTATTGGTCAAATCCGACTGTTGCAAAAGCTGGCCGGTGCCGAAGATCACCATCAGCCCCGATTGCGCCGGGTAATTGGGATTGAGGGTGACCAGGGGCGGGGTGGTGATGGGTTGGGGCAGGTTTACGGTCGTGCCATTGATGCTGGCGGGCAGAGTTGGCGTCTTGAAGAGCAGGGTGACGGGCGTGGGTACATTCTTTTGACCGTTCGCCGGGTTGAGGGCGGTCAAATCGACCCGCCAGAGGTTGCCCTGGAGGTCGCCGATATAAACCCGGTTGTCCGTGCCATTGCCAAGCGTGGAACCCACCGCAGGGCTGGATGCGCCGTTGGCCTGGCTGCTGCTGCAGGTGCCGGTGTCATAGCTGCACAGGTTGACGGAGTTGAGAAGGGCGCCCGTCTGCGCATTGACGATGTATAAATAGGGCGTTTGGGTGCTGTTATTGTAGCCTGAGCTGAAGATCGCGGCGTAGATGGTTTGGCCTTGGTAGGGAATGCGGGCGATGACGGGGGTGCCGTAGGTCTGGCCCAGGTTGGGGTCGGTAAACTCCCAAAGCACGTTGTTGGCCACCGCGCTGGGCGACGTCATCGTTTGCGGTTGGGTGATGTTCAAGGCATAAACGCTATTGCCGCCATTGTTTTCTCCGGCGACCAAAATGGTCTGCCAGTTGGATACCGATGGCACTGGCGGGGTGCTGGCGGTGTCCGGGAAGGGTACATCGCCGATGGCCGGGGTGCCGTCGGCATAATAGAAGTGGTTTCCGCTATAACCCGGCTGTGATAGCAGATAGAGATTGGAAAATACCGCGTTGGGCACGAAGGCAAACTGTTCCTGGCCGGTTTGGGCGTTGAAGGCGTGCAACATACCGTCGTTGGCACCTACATAGACCATGGGGGGCATGGTCTTGTTATTGAGCGCTGCTTGCTGCTGCTGGACAAAGGCCTGGTAGCTGGGGTCGGTGTAGCCCGCATTGGGCACGCCGACATAGGTGGGCACGCTATCGACAATATCTCCGAGTATGCCCGAGCGCGCGCGGAAGGGGCCGTTTGGGGTCTCTTGGGCGGTGTTGCCTTGCAGGTAGCCCAGTACGGCTTGGCCATAGCTGGTGGGGGGGGTGCTGGTGGGGCTGCTGGTAAAGAGGGCCTGTTGGGCCGTGGTGAGGGAATTCCAGCCGGTCTCTAGCTGGCCTTGTTGGGTCGTGTTGATGCCGGTCTGCGTATTGCTGGGCCAAGCGAAGGGTATGCCGCAGCCGGCGCCCTTATTACAGGTCGGGTCGAAGGTGGCAATGTCGCGGCTGCTATAGCTTTGATTGGTGAGTTGCGTCTGTGCCGACCAGGTGGGCAGATTGCCGAGGACCAATTCTGGGCCGCCGGTACTGGGATTGGTTTGCTGGCTGACCGTGGTGGCGGTGACATTGCCGGTCCACGCCTTTGACTGGAAAGAGGCCTGATAGATGTAGCCATTGGCAGTGCCGCTGGTGGAGTTACTGGCCACCGCCGTGGTGGATAGGGTCTGCGCTTCGATCTGGC
>NZ_RIZI01000162.1 GCF_003721225.1 Acidithiobacillus sulfuriphilus | reverse complement strand
GCCTGGTACTTCTTCAGCCGCGTCATTGCCAAGGGCGTGGACGACATCCCCAGTTCGGCCGAAGTCCACGGTGAACACGGCCATGCCGCCCCCGCCGGTGGCGGCATGGCCAAACCGGCCTTCGCCAAACCCTTGCTGAAAGAAGAGCGTTAAGCAGCGCCCCCGGCCGTTTACCCATCGGAGAAATCATTATGGACAACATCATTCGCATCGGCTCAACGCTCTCCACCTGGTGGTTTTTGTTGCTGGGCCTCTTTTTTCTGCTCTACATCGCCCTCGATGGCGCCGACCTCGGTGCCGGCATCTTTGCCCTTTTTTCCCGGGACGAGGAAGAGCGCGGCGCGGTCATGGCATCCATGGCGGGCTTCTGGGACGGCAATGAAACCTGGCTCGTGGTGGCCGGTGGCGTACTCTTTGGCGCCTTCCCGCTGGTCTATGGCTCGGCCTTCAACTACCTGCTTTTCCCCCTCATGCTGGCGCTCTGGTCCATCATTGCCCGCGCCGTGGCTTTCGAGTTTCATGTCCATGCCATCGGCAGCAAACGCTTCTGGGGCCGGACCTTTGCCTGGGGCAGCCTGGGCGCGCCGCTCTTTGCGGGCATGGCCCTGGGCGCCACGCTGCAGGGCTTTCCCATGAGCGGCAGCCCCGTTCCCCATTATGACGGAAGTGCCCTCACCTTTTTGACCCCCTTCACGGTCTGGGTAGGCATTGCCGCCACCGTTGCCGCCAGCCTCGCCGGTGGCCTCTACCTCTGCGCCCGCTTCGAGCATGGCGACCCCATCCATGAGCGGGCCCGCGGCTGGACTACGGCCTTTTCCTACCTGGCCCTGGCGGCCATTGTCGTTACCCTGGTATGGTCTTATGCCATATTCCCCTGGGCGAGCGCCAAGTGGACCGGACCGCATTGGTGGATCTGGGCGGGGTGGCTGGTGGCGGTGCTCTTCTTTGCCTTCAAGGCCATGAGCAACCACTCCCTGCGCCACGATTTTGCCGCCCTGCTCTGGGGGGAGGGCATTGTCGTGCTGGGCTGGGCGGCCATGCTGGCCACCATGTACCCCTATATCGTGCCCGGCACCTGGACCATCGAAGGAGCCGGCAACCCGGCCAATTCCCTGGCGGTCTTCACCCTCTTCATGACCGGTTTCGTCCCGGTGATGATCATGTACAACTGGTACCAGATCTGGGTCTTCCGCGGCCGGCTCAGCAAAAAGGCGGCCTACGGCGCCCATTGAGGGGCGGTTGGCGCTGCGGATGGGGAGGGTGCGCAAGCGCCCTCTTTTTTATTCATAGCGCCTCCGCCCGCTGGCAGCGGGGTTTTGCCGCGACTTCGGTCCGCGCCGTCGTTATTCTTGGCGAAAGCCCGCGCCCGGCAGGCGAACTGTTTGAGCCCGCAGGGCGAGTTTTCGCCTGCCAGCGGGATGAGCCGTAGAACAACAGGCAAGGACCGCCGGAGCAAAAAACCCCGCTGCCAGCGGGCGGAGGCCGATGCAGGTCCCCTGGCCAAGGCGGGACAGGATCTACTCCCCGCCTCCACGCCCCGGCGCCAACATCTGCTCGGGCCGCACCGCGCTATCGAAATCCTCCGCCGACAAATACCCCAACGCCGCCGCCGCCTCCCGCAGCGTGACCTGCTGCGCATGGGCATGGCGAGCGACCTCGGCGGCGCGTTCGTAGCCGATAATAGGGGTAAGGGCCGTGACCAGCATGAGGGATTGCTGCAGATGCGCATCCAGTTGCCCGGGGCGGGCGACGAGGCCGGCCACGCAATGGTCGGCAAAGGAGCGGCAGGCATCGGCCAGCAGCCCTGCCGCCTGGAGAAAGTTGTAGGCGATGACGGGCTTGTAGACGTTGAGCTCAAACTGGCCCTGGGAGGCGGCGAAGGCGATGCTGGCATCATTGCCGAAGACCTGCACGCAGACCATGGTGAGGGCCTCTGCCTGGGTGGGATTGACCTTGCCGGGCATGATGGAGGAACCCGGCTCATTCTCCGGCAAGGCCAGTTCCCCCAGGCCGCAGCGCGGGCCGGAGCCCATCCAGCGGATGTCGTTGGCGATCTTCATCAGCGCCATGGCCAGCAGACGCAGGGCGCTGCTGGCCCGGAGCATGGCCTCGTGCCCGGCCAGGGCGGCAAAGGGGTTGACCGCCGGACGGAAGGGCAGACCCAGCTCTTCGTGGAGCCGGGCGCAGACGGCGGCGGCAAAGGCGGGGTGGGTATTGAGCCCGGTGCCCACCGCCGTCCCCCCCAAGGCCAACTCGTACAGCGCCGGCAGGGCCTGCTCCAGGGCCGCCACGCCCTGCCGCAACTGGGCGCGATAGCCGGAAAACTCCTGTCCCAGGGTCAAGGGCACGGCGTCCATCAGATGGGTGCGGCCGATCTTGATCTGCCCGGCAAAGGCCGCCTCTTTCGCTCCCAGGGTATCCTCCAGATGGGCCAAGGCCGGCAGGAGGCGCTGGTGCAGCGCCAGCGCCGCCGCCACATGCATGGCAGAGGGAAAGACGTCGTTGGAGGACTGCCCCAGATTGACGTGATCGTTGGGATGGACGGGCGTCTTGCCGCCCCGGGGCTGGCCCGCCAGTTCGTTGGCACGGTTGGCAATGACCTCGTTGACATTCATGTTGCTCTGGGTACCGCTGCCCGTCTGCCAGACGCGCAGGGGGAACTGGTCGTCCCAGCGGCCCCCCAGCACCTCAGCGGCGGTTTGGCCAATCAAACCCACCCGCTCCGCATCCAGCAGACCCAGCGCCCCATTCACCACCGCTGCGGCGCCCTTGATGCGCGCCAGGGCGTGGATGACGGGCAGGGGCATGCGCTCCTCGCCGATGGCGAAATAATGCAGCGAACGCTGGGTCTGTGCGCCCCACAGAACGCTCTCGTCCACTTCCACCGTTCCCATGCTGTCTTTTTCGCTGCGCATGCTCACTGAAGCGCCTCCGCGAGGCGTTCCGCCGCGTCCACCATTCCCTGGAGATAATCCAGTGCCCCTTCCCAGATCTCCGGCGCCTCCAGATCCACCCCCGTCACCCCCACCACTTCCGCCGGCGCGCGCGCACCGCCCAGGCGCAGCATCTCGGTGTAGCGCGGCACGAAACCCTGGGGATCGCTGCGGTAACGCTGAATGAGGGCCAGGGTCAGCAATTCGCCGAAGGCATAGGCATAGACATAGCCCGGTGAACTGATGAAGTGGGGAATATAGCTCCACCACCAGCGATAGCCCTGGCGCAGTTCGACACTGTCGCCAAACTGCTCGCGCTGGGTCTGCATCCACAGTTCCGCCAAACGCTCCTTGCTGAGCTCGCCCTCCTGGCGCCGCGCCTGGTGCATGGCCGCCTCGAAGCGGTGCATGGCCATCTGGCGGAAGACCGTGGCAAAGGTGTCCTCGATCTTGCCGCAGAGCAGGGCCAAACGATGGCGCGGGTCGGCCTCCTCCCGCATCAGACACTCGAAGGTCAGCATCTCGCCGAAGACCGAGGCCGTCTCGGCGGTGGTCAGGGGGGTGTCGGCATTGAGATAACCCTGTTCACGGGCCAAAAACTGATGAATCCCGTGCCCCAACTCGTGGGCCACGGTCATCACATCGCGCACCGTACCGGTATAATTGACCATGAGATAAGGATGGACATCGGGCGTGACCGGATGGGCAAAGGCCCCGCCGCGCTTGCCCGGGGCCAGGGCCGCGTCGATCCAGCCGCGGGCGAAGAACTGCTGGCCGATGGCACCCATTTCCGGAGAAAAATCGGCGAAGGCCTGCAGCACGATGCGTTGACAATCCGCCCAGGAATAATGCCCCTCGCCGCCCGGCAACGGCGCATAGCGGTCATAATCCAGCAACGGCGAAATGCCCAGCAGGCGCCCCTTGAGCCGGTAATAGCGGGCTACCAGGGGATAGCGGCCGACCACGGCGCCCTCCAGGGCCGCGACCATGGCATCGGAGATTTCGTTACCCAGGTTGCGTTCCGCCAGCCAATGGGGATAGTGGCGCAGCCGGTCATCAATGGCCTTGTCGCCGAGAACGGCATTGAAACAGGTGGTCAGGGTATGCAGGCGGCCTTCCAGGCCTTTGGTCATGGCCTCGGCGGCATCGTGGCGCAATTCGCGGTCGGGGTTGGACAGGAGCGCCAGCACCTCCTGTTCGCTCAATGCCCGCCCGCGCAGGGGAAAGCGCATCTCGGTGAAGGTCTCGTCAAACAGCCGCTCCCAGAGGGCGCGCCCCGTCACCCGTTTCTCGGCCAGGATCTGCTCTTCGCTTTCGCTGCGCAGATGGTCGCGGTACACCCGCCAGTGCCGCAATAGATGCTGCCAGCGGGCCAACTCCGGTGCTGCCAGCAAGCCCTCGGCGCGGGTGTCGGGAAGCTGGTTCCAGGCAATGTCAAAAAAGACCAATTGGTTCTGGATGGCCGTGGCGGCCTCTTCATAGGCCTGCAGGGCCGCACCGTAGGCAGACTGATCGGAATGGGTCACATAGCTGAGATAACGATAGCTCCCCACCCGTCCCAGACGCTGACGGATGGCCTCCAGGCGCTCCATGGCCCCGGCCAGGCCATCGCCACTCAAATTTACCAGACCCGGCCGGTAATCGCGGGCAAAGGCCGTCGCCTCGCTTGCCGCCCAGTCCATATCCTCCCCCAAGCGGGGATCGTCCAGACCGGCATAGAGGTCCTCCAGACGCCAGTGTACCTGTTCCGCGCCCGTCGGCCGGTTCTGCAAGGTTTTGCTCATCAATTCGCCACTCCGTCCATATAATATCGATAATCGTGGGTAATAGGCCGATTCACGGGCACTTCGCAATGTCCTCATCCCGGCCTTGCCAGAGCGAGCCGGCGCCCCACGCAATCCAGCATGGCCGCAAAATCCGGGGCCTTCCCGTAACGTTGGGCCTGCCAAATGGCCTCCCCGAGACATTCGACAAAAACATGCTGCAGCGCATGTGCCTCGATTTTTTCCCGGCCCTGGGCATAGAGCGCGGCAATGCCCACCGGCTGGTCCAGGGCCAAAAACTCCTCCAGACTCACATGCAGGGCCATATGCATGAAGGGATTGCTCTGCCCTGCCTCGGGAGGAAAATCCTGATCGAGGACGGCGTCCGGGTTGGCCAGCAAGGCTTGATATTCTGGATGACGGAGAATGACCGGCACGATGAGGGCCATCACCCCCGCCAAAGGCCGCCCTTGCCGATAGGCCTCCCAGCTATCCACGAATACCTGCCGGTAACTTTCCCGCTTGTTGCCATAAAGCATGATTATGACCGCCCTGGTGTTTCTGGGTTTCATCTTAGGACAGAACGGTATGGGTAGGAAAGTGCCGTTTTTTGTGTTAAATAAGGCAACACTCGGAAGTAAATCCATCGTAATTAAAAGTACTTATCGCAACATTATTTCTGCGGGAGATCAGTGCGTCATGGCCAAGGCAATGGAAGCAGCAGCAACGGAGCAAAGCGGGACCCTGAATGAGCGGCAATGGGCAGGACTGGGCAAGGTGGGAGACGCTGCGCTGCAAGCGGAAAACCTTTTGCAACTCCTCCGGGATATCCTGAGCGAAATCCCCGAGGCAGTCGATGCCGACCAACTCCTGGAGCGCCTCAAGCCCCAACTGGAAAGTCTGCGCGGCACCGCCGAGGCCCTGCTGGCCTTTCTCAAGGTCGACTCCGTCGAGGCCGGTGCCGCACGCCTGCGCAGCGCGCTACAGGACGCCCAGGCGGCCCATCTCGACGAAAGCCTCGGCGAAGTCCTGCAACTGCTGGGCAACCTGCACAAAAACGGCTTTTTCGCCTCCGTCAATGCCCTCTCCGCGGAAATGAAGTGCCCCCTCATCGGCGAGAACCCCGATGACATGATCCAGAAGGTTCACGCCGCCCGCGAGAACCTCGCCTTTTGGCTCAACAGCGCCAAGGAAGGGGTCGGCGTCGTGGGCAACCTCGTGGCCCAGATGGACCTCCCCGACCGCCTCGACGAGATCCAGGAAATGGCCGATGAGTGGTTGAAGCTGGCCAAACGGGTGCAGAAACTCCTGCAAGGTGACGCCCCCAACCTGCACGCCCGGCTCAGCGGCCTCGTAGAGATGGCGGAAATCCTCGGCGGGCAGATGAACATTGCCATCGGCACCCTGCGCGATACCGTCCCGGAAGTGCTGGGCAACGGCCAACTGGGCTCCGCCCTGGCCACCATCGGCGCCGGCGGCAGCCACTGGATGCGCATTGCCATTCGCGTCAAGGCCCTGGCCCAGGGAGAGAACGCAAGCCTGGCCGATCGTATGGAAGGTTTGGTGGAGCAGATCGAACACCTCGCCGGCTATGGCGAGACCCTGCGTTTCTTCCTCGCCGCCGGCAAGCAGGGCCTCGATGTCGCCCGCGACATGATTGGCGAGGCCAACCTGGCCGACAAGCTCGATGACCTGCAGGATGCCGCCGACCAATGGCTGAAGATCGCCCTGCGCGCCAAGGCCCTGGCCCAAGGCAATGCCGACAACCTGGCCGAGCGGGTGAGCGGCCTGCTGGACCTCGCCGAATCGGTCAGCCAGAAGATGCAGGTGGCCGCCGAGGCCCTGGCGGAGAAAGGGGTCGATATCGGCGCCCTCCTCAACCCCCGCGGCGACATGGCCATTGCCTTCGGCACCGCCACCGACATGGCCACCGAACTCTGGAACGATGGCACCGTCAAGCGCGCCGTTTTTGCCATTAGCGAAGGAGTGACCGAGTGGATGGAAGTGGTCCATGTCGCCCAGGCCGTGTTGCAGGGCAACGCCCCCACTTTTGTCGCCCGCGTAAAAGAACTGATGCGCGGTTTGGAGGAAGCCCACCTCATCGACATGCTGCCCGAGCTCTTCACCCTCCTCGGCGCTATCCAGAAATCCGGCCTGCTGCACAAGGTCAACCTGATCATGGCCAGCGTCGGGCCCATGATCCCCTCCGATGAGGCCTTTGCCGCCGGGGTGCAAAAGGCCACCCGGGCCCTGGAGCAGACCCAGCGGGAGATGCGCGGCGAGGGCAGCAAGGGCGGCGGGATCTTCGGCCTGATCAAGATCGTCTTCGCCAAGGACACCCAGTACGTACTGCGCTTTGCCGTGCGCTTCCTGTCTACCTTCCTGCGCACGCTGAAGAGCTAAGCACCCGCCCCTCCGCACCACGGAAAAGGGGTATCCCATGGGATACCCCTTTGCTTTGCACCCTCAATGGAGGCTTGCCTAAGCAGATCTACCCTGCCACCAGGCATAGGCCTTTTCGGCTGCCGCACGGGCCGCCTGGGGATCGTCCAGCCAAGCCTTGGCAAGCTGCACCGTCTCCTCCTGATCCTTGGCCCAAACCGCCCCCCCCACGCCCAGCAGACCGCTGCGCCATTCATTGTCCGGCATCTGCGGCCCAAGGATCACCGGGCAACGGGCGGCAATGGGCGTGGCCAGATCCACCGTGCCCCCATGCAGGGTGCCGCCGGGAATGCAAAAATCCACACAGGGATAAAAGGCATTGCTCACGGCAGCAGTTTCTACAAAATATACGCGGGTCTTGATGGGCACGAAGCTGGTGAAGAGTCGGCTGTGGCGAATGGTTTGCAGGTGGTACTTCAACGCATCGCGATAGACCGGCTCAAAGCGCGCTTCCCTATCCGGTGCCAGCACCATCAGCCCCATCTTCAGGCGCATGAGCGACAGGAAAATGCCATAGGCATCGGGGTCCTCCCCCTCATGAACATTGGGGAAATAGACCACACAGCGGCCCCGCTCCCGAAACTCCTTAAACCGCTCGCATAACTCCATCCGCTTGCTCCTTGGCATCATCCAACGGGTCGCCCGGTAACGGGCGCCCAGACGAAAACAGTAGCCCAGGCCCGTGCAGCGGCGCAAGCAAGGGGTGCGGGCAAGTGTGGGCAAGTGTGGGCAAGCGCTGACCGCCGCCGGCCTTTATGTTACATTGCCAACACCCTGGCCCACGCGGTGACCGCAAACATGTTGCGCATTCTTTTCGCGCTTTCGGAAATGGCGCCCTACTCCAAGACCGGCGGCTTGGCCGATGTGGGTAGCGCGCTGCCTGCGGCCATTGCCGGCCTGGGGGTAGATATCCGCGTCCTGGTGCCCGCTTACCATCCCTTTGCCGAGGGCGCCCATCTGCAGTGGCGAGGCCGGGTGACGGCGCCCTGCACCGGCGAAACCGTCGAGTTGTGGTCCCCGGAAGAGCGGCCCCAGGTCCTCTTGCTGCGCTACCCCCCTTATTATGAACGGCCCGGTGGACCTTACCAGGATCCCAGCGGGGTGGACTGGCCTGACAATGACCAGCGTTTTGCCCTGCTTAACCGCGTCGCCGTGGAAATTGCCCAAGGCCGCGTACCTGCCCTGGACTGGCGGGCCGACATCGTCCACGTCAACGACTGGCAGACGGGCCTTGTTCCTTATCTGCTGCATCTGGAATCCCGCGCGGGAGCGCCGCGGCCGGCGGTGCTTTTCACCATCCACAACCTCGCCTACCAGGGGCGCTTCGACCCTGGCGCCCTGCAACGCCTGCATCTGCCGCCCGACGGCTTCCATTGGCAAGGGACCGAATTTTACGGCACCTTCTCTTTCATGAAGACGGCCTTGATCTATAGCGACCGGATCGGCACCGTCAGCCCCACTTATGCCCGCGAGATCCAGGAACCGGAACTGGGCATGGGGCTGGAAGGGGTGTTACGCACCCGCTCCCAGGGTCTTTTCGGCATCCTCAACGGCATCGACACCCAGAGCTGGAACCCCGGCAGCGATCCCTATCTGCCCGCCCGCTTCCAGCGTCAGGACAAGGGCGGAAAAGCCCTATGCAAGGCGCAACTGCAAATGGAGATGGGCCTTTATCCCGCGCCCGAGACCTTTCTCCTCGCCATGATCAGCCGACTCGTGACGCAGAAAGGCGTAGATCTGGTCTTGGACATCCTTCCCGACCTCCTGCGCCGGGGGGTGCAATTCGTTCTTCTCGGCAGCGGCGAACAACCCTTTGAGGAGGCCTTCCGGCGTCTCGCCGCAGGACAGCGGGGGCAGATGGCGGTACGCATTGCCTTCGATGAAGGCCTTGCCCACCGCATCGAGGCGGGAGCCGATGCCTTCCTCATGCCCTCCCGCTTCGAACCCTGCGGCCTCAACCAGATGTACAGCCTGCGTTACGGTACCTTGCCCATCGTTCGCCGGACCGGCGGACTGGCCGACACGGTGGTGGATGCGGAACATTTTGGCGGACCGCCGCCCAACGGATTCGTGTTTGTCCCGGTGGATCGCGACGCCTTGCTGGCTGCCGTCCTGCGGGCGGAAAGCCATTTTCGCCAGCCCGCCGCCTGGCGGTATTTGCAGGACAACGCCATGGCGCTGGACTTCAGTTGGGAAAGGGCCGCCCGGGCCTATCTGGAAATTTATCAGCAGATGCTGCAATAACCCAAAGGAGAACACATGGAAATGGGATTTTATGGCGCGGCCGGCGGTGTAACCGGATCCTGCCACTTCCTCGCCGCAGCGGGGAAAAAGATACTGATCGATTGCGGCATGTTTCAGGGCGAGCACAATATCGACGAGGAAAACCGCGCCGAATTCGGCTTTGATCCCGGCGGGATCGACGTTCTCCTCCTCACCCATGCCCACCTCGACCATTGCGGGCGCATCCCGCTGCTGGTCAAGCGCGGCTTCCGCGGCGAGATCATCACCACCGCCGCCACCCGCGAGCTCACCCGCCTGGTCCTCCTCGACGCCGCCGGGCTGGCCGCCGAAGAAGCCCGGCGCGCGGCGCGCTACCGCCAGCGCCGTGGCGAAGAACCCGAAGCGCCCCTCTATGAAATCACCGACGTGCTGGACAGCATGGACCGTTTCGGGCGGCTGGCGAACTATGGCGAAGCGCTGACCGTCGCTCCCGGCATCACGGTAACCTTTGGCGACGCCGGGCATATCCTCGGCTCCGCCTGGATCCTCGTGGAAGCCCGGGAGGGCGAGCGCAGCAAGCGCATTCTCTATTCCGGAGATCTGGGCAACCGCGGCAAGCCCATCATCAACGCCGCCACGCCAGCCCCCACAGCGGATGTGGTGGTCATGGAGACCACCTACGGTGACCGCTTGCATAAGGCCCTTGGACCCTCGGTCACAGAACTCCGTGACGCCATCCGTGCCACCCTGGAGCGCGATGGGAACGCCATCATCCCCACGTTTGCCCTGGAGCGCGCCCAGGACCTCCTCTACTACCTGCGGGAACTGACGGAAAAACACGAGCTTCCCGCCAATCTTCCCGTTTTCCTCGACTCGCCCATGGCCATCTCCGCCACGGAGATCTTCCGCCGCCATCCCGAATGCTTCAATGCCGAAACGCGCCTGGACTTCGCCAGCGGTCGCGACCCTTTTGCCCTGCGCAATCTGCATTTCACCCGGGAAACCAGCGAATCCATGGGCATCAACCAGATCAAGGGCGGCGCCGTGATCATGGCCGGCTCGGGCATGGCCACCGGTGGACGGGTCACCCATCACCTGAAGCACAACCTCTGGCGGCGCGACAGCAGCGTCATCTTCGTCGGTTATGCCGCCCAGGGAACGCTGGCCCGGCGCATCATCGACGGCGCCAAAAAAGTGCGGCTCTTTGGCGAGGAGATCAGCGTCAACGCCCAGATCTATACCATCGGCGGCTTCTCCGCCCATGCCGATCACGATGAACTCCTCGCCTGGTACGGTTCGCAACAACCGGAGCAGACCTTCCTGGTGCATGGCGAAGACAACGGCCGTCAGGGTATTGCCCAGGTCCTTGCGGGGCGTGGACTCCAGGTGCATCTGCCGGTCATCGGCGATCGTTATCCCCTGTAAAAAAGCTTTAGCGTTGCGCTGCGCCCATGAACGGTTACAATCATCGGGCGCAACCCATCCTTAGCAAGCGATACACACCTTCAGGAGGAGTTATGGCAGGACATTTTCCCTTTTCCGGTAAAGCCAATCGCGTTTCGGTTTACGCCTTCTTCGAGGCGCACGACTGGAGTCTGGATGCCCAGGAGAAATATTACGAACTCTGGTATCAGTGGACCAAAGACCTGGTCATGAAAGACCCCGACCTACTGGCCAGCAAGGGCCCGCTTTTCAAAGGGGAGTTCTTCGGGCAGCATGCCGATCACAACTTCCACCTCCATGACTATATCTGGGCGACCCGGCTTCTGGATCTGGGTGAATTCATCAACGGCAGCATCCTGTTCAAGTTGAGCCATGACGCCCTGCACACCCTGGAACATTTGCACGAGGGCTGGATTGCCGAGGCCGATGCCGTCACCGCCGCTCATCCCCGGCCCGAGTCTCCGGAAATCGGCCGCTATCGCCACGTTTAAGGGCCAGGCGGAAGAGGACGGAGGCGCCACAGCCGCCTGCCGTCCCTTTGGCATGGTTTTGGATTCGGCAGTTGCCGCGGTGTTTTCGGTTTATGGATAAGCAACGCATCACCGCCTGCTTCACCGCCCTCAGGGCGGCCATTCCCGAGCCCAAAACGGAACTGCACTACGGCAATTCCTTTGAGTTGCTCGTTGCCGTGCTGCTCTCGGCGCAAAGTACCGACCGCGCCGTCAACCTAGCCACCCCATCCCTCTTTGCCGCCGCCCCGACACCCGCCGCCATGGTACGCCTCGGGGAAGCAGGCATCAAAACCCACATTCGCCATCTCGGGCTCTTCAACAACAAGGCCAAGCACCTCTACGCCCTGGCCCAATTGCTCATTGCCCGACATGGCGGCGAGGTACCCAGCGACCGCGCATCCCTGGAAGCCCTTCCGGGGGTCGGGCGGAAAACGGCCAACGTCGTGATGAACACCATTTTTGGCGCTCCCACCATTGCCGTCGATACCCACATCTTTCGGGTCGCCAATCGCACCGGGATCGCCCCCGGCAAAACGCCGCTGGCCGTCGAAAAGGCCCTGATGCGCGTGGTGCCCGAGGCCTTCCAGCAGGATGCCCATCACCTGCTCATCCTCCACGGCCGCTACACCTGCACGGCCCGCCGCCCCCTCTGCGGCCGCTGTCCCCTATACTCCTGCTGTGCATGGCCGGAAAAGCAGCAGTGGGCCGAGCGCCGCTAAGACCCGCCAGCACCGGCTTGGCCATCGGCCCCCAAGCACCCCAGGAGCTCCTCCACCGCGCCTTGGCGCGAGCCATCCCCAAACTGGCGGGGCAACCGGTCAGTGCCGCCCTCTGCCTCTTCAGCCCCAGCCTCGCCCGGATCGCCCCCGAGGCCATCCGCCAGGTCATGCGCCAACTCGCCTGCCTGCGCCTCCTGGTGGCCACGGTCCCCGGCGTAATCACCGAGGAGGGCTACGCCATTGGGGAAAACGCCTGTGCCGTCCTGCTCCTGGCACCGCCTTTCGGCCTTTCGCCGGTCACAGCCCAGGTTCAGGACCAAACCATCCTGAGCATGGCCCGCCTGGAACAATGCCACGGCGCCTGGCTGCAACGTGCGCCGCGCATGGGCTTCCTCAGCGGTCGCGGTACCCGCTTCTGGCAAAACGCCCAGCCCATCCCAGGGCCCTGCGAGGCCCTGGTGGAGGGCGCCGTCCGTCTACAGGCAGCCTATTCGCCGGGCATGCGTCCCCTCAATACCCCCCTGGCCGTGAGCCTCCAGGAAGGCAACCTGCTGCTGCGGCTGGAGCGCTATTCGGCCCTTCCCCTGCTGGCCCAAAGTCTGCCCTTCAGCATCCGGGAAGAGGCCCGCCTGCCCCTGGAACGCCTGCTGGTGGGCGAGCTGCGCCCCGGGCAACCCTCCGCAGCACCGCCGCAATGGATCCATATTCGCGCCACCGACCTCAATCGCAGCGGTCTCTGGCTGGAGCGCAGCCTGGCCGCCGATGCCCGCGCCTTTTTCGCCCTGCGCGATCCCCAGGTCGCCGAACGGGATACCCGCATGGCCCTCAGTACCGCCCGGGCCAGCCAGCCGGCGCCTGATTTTGCCTGGGTGTTTTCCTCCGTGGGCCGGGATGCCGCGTTTTTCTCCGGCAGCGATCGCGATCACGCCCTCTGGCAGGAATTTTTCCCCGGCGTTCCGTGCATCGGCGCCTATGACCTGGCAGAAATAGCCCCCATAGAGGAAGAAAACCGGATTTTACGTTATAGTAAAATATTTTACTTATTCTCCGCGCAGACGGAGTACGGTTAAGAAGGGAGCGTTTATGCGGTATTTCCTGGCCCGTTGGACCTTGCTGGCGGGGGGGCTTGCGCCCCTTTGGGCATGGTCAGCCACCTATCCTCTTCCCCCTCAGGGGGACAACATCGTCGGTGGCTTGGCAACCGTTACGGTCCGCCAGGAGGAGACCCTGCTGGATATCGGTCGCCGCTATGATCTCGGTTATGACCAGATCACCATCGCCAACCCGGGCGTGGATCCCTGGCTGCCCAAGGCGGGCGCCCATGTCCTCCTCCCCAGCGAATATATCCTGCCCGACACGCCCCGGCAGGGTATCGTCATCAATGTCGCGGCCATGCGCCTCTTTTACTATCCCCCGGCCCGCCCGGGCGTCCCGCCGGAGGTGGTCACCTACCCCATCGGCATCGGGCGCGAAGGCTGGCGCACCCCCGTCGGCCAGGCCAGTGTGACGGGAAAGATCAAGGACCCCAGTTGGACCCCCCCGGCGAGCATCCGGGAAGAACACGCCAACAACGGCGATCCGCTGCCGGCCGTGGTGCCCGCCGGGCCCGACAATCCCCTGGGCCAATACGCCCTGCGCCTCACCCTCCCCGGCTATCTCATCCACGGCAGCAACAAGCCCTGGGGCGTCGGCATGCGGGTGAGCCATGGCTGCATCCGTCTCTACCCCGAGGACATCAGCCGGCTCTTTGCCAACATCCCGGTGGGGACCAGCGTACGCATCGTCAACCAGCCCTGGCTCCTCGGCCATCGTCAGGGGGTCTACTATCTCCAGGCTTTCCAGGTCATCGATGGGACTCCCGACGCCCATTTGGAGCGGGATCTCGGCGAATGGATCGCCCGCCAACTTCCACCCGGCACGCCCGTTCCCTGGCAGCGCATCCTGCAAATTGCCCAGGCCGGCCGAGGCATACCCACGGCCCTGACGGGCACGGAGCAGCAAATACGGACCCCGGCGGAAGCCATCCAGCCCCCCATGGACGCTGCTGACGGGACGGCGGAGGAACAGGCGGCGCCAGTGAGCAGCAAGGCCGCCGCCCGCTCCTGGTATCTCCCCGTTGCCCATTTTCGCGACCCCGGCAATGCCCAAAAGGTGATGGGGCTGCTGGCGCAGATGCAGCCGCCCGTGTCCAGCGCCAGCAGCCTTGCCAATGGCGTCCTCACCCTCCGGGCTGGGCCCTATCCCAGCAAAACAGCCGCCGCAGCCGTGGCCGAGCGCATCGAAAAGAACTTGGGGATCCGCTGTGGGGCACCGCTTCTGGACGAAAACCCGGAGAAGGACGTTTTTGCGTCGGGTGAGACGGTGACGGAGCGCTGAATCTCCCTCCCGGCGCCCCTATCGCACCCGGATGTGGAAACAAAAAACCCCGCTGGTCGCCCAACGGGGTTTTTTTGTACTAACGGCCAAATTACTTCATCATGGCCTTTTTGAACATGCGCTCTACCTTCGCATTGGCTTCTTCCGCCTTCTGGTTGGCAGCATTCGCAGTGCTCATGGCCTGGTCAGCGGTGCTCTGGGCAGCGCTGGCCTTGCTCAGGGCCTCATTGCCGGTGTTCTGGGCAGCGTTGGCCTTGGCCAGCGCTTCGTTGGCGGTGGACTGCGCGGCATCAGCCTTGGCGGCGACCTTGTCGAGGTCAGAGGTCGTGGCGCAGCCGGCGAGGCCCAAGGGGAGGATCAAGGCGGTTACTTTCAAAGCGGTGGACAACTTGCTCATAGCAGGCTCCTTTGTTGGGTTGGTAACGAGCACATACAGCATAGCCAAAAAAACAACAAAACGCTAGTCGATGGCATAACGCCATTAACCCGCATATTGCAGAATCGCCCAAAACTGCAATGCCGTTCCGGCAATAACGAAGGCATGCCAGACGGAATGGAAATATTTCCAATGATCCAGCACAAAAAAAAGCACGCCGACCGAATAAGCGATGCCGCCCGCCGCCAGCCACCACAAAAACCAGCCCGGCGCAGCCTCGTAGATGGGGACTGCGGCAAAGACGACCAGCCAGCCCATGAGGAGGTACAGCCATAGGGAGACCGACTGGCCGCGCGTTCCCCCCACGGCCAGCAGGGCAATGCCCAGCGCCGCGAGGCCCCATTCCAGGCCAAAGAGCGTCCAGCCCCAGGGGTCATGGAGGACCATGAGGGTCACCGGCGTATAGGTGCCGGCGATGAGCAGGTAAATGGCGGAACGATCCACCAACTGAAAAATCACCTTGACGCGCCCCGGCGGCAGGAGGTGATAAATAGTGGATGCGAGATAGAGCAGCACCACGGTAAGCACAAAAACACTCACGCTGGCTACTGCCAGCCGGCTGCTGTGAAGCCCCGCCCCGGCCAACCACAGAATGAATACCAACAGCGCCAGGACGGCACCTGCGCCATGCAGGATGCTATTGATCCATTCCTCCACCCGCGTCTGCTCACGCGGCCCCAGGCCAGTTTCTTGCCCCATCATCCCCTCCCGCCAATCCCCCATGCCCTCTTCACCATACTCCATCCCCGGCGCAGGACCAAGGGCGCCGCGAAAAACCGCGGCGGTGCTTTTTGGGAAGGAGTTTCCCACCCGGGCTGACAGCGAGGCGGCAGCCGTCATGATGCCGCCCAATGTCGCGGCGCGACAGGGGAATCCCCTCCTCAGACCAAGACATGGCTTTTGGATCTGCCCATAACATATTGTTTATGATTATGTTTTATATCACATTGATTTCTTCTGGTTTTTATGTAAAATATTGTTCCTATTCATTTTTTGAGCATGGATTCCGCTAGGCCGACCCGGAATCCGGTCCGTATGACCAATTGCTCAGTAAGGAGGCCATATATGCTTCAACAACTTTCTGCAGGGCTGGCATTGGCTTTGTTTACCCTCGTGTTGCCCAACAGCACGAATTTTGCGCAGCCGGATCTACCCTTGCACCTGCTGCACAAGGTGGAGGCCAGCGCCAATGACTCCCAGTGGGGAGGCGATGGCGCCGCCGCGACGGTGGCCGATGTCTCCGCCGACCATGATGATGGGGCCCTGCTCATTCAGCATGAGGTCTTGTATCTGCAGCGGGTCACGGCCTATAACGCCGTCCCCGATCAGACCAGCAGCGACCCGGATATTGCCGCCTGCGGCCCCAATCGCCCGGATCAGATCGCCCTTTCCCAAGATCTCTTTTTTCGCAAAAACGGCGGCAACCGCTGTGGTGAACAGGTGGCCATTGTGCTGCGCTCGGGCCGGGTCATTCACGGTGTCGTCTGGGATACCATGAATCCCCGCTACCGCATGGCCGCCGACATCCTCATGGGCAGCGTCAGCAAGGCGCTGGATTTTGGCGTCAAGGAGGCGGAGCTGCGCTTCCTCAGGCCCCGCCAGCCCGCTGCCAGTCGTTTATAAGGGGTAGCCCGGGTCTTACAGCCAGCGCATGAGGCCCATTTCATAAGGATGCGTCAGCAGCGTGTGATAAGGAAAGGTCCGGATCCGATAGCGCAGGCTGCCGCAGAGATCCGGGGTCAGAGACAGCATGAAATGCTCCCGCCCCTGATCGCTCAGCCCCGCCGGGAGAAAGCGATAGCTGTCCGGGCTGCGCTGCAGGGCTTCATATTCGCGCTCCAGGAGCAGTTCCACCACCACGTCGGCGGGATTCAAACCTCCCAGATCCACATCCAGATGCAGCTCCATTCCCTGGCCCAGTTGCAGGCGCTCGCGCCGCCCCTCCAGGCTGAACAGGCGCACCTGGGGCCATAGCTCGCGAACCCGGCTCTTCCATACCGCCAGCACCTGGGCCGCGACAAAGCTGTCCGCCGCAAAACGCCGCCCATTGCTGGCCGCCGGCCGATAGGCATCGCCGACATAGTCCGTCACCATGCGCTCGGCATTAAAGCGGGGAATGATGCTTTTCATGGAGGCCTTGGACATCTTCACCCAGCCGGGGGCATAGCCGTAGCTGCCCCGGTCGTAATAGAGCGGGGCCACCTCCTGTTCCAGGAGGGTGTAGAGTTCGTTGGCTTCGTCATGACGGCTGTTGCCACCGGCGTCGTCGGGATGGGGCTTGATGCCCCAGCCGTTGTGACCGTTGAAACCCTCTCCCCACCAGCCATCCAGGACGCTCAGGTTGATGACGCCATTGGCACCGGCCTTTTCTCCGGAGGTGCCGCTGGCTTCCAGAGGGTATTCCGGATTGTTGAGCCAGACATCGACGCCGCTGACCAGATGGCGGGCCAGGGCCAGGTCGTAGTTCTCGATGATATGGATATGCCCCAGGAACTGGGGATCATTGGCGAAACGGGCGATGGTGCGCACCAAATCCTGGCCGGGGCTATCGGCAGGATGGGCCTTGCCGGCAAAGAGGAAAACGATGGGGCGTTCGCTGTGCGTAGCCAGTTGCCGCAAACGCTCCATATCGTCAAAGAGCAGGGTGGCGCGCTTGTACGTGGCGAAGCGCCGGGCGAAGCCCACCACCAGCACATTGGGGTCAATGGGGTCGAGATGCCGCAACACCCGGTCCAGGCGCGCCTCCCCCATGCCGTTACGCAGATGCTGTTCGGTCAGATGCTGGCGAACCGTCATCAACATCTGGCTCTTCAGGGTCTGGCGAATACTCCAGAAGAGGTGATCGGGGATCTGCGCCACCCGCTCCCAGAAGGGGATCTGCGAAAGCTGATTGCGCCATTGACCACCCAGGAGACGATCCAGGGTATCCACCCACTCGGCCGCGAGAAAGCTGGGGATATGCACCCCATTGGTCACGTAGCCGACAGGGTTTTCCTCCGGGGGCACCTCCGGCCACAGGGGCGCCAGCATCCGCGCCGCCACACCGCCGTGAATACGGCTGACGCCGTTTTGCCAGCGCGATCCCCGCACCGCCAGCGCCGTCATGCTGAAACCTTCGCCGGGGTGAGCACCCAGTTCGAGAAATTCCGGCGCATCTACCCCGCACTCGGCAATCATCATCCCGAAATATTCCCGCACCATGTCGGCGGGAAAAATATCGTGTCCTGCGGGCACCGGGGTGTGGGTGGTAAAGACCGTGGAGGCGGCAACGGCCTCCAGGGCGGCGTAAAAATCCAGCCCCTGGCCCACCAGTTCGCGGATCCGCTCCAGCACCAGAAAGGCGGCATGGCCTTCATTGATATGCCAGACGCTGGGCGCCAGCCCCACCGCCCGCAGCGCGCGCACCCCGCCGACACCAAGGACGATCTCCTGCTGAATGCGTGTTTGCAGATCGCCGCCATAGAGGCGATGGGTAATATGGCGGTCCGGCTCCGTGTTTTCCGCGATGTTCGTATCCAGCAAATACAGGCGGATCCGCCCGACCTCCGCCACCCAGAGCTTGGCCTTGACGACCCGGCCGGGAAAGCAGTCGAGGCTGATGAGCACCTCGCCGCCATCATGGCGCAGCACCGGACGCACGGGCAGGTCCTCAAAGCGGGCATCCGTATAATCGGCCTGCTGATTGCCCTGGGCGTCGATGCGCTGGGAGAAGTAACCCTGCCGGTAGAGAAGACCCACGCTCACGAAGGGCAAGGACAAATCGCTGGCGGCCTTGCAGTGATCGCCGGCGAGAATGCCCAGCCCACCGGAATAAATGGGAAAGCTTTCATGCAGGCCGTATTCGGCACAAAAGTAGCCGATGAGATCGTCGGCGGCAAACTCGCCCGCCGGGCCCTGGGTTTGCGGCTCCAGAAGATAGGTATCGCGCGCCGACAGGACGCGATGATAGACATCGATGAACACGCGGTCCTGGGCGGCAGCCTGCAAACGGCTTTCATCCACCAGGCGCAGGAAGAGCTTGGGATTGTGACCCGTGGCGCGCCACAGGGGGGGATCCAGGCGGGCAAAGAGGCTGCGGGTCTGGCGGTCCCAGCTATACCAGAGGTCTTCGGAGAGATCCACGAGACGGGCCAGTTTGCGGGGGATTTTGGGATTGACTTCAAGAAAAAAATTGCTGGCCGGCATGCATCGCTCCCTTTGACATGAGCTGCGCTATCAATGTCCGATGGCCATGGCCGCTTCTATGGCGGCAATGCTCTTGGGCACATCGGCGGAAAGGATTTCGGGACCATCCGCACCGATCAGAACGTCATCCTCGATGCGAATGCCGATACCGCGCCAGCGCTCCGGGGCCGCCGGATTGTCGGGCGCAAAATAGAGGCCCGGCTCCACCGTGAGCACCATCCCGGCCGCCAAGGCACGCCACTCCTTCTGGTTGACCCGGTAGTGCCCCACATCATGCACATCCATGCCCAGCCAGTGACCGGTACGGTGCATGTAAAAGGGCTTGTAGGCACCCGTTTCGAGGGCCTGATCCAGGCTCCCCCCAAGGATGCCCAGATCAATCAGCCCTTGGGCGAGGACCTGCACGGCCGCGTCGTGATAATCCGTCACCGCGCGGCCTACGGTCAGGGCGGCCATGGCGGCCTCCTGACCGGCCAGAACCAGCTCGTAGATCTCCCGCTGGGCGGGGCTGAAGCGGCCGTTGACCGGGAGGGTGCGGGTAATGTCGCCGGCATAGCCCCCCACTTCCGCCCCCGCATCGATGAGCACCAGATCCCCATCCCGCAACTCGTCATCGTTTTCGGTGTAATGCAGGATGCAGGCATTGACGCCGCCCCCGACAATGCTGGGGTAGGATGGGGAAGGCGCCCCGAGACGGTGAAAGACGTATTCGATCTCCGCTGCCAGTTGATACTCCGTAAGCCCGGGGCGGCAGGACCGCATGGCGTGGCGATGGCCGGCACCGCTGATCCCCACGGCCGCGCGCAGGATCTCGGCCTCGGCGGCATCCTTGAACAGGCGCATCTCGTGGATCAGTTCGCTGACGTCCACCACTTCCCGGGGATAACGGATGCCTTGGCGGATCTTGGCCTTGGCCACATTGCGCCAGTGCAGGACCCGGGCATCGAAGTCTGCCTGCCGGCCCATGGGGTAAAACAGGATCTCCCGATCCTCCAGCAGTTGCGGCAGGATCTCGTCCACCGCATGGATGTCCAGCACCCGATCCACCCCGCATTGCTGCCGCGCGCCCTCCAGGCCGGCACGCCGACCTTCCCAGATTTCCCGTTGCGGGTCCCCGGGCCGACAGAAGAGGATCTGCTCCCCGTCGGAATGGCCGGGCGCCAGCACCAGCAGCGCCTCGGGCTCGGTGAACCCGGTCAGGTAGGCAAAGTCGCTGTCGGCGCGGAAGGGATATTGCACATCGCCGTTACGCTCCTTGACCGTAGCCGTGGGGATGATGGCGACACCCTCTTGCCCCATTTGCGCCATGAGGCGACGGCGACGAGCCAGGTAATCGGGGCGAGGCAAGGACAACGAACGCATGGGCAGACCTCCGTTTTGTGTCCATTATGGCATAGCGGGGCATCGGGGGCGACGTACCTAGGCGTCAAAGGCCGCCGCAATGGCATCCCCCAGGCGGGTCGCCGGGGCCAGGGTGAATCCCCGCGGCGCCGGCTCCACTCCGGCGCGGGGCAGGATCGCGCCGTGGAAACCGAGCTTGATGGCTTCGCGCAAACGCGTGGCGCTACCAGCCACGGCGCGCACCTCACCGGCCAAGCCCAGCTCGCCGAAGACCACCCGCCGCCCGCTCACCGGCCGGTTGCGGAAGCTGCTCAGCAAGGCCAGGGCCACGGCCAGGTCCGCCGCCGGCTCGTTCACCCGCACCCCGCCGGCAATATTGACGAAGACATCCTGGTCAAAAAAGGCACTGCCGCCGTGGCGATGGAGGATGGCCAGCAGCAGGGAAAGGCGATTGGGGTCCAGGCCGATGGCCACCCGGCGCGGATTCGCCAAGGAACTGGGAGTGACCAGGGCCTGCACCTCCACCAGCAAGGGCCGCGTCCCTTCCTGGGTGGCCAGGACCACACTGCCAGGCACCGGCCCCTCGTGCTGGGAAAGGAAGAGTTGCGAGGGGTTGGCCACCTCCGTCAGCCCCGCCTCCTGCATTTGAAAGACCCCCAGTTCGTTGGCCGCACCAAAGCGGTTTTTGATGGCGCGCACGATGCGATAGGGACTCCCCGCCTCACCCTCGAAATACAGGACCGTATCCACCATGTGCTCCAGGACGCGGGGACCGGCGATGGCCCCCTCCTTGGTGACGTGGCCCACCAGCCAGACGGTGCTGGCGTTGGCCTTGGCGTGGCGCACCAGGCGGGCCGCGCATTCGCGCACCTGGGATACCGAGCCGGGGGCCGACTGCAGGGTATCCGTATAGACCGTCTGGATGGAATCCACCACCACCACGGCGGGCCTCTCCCGGCCAAGCAGGGCCTCGATGGCCTCCAGGTGATTTTCCGCCACCACCCGGATATGGCTCGGTCCCAGGCCGAGACGCTGGCCGCGCAGGGCCACCTGGGCCGCCGACTCCTCCCCCGTCACATAGAGCACCGGGCAGGCCTGGGCCATGTAATGGGCGGCTTGCAGGAGCAGGGTGGATTTGCCAATGCCGGGATCACCGCCCAGCAGGATGGCCGCCCCGGCCACCTGTCCCCCGCCCAGCACCCGATCCAGTTCCCCCAGGCCGGTGGCCATGCGCCCGGCATCTTCCAGGGGCACCTCATGGAGCCATTGGGGAGGACTGGCGGTGGCGTAGGCCGTAGAGACCTTGCCGCTGCCTTTTTCCGCCCGCTGCTCCACCAGGCTATTCCAGGCACCGCAGTCCGGGCAACGACCCAGCCACTTGTTGCTGACGCCGCCGCAATCCTGGCAAACGTAAATGGATTTGGCGCGGGTCACGGCACCCGTTCCCGGGGCACGCGGGCCTGGATGCGGCAGCTCAGTTCATAGGGAATGGTCTCCAGCCGCCCAGCCAGGCTTTCCACGCTAGGTCCGGCGCTCCCCATGAGCACCACCGGGTCGCCCAAGTCGGCGCGCAGGTCCGTCAGGTCCACAAAAAGCATGTCCATGCTCACCCGCCCCAGGGTCACCGTGGGCTGGCCCGCCACCTGCACCGGCGTTCCCGTCCCCGCTCCCCGCGGGTATCCGTCTCCGTAACCCGCCGCCACCACCCCCACCCGCCGCGGTCCAGCCGCCTGCCACGCCGCACCATAGCCCAGCCATTCCCCCCCCGTGAAATCATGGATGGCGATCAGCTTGCTGCGCCAGGACAAGACCGCCTGCAGACCCAGATCTGCGCCGTCCCGCCCGGAAAAGGGCGAGAGCCCGTAGAGCATGAGGCCGGGGCGCACCCAGGTGTAATGGGGCTCCGGCAGGGCCAGGATCGCGGCGGAATTGACCAGGGAGTGCTGCCCCTCCAAACGGTCATCGGCACCCTCCACCGCGGCGGCGAAGGCGTTGATCTGGCGTTGATTATAGGGATCTGCCGGGGTATCGGGGCGCGCCAGGTGGCTCATCAGGCCCAGCACACGCCAGGCCGGAAAGGCGCGCAGGCGGGCATAGATCTCCGTCAAGGCGGAAGGGTCAAAACCCAGGCGGTGCATCCCGCTGTCCACCTTGAGGAAAAAAAGCGCGGCCGCCGCCCCGGCACGCGCTTCGAGCCACTGCAATTGCCGCCAGTCGTGCACGACAAGGATCAGTTGCAAGGCCAGGGCCAGATCCACCTCCTCTGCCGCAAAGGGGCCTTCGAGGAGGACGATGGGCCGCTCCAGGCCCAGGGCGCGGAGCTGCTGCGCCTCTTCCAGGGAGGCCACGGCAAAGGCGTCCACCCCCGCCTCGCCCAGCACCGGCGCGCAGAGGGCCGCCCCATGGCCGTAGGCGTCGGCCTTGACCACGGCCATGATCCGACAACCCGGGGCCCGCGCCCTTACCACCCCCACATTATGGTGCAGGGCGCTGGCCGAAATCTGCGCAACGATGGGGCGGCTCATGACAGCCTACCCGGCGCGTAATCAGGAAGCAAAGTGCTCCATGGGCGGGGCATAGTTTTCAAAGCGGGTATATTCTCCAAAAAAGCTCATGCGTACCGAGCCGATGGGGCCATTGCGCTGCTTGCCGATGATCACTTCGGCAATGCCCTTGACCTCCTCCTTATCCTTGTAATAGACCTCATCACGATAAAGGAAAAGAATGAGGTCCGCATCCTGTTCGATGGCCCCCGACTCGCGCAGATCCGCCATCTGCGGCCGCTTTTCGGTCCGGTTTTCCAGCCCGCGGTTGAGCTGGGAGAGGGCGATGACCGGAATGCTCAACTCCTTGGACAAGGCCTTGAGGGAGCGGCTGATTTCCGAGATCTCGGCCACCCGGTTATCGGCCCGGCCCGGCACCTGCATGAGCTGCAGGTAGTCCACAATCACCAGGGCCAGACCGTGATCGCGCTTGAGACGCCGCGCCCGCGAGCGTAATTCCACCGGCGTCAGCGCTGCCGAGTCATCCACGAAGAGGGGCGCCGTGCTCAGCTCGCCCACCGCATGGGCTATGCGCGGCCAGTCGTCGTTGCCCAGGGTGCCATTGCGCAACCGGTGCTGATCAACGCGGCCCCGGGAAGAAAGGGCGCGGAGGACGATCTCCTCGGTGGGCATCTCCATGCTGAACACCGCGACCGGCGCCTTTTCGATACAGGCCACATGCTCGGCGATATTCATGGCAAAGGATGTCTTACCCATACTTGGGCGGCCGGCGATGATAATGAGCTGCCCCGGATGCAGACCCGAGGTCTTTTCGTCGAGATCGGCAAAACCCGTGGAAAGGCCGGTAATGCCCTTCTTTTCACGGGCGATGCGCTCGATGCGGTCGATCACCTGGGGCAGGGCCGTTTTCAACTGGGTAAAGCCTTCCGTGCCGCGCTGCTGGCCTTCGGCCAGGCGAAACACCTTGCCCTCCGCCTCATCCAGCAAGGCCTGCGCGTCGCGCCCCTCGGGATGATAGGCCAACTCAGCAATTTCCCGTCCCACCTGGATCAGGTCGCGCAGCATCGCCCGGTCGCGGACGATCTGCGCATAGGCCCCCACATTGGCCGCCGAAGGTGTCTCATTGGCCAGCAGGATCAGATATTGCAAACCGCCCGCATCGGCGAGCTGTTCGCGGTCCTGCAGATATTGGGAGATGGTGATGGCATCGACGGGCCGGCCTTCCCCCATCATGGCGGAGATGGCCCCAAAGATCAGCCGATGACGGCGTTCATAAAACGCCGATTCCGTCACTATTTCGGCAATTTGATCCCAACTGCCGGGATCGATGAGCACGGCACCCAGCACCGACTGCTCCGCCTCCGCCGCATGGGGTGGGGCCTTGACGCCGCCACCCGGGGCCTCACCCCTATCCATGCTCCGCCCTCATCCCACGCCCGGGGCGCGGCATCACGCGCGGCTGACGTGCACCATCACCTCCAGCTCGACTTCCGGATGCAAATGCAGCCGTACGGGATACTCGCCGATCCGCTTGAGGGGACCCTCCGCCAGGCGAATCTCGCTATGGGCCACTTCCTGGCCCAGTGCCCGCAACGCGGCACTGATGTCGTGCAAGCCCACCGAACCAAAGAGGCGTCCGTCCTCGCCCGCCTGAATGGCGATCTTGACCACCAGATCGGCAAGGGCGGCGGCACGGGCCTGGGCCGCCTGCAGGCGCTCCAGCTCGGCCTCTTCCAACGCCGCCTTGCGCGCCTGAAAGGCCTCCAGACTGGCGTTCGTAGCTACTACCGCCTTGCCCTGGGGCACAAGAAAATTCCGCCCGTAACCGGGCCGCACCTCCACCACATCGCCCAGCCGCCCCAACTTGTTAATGCGTTCCAGCAAGATCACTTTCATCAATCCATCCTCCCAAAAATCAAAGCATCACCCATTAGGAACGACGCGCAGAAATGCGTTCGCGCAAATGGAAAATCTGGTCCAGCAAGCCCAGAAAGCTGGTCAGCAGGAGTACCTGCGACAGCAGCACCAGCACCACATAAAAAGCCACCAGGGCCGCCCGCGGCCATGCCCGTGCGGCAAACCATAGGTGGATGAGACTCAGGCCCTGGAGCAAATAGAAACTCCCCAGGAGCAACACGAGATTCTGCGCCAGCCATTGCAGCGGACCATGGACCACCCAGGTCGACAGAACGGCCGCTGAAAAGAGCCAGAGCACCGGCCCAGGCACCGTCCAGTCACGAAAAGAGCGCTCGGGCTGGGGATGAGCGAGCAGCCGGTCACGCCAGCGGCTGGCCAGCAGGGCGGCCAGCACCCAGAGCAGCCCCATGGCCGATGCCAGCAAGGCGGGCATCAGCCGCGCCAGCTCGCCCAGCATCTGCCGCTGTGCCGGCCCCAGATCCTTCACCACGGAGGCCGTGGCCCGCGCCACCTGCGCCTGCCAAAAGGCCTCCCCCTGCGCCCCGGGTATGACCCACAAGGTCAAGGCCAGCGTCCCCAGGGCCAGCAGCAGGGCGGCCCAGGCCACCCCCGACCAGTCCTGGCGGCGCAGCAGACCCTCTCCCAGCAGACGCCCCGGCAACCAGGCGGCAAGGCCGAAGGCCAGGGCATAGGAGGGATCCAGGGTGAAGAGCGCCGTAGCCACACCGGCGATGACCAGCACCTCCAGACTCTCGCGCCGCCCCGCCTGGGTGACCACCAGCGCCACCAGGCTGGCGCAAAGCAAGAGCAGCGGCCCTGCCAGAACCGGCAGCAAGGCCGCCAGGGTAAACGCCATCGCCAACGTCAGGCTGGCTTGCCATCGCCCCCGCAGAAACCACTGCAAAGCCGTTGCATCCGCTCGCCCTGCCACGGGGCCGTATCGCCCTCAGCGCACGACGTAGGCCAACAAGGCCAGAAAGCGCGCACGCTTGATAGCCGTAGCCAGTTGCCGCTGATAGAGGGCACTGGTGCCGGTAATGCGGCTGGGGACGATCTTGCCGGTTTCGCCCACATAACCCTGCAGCGTTTTCAGGTCCTTGTAGTCGATTTCCTTGACGCCCTCAGCCCGGAAGCGGCAAAACTTCCGGCGGCGAAAGAAACTGCCACCGCCGCCGCGCTTGTCACCATCGCCGTCCCGATCCCTGTCCTTGTCTCGATTGAATGCCATATCCTGCCTCCCGCTTTATTCGGCTACCAGCATATCGCTGGGGTTGGTTTCGCTTTCCGTCTCGGTCACCACGTCATCGCTGCGGTCGCGGCGCTCGTTTTCGTCACGGGCCAGGGGCGAGGGAGTGGTGACGGCCTCAGCGCGGGCCAATACCAGATGGCGAAGAACGGCATCGCTGAAGCGAAAGGCATCTTCGAGTTCGGCCAGGGCGGCACCGGTGCATTCGATATTCATCAGGACGTAATGGGCCTTGTGCGCCTTCTTGATGGGGTAGGCCAACTGCCGGCGGCCCCAGTCTTCCAGACGATGGATATGACCGCCGTCCCCTTCGATCATGCCGCGATAGCGCTCGACCATCTGGGGGACCTGCTCGCTTTGATCCGGATGGACCAAAAATACTATTTCATAATGACGCAAAATGCGCTCCTTATGGTTCACTGTGGAGCCCGAACACCAATTGTTCGAGCAAGGAGATAAAGGTGAGGGCGTATTCTAATACGCGAGGCGGGAAAAACAAGGGGTTAAACGGCGCACATACAAAAAACCCTCTTGCTGCCGCAGCAAACGAGCCCCCTGGCAGGCAATGCCCATCAGGACAGGGAGGCATGCAGACCCGCAATGCGCCTCGCCAGAGCGGCGGACTCCTCCGTAGCAAGCCCCGCGGCAGGGTCGGCACCCGCCAGCCCCGCCAGACATTGCGCGCGATCAGCCCAGGAACGGGCAGCAAGGGCGGCCATGGCCTGATCCGCCGCAGCGGGATCATTACAGATCAGGAGCAGGTCGCAACCCGCCGCCAGGGCCGCCGCCGCCCGCGCGGGGACATCGCCCAGGCCATGGGCGCCGCCCATGCTCAGGTCATCGCTGATGATTGCCCCCGCAAAGCCCATTTGCCGGCGCAGGATATCCTGTAGCCAATGCCGGGAAAAACCCGCCGGCCGATCATCCACATGGGGATAGAGGCAATGGGCGGGCATGATGCCGGGAATGCCCGCCGCGATGAGCGCAGCGAAGGGGTAGAGGTCCGCGGCGGCCAATTCCGCCCAAGGGCGCCGATCCACCGGCAAGGCCAAGTGGGAATCCGCCGCCACCGCCCCGTGGCCGGGAAAATGCTTGGCCACGCCCCGCAGGCCCGTCGACGCCAAGCCCCGCCAGAGCGCCTCCGCCAGCGTCGCCACCACCTGCGGATCCCGATGCAGAGCGCGGTCGCCGA
>NZ_RIZI01000161.1 GCF_003721225.1 Acidithiobacillus sulfuriphilus | reverse complement strand
CTCCAGACGGGACAAGGTTTCTTCCCGCCCCAATAGCGCCAAGGTAAGGTCAATGGGCGGCGACACGGCCTTGCCCGCAACGGCCACCCGCAAGGGTTGGGCCACCCTGCCCATCTTCCCTTCGTACCGGGTCGCCAGATCCTGGATGACCCCATGGATGGCCGCGGCTTCCCAGGACTCCGTGGCCGCCAATACCCCATGCACTTCGGACAACAGCGGCCCCTGATGGCGCAGGTGCTTTTCGGCATCCTTGGCCTCCCATTGCGGCGGCGCCAGGTAAAAAAATACCGCCGCCTCGGCCATTTCCACCAGGGTCTTGGCCCGTTCCCGCAAGAGATCCGCCACCGCCGCCAGTTGCGGGCCCTGCGCGCAGGCTGCTGCATCAACCCCCTGGGCGGCGAGGTAAGGCGCCAAGCGCTGGGCCAGATCCGCGGCCGGCAGGCGCTGCAGATGCTGAGCGTTGAGCCAAAGCAACTTTTCCGGATTAAAGGCGGAAGCGGCCTTGTTGACCTCCTCGACATGAAAAAGCGCAATCATCTCTTCCCGCGTAAAAACTTCCTGGTCGCCATGGGCCCAGCCCAGACGCACCAGGAAATTGAGCAGCGCCTCGGGCAAATAGCCCATCTCCCGGTACTGCAGCACGCTCACCGCCCCATGACGCTTGGAAAGTTTTTGCTTATCCGGACCGAGGATCATCGGCACATGGGCGTAGATGGGCGGCGTTGCGCCCAGCGCCTGGAGGATCTGAATCTGGCGCGGCGTGTTATTGAGATGATCATCACCGCGAATCACGTGGGTGATCTGCATATCCCAATCGTCCACCACCACACAAAAATTGTAGGTGGGCGTGCCATCGGAGCGGGCGATGATCAGATCATCCAGTTCACTATTTTGAAAGCGCACGGTCCCATGGATCAGGTCCTCCACCACCGTCTCCCCGCTATCGGGGCTACGGAAACGGATCACCGGCGCCACATCGGCACGCGGCGACCGGCGGGTGCGGCAACGCCCGTCATAGCGCGGCTTTTCCCCCTTGGCCCGCTGCAATTCGCGCATGGCCTCCACTTCTTCCCTGCTGCAATAGCAATAATAGGCCGATCCCGCCGCCAGCATCTCGGCCAGTACGGCCCGGTAACGCTCCATGCGCTGCATCTGGTAGAAGGGGCCTTCGTCCCAGTCGAGACCCAGCCACGCCATCCCCTCCAGAATGGCCGCCGTGGCTTCGGGCGTGGACCGCTCCACATCCGTATCCTCGATGCGCAGCACGAAGCGGCCTTGATGCTGGCGCGCGTGCAACCAGGAATAGAGGGCCGTACGCACCCCGCCGATGTGGAGATAACCGGTGGGACTGGGGGCGAAGCGCGTGCGTACCGACATGGAATGGTCCTTGAAATGGGTCGAAAACGGCATGATAGCAATCTCCGCGTCCGGGGGGTATGTCCATCATGGTTTGACGGGATAGGCAAAACTTTCCTACTATCGCCCATCAGGTATTTTGCATAAGGACACAAGCGCCTGTTTATAATCAGATAGTTGTATTACAGCAACAGATAGGCGAGCGCCTTTGCCCCCCTGGGCCGAGCTCGCAGAAAAAAGGAGGCCTCATGAAGAAACAGTTCATCGCCCTGGCGACCCTCGCTGCACTGGGCGGCAATCCTATGGCTTGGGCGGATGCCAGCAACCATGCCATAGGCCTGCAGAACAGCAGCCTTTCCGCCACGCTCCAACAGTACCTCGACAACGGGGCTTTTGGCACTGATCCGGCGGTCGCGGCCGCCCAGCCCGGCAATGTCTGGCAGCGCATCGACAACGGCCTGCGCCTCAGCGACGTCTCCCGCGTCGAGGTCGACAAATGGCGCACCTGGTTTCTGCAACATCAGGGAAAATTGGATCAAATCCTCGGCAACGCCCGTCCCTTTCTCTATTATGTGGTCAATTCCGTAGCGGATCGCGGGCTGCCCATGGAACTGGCCCTCCTCCCTGCCATCGAGAGCGGCTATAATCCGAAAGCCTATTCCCCCGCCAGCGCCGCCGGCCTATGGCAATTCGTTCCCGGCACCGCCCGCAATTTTGGCCTGCAAAACACCCGCTGGGGCGATCCGCGCCTGAGTCTCACCGCCTCCACCGGCGCCGCCCTGGATTATCTTTCCTACCTTTATAACTATTTCGGAGGCAACTGGCTCCTCGCCATCGCCGCCTACAACGCCGGCCAAGGCACAGTTTCCACCGCCATTGCGCAAAATCTCGCCGCCGGCAAGCCCACCGATTTCTGGGATCTCAACCTTCCCCAGGAAACCGAAAACTACGTCGCCGAACTGCTCGCCCTGGCGCAGGTATTGCGCAACGCCAACGCCTATCACGTTGCCCTTCCCGACATCCCCGACCAACCCCATATCGCCGTCATCACGACGCCCAAATCCGTGGATCTCAACGTGGCCGCCCGGCTGATGGACATGCCCGTGGCCGAGCTCCAGCACCTCAATGCCGGCCTGCGCTATGGGGTAGCCCCCGCCGATTATCAGCTCGTCGTGCCCACGGAAAAGGCCGACACCCTGCAATCCGCCCTGCTGACCTTGCCCTCTTCCGCCACTGCCACCCCCGCCGTCACGGCCGTAGCAGCCGCTACGCCGCAGCCGACCTTGCACAGCGTCGCCCTCCGCCGTGGCGAAACCCTCTGGCATCTCGCCCGACGCGCGGGCGTGACGGTGGCCGAGCTCAAGCGCTGGAACCATATTCGCTCGGCGCGTGATCTGCGCGCCGGGGAGACGCTCAGGATCTACGCCCGGGGCGCTGCTACGCCGGCCGTATATGCCCGCAACAACGACACCCTCACCGTTCGTCCCGGGGAAACCCTCTCCCGGGTCGCCCAGCGCGCGGGCGTCAGCGTGGCCGAGCTCAAGCGCTGGAATCACATTCGCTCCGCGCGCGATCTGCAAGTGGGGCAAAGTCTCAGCATCCACGGCGGGGAAAAGGCCGTACCGGTATACACGGCCGCCCGCGGCGCCCGGAAACTTCAGGTGCGCCCGGGCGAAAGCCTCTGGCAGATCGCCCAGCGGGCTGGCGTAGGCGTGAGTGCCCTCGCCCGCGCCAACCACCTCACCGAAAAGAGCGTACTGCATCCCGGTCAGACCCTGCGCATCCCGCGGACCACCGCCGTAGCCGCCATCTCGGCCCGCGAGGAGCACGCAGCTTCGGGAGGGCGAACCACCACTTATGTGGTACGCCCCGGCGACACCCTCTGGCAGATTGCGCAACGCTACCACGTCACCCCCAAATCCGTGATCCAATGGAACCGTCTGGCCTCGGCGGCAGACCTCCAGCCCGGCGCACGGCTCACCATCTATGGCCCCCACTGAGCGTGGATGCCATGATCCTGTCATGAAGAGGTAACCATGGGATTCCTGCAAAACAAAAAAGCCCTGGTCGTCGGCGTTGCCAATGATCGCTCCATTTGCTGGGGCATCGCCCAGGCCATGCGACGCCAGGGAGCGGAGGTTTGGCTCACTTATCAGGGCGAACGGACCCGCGGTCGCGTCGAAGACCTAGCGGCGGAGCTCAACGGACCCCAGCCCCTGGAACTGGATCTGCAAAATGACGGGCAGTTGAACGAGGTCATGGCGGAGATTGGCCAGACCTGGGGCGGTGTGGATATCGGCATCCACGGGGCAGCCTTTGCGCCCAAGAACGAGCTCGCCGGCTCTTATCTGGATGCCACCACCCGCGAAGGCTTTCGCATCGCCCATGAAGTATCCAGTTACAGCTTCACCGCACTGGCCAAGGCCCTGCACCCGCTACTGCAGGGCCGCCATGGCGCCTTGCTGGCCCTGACCTATCTGGGCGCCGAGCGCGCCATGAGCAACTACAACGTCATGGGCTTGGCCAAGGCCAGCCTGGAAGCCAGTGTGCGCTACCTCGCCTACGCCATGGGCCCGGAAGGCATCCGGGTCAATGCCGTTTCCGCAGGGCCCATCCGCACCCTCGCCGCCAGCGGGATTGGCGATTTCCGCAAGATCCTGGACCACTATGAGGCCCACGCCCCCCTGCGGCGCAATGTCACCCAGGAAGAGGTGGGCAACACCGCCGCTTTCCTCTGTTCGGATCTCGCCTCGGGCATCACCGGCGAAATCGTCTATGTCGACGCCGGCTTTCGCAACGTCGGCTTCTGAAACAACGGCGTGCGGCGACGGCGCCGCACGCCGGATTCGACCTGTATCCGCCAACTGCCATTATTACGGAATCAAGGCATCAGGCACTCGCCCGCCGCACCTCCGCCAGCATCTCCTCGAAACTATCGGAAAAAAGCTGCAAGCCCTCGCGTTGCAGGGTTGCGGCGATCCCTCCGTCCATATCGATCCCCAGCGCCTGTAAACGCGCCATGGTGGCCCGCGCCTCGGCCAGACCATCCTCCAGGGTGGGCTGCAGGCGGCCATGCTCGCGAAAGAGCCTGAGGGTCGCCTCGGGCAGGGTGTTGATGGTCTCCGGGCCAATGAGGGGCTGCACATAGAGCTGGTCGTCATAGGCCGGATTCTTGGTGCTGGTGCTCGCCCACAGCAGGTATTGCGGCCGCCCCCCGGCCTCACGCAGTCCGGCGAAGCCCTGGCCATGGAAGGTCTCCTGGTAGATGGCGTAGGCCGATTTCGCCATGGCCACCGCCGCCTTGCCCCGCAAAGCCAGTGCCTCCTCACTCCCCATGGCAGTCAGGCGCTGATCCACCAGGGTATCCACCCGCGACAGGAACAGGCTGGCCACCGCCTTGACCCGCCGCGGATCACCGCCGGACGCGATATACTGGCGCAATCCCCGCTGATAGGCAGCGAAAACGGCCCGCACATGCCCAAGGCTGAACATCAAGGTCACATTGATGGAAATCCCCCGGGCGATGAGCGCCTCAAAGGCGCGGACGCCGGCCGGGGTCGCCGGCACCTTGATGAGCAGATTCTCGCGCTGCACCAGGGAGCGCAAGCGCTCCGCCTCGGCAATGCTCGCCTCGGCGTCGTCGCCCAGACGCGGCGACTCCTCCCAGCTTACCAGGCCATCGTCGCCATCACTGGCCAGGAATGTCGGGTGCAGGAGATCGCAGGCCTGGCGGAGGTCTTCCACCACCAGAGACTCATAAAGCCGCTCCGCGGACGCGGCCGGCCGCCGCAAATCCTCCTGATAATATGGGCTGCCATGGATCGCCTTCTGAAAAATACTCGGATTGGAGGTCACCCCGCTTACCCCATCCTCCTCTATGTACCGGCGCAGGATGCCATCCCGAATCAGGGTCCGCGAGAGGTTGTCCACCCAGATACTCTGCCCACAAGCCGCCTTCAAGCCCTTCAGATCCGTTGCCATCTTGTCTCCCGATAGAATACCGTTCGTTTGTAACTACAAGCGAGGTTTGCCCAGTTCAAATCTGCCCGTCGCGGCAAAGCGATTCGGCACGCACAATCTTCTTAAGCCATTTCCTTTATATTTCTAATTATAGACCAGATTTAGCCACATGGGTTCCCGCCCCATGCTGGACAGTAACCGGGCCGGCGCGCTAGATTCTGGCGGAAGCATCCATAGGAGTTCACCATGTCCGAAGACCTCGTCATCCCTGGCCATCCCGCTCCCGACTTCCGCCTTCCGGCCCATGACGGGCGGCAGATCGCCCTGGCGGATCTGCGCGGCAAAAAGGTCATTCTGTATTTTTACCCCAAGGACGACACGCCGGGATGCACCACCGAAGGCCAGGAGTTCACTGCGCTTTATCCGCAGTTCCAGGCCGCCGACACGGAAATTCTGGGGCTATCCCGGGACAGCCTCGCGGCCCATGAACGATTTGCCGCCAAGTATCACTTCCCATTCCCCCTGCTTTCCGATAGCGACGAAGCAGTCTGCCGCGCCTACGGCGTACTCAAGGAAAAAAACATGTACGGCAAAAAGAGCATCGGCATCGAACGCAGCACCTTCGTGATGGACCGCGCTGGCCGCATCGCCCACAGCGAACGCAAGGTCAAGGCTGCCGGTCACGCCGCGGAGCTGCTCAAGATCGTCCAGCAGATACCCTGACCATGACTGCCCACGCCCCGGTCTTGGGAGAATCCGAAAAACCCCGCCTCTACATCCTGGACACCAACGTCCTCATGCACGATCCGGCGGCCCTGTTCCGCTTCCAGGAGCACAATATCCTCCTGCCCATGGTCGTCCTGGAGGAGCTGGATCAACACAAGAAGGGCGTCACCGAGCAAGCGCGCAATGTCCGCCAGGTCAGCCGCTATCTGGATGAGATGCTCCACGACGGCGACGACCTGGACGCCGGGCTGCCGCTGCCCTATGCCCAGGGTCGCCTCTATTTCCAGACCATCGCCCATTCCCAGGTCCTTCCGGCGGATCTGCCCGGCGGCAAGGCCGACAACGAAATACTCGCCGTCACCCTGGAGTTGCAAAAACGTCATCCCGAATGGCAGATCATCCTCGTCAGCAAAGACATCAATCTGCGCATCAAGGGGCGTACCCTCGGCGTGCGCGTCGAGGACTACCATAGTGACCGGGCGCTGGAGGATGCCGATCTCCTCTATACCGGCCTGGAGGTCCTGGGCGCCGACTTCTGGCAGAGCCACAGCCGGGATCTCGATGCCTGGCAGGAAAGCGGCCGTAGCTTTTATAAAATCAGCGGCCCCGCTACCCGCCACTGGCATCCCAACCAGTTCATCACCCTGAGTCCGGAGGGGGCGGGAGAGGAGTTCGCCGCCATCGTGCGCAACATTCACCCGGATCACTGCATCATTGAGCGGGTCACCGATTACCGCAGCGAACGCCACGCCGTATGGGGTATTCAGGCACGTAACCGGGAACAGAACTTCGCCCTGAATCTGCTCATGGACCCGGACATCGACTTCGTTACCCTCCTCGGCCATGCCGGTACCGGCAAGACGCTGCTGACCCTGGCTGCGGCGCTGCATCAGATCCTCGACGAGAGACGCTACGCGGAGGCCGTCATCACCCGCGCGACGGTCCCCGTCGGTGACGAGATCGGCTTCCTTCCCGGCACCGAAGAAGAAAAAATGCTCCCTTGGATGGGCGCCCTGGAAGACAACCTCGAAATCCTTGCCCGCGGCAGCGATGAAGGCGGCTCCTGGGGCCGCGGCGCCACCCAGGATCTGGTGAGCAAACGCATCCGCGTCAAGTCCATGAGCTTCATGCGCGGGCGCACCTTCCTCGAAAAGTTCGTCATCATTGACGAGGCGCAAAACCTCACCCCCAAGGAAATGAAAACCCTCATTACCCGCGCCGGGCCGGGCACCAAAATCGTCTGCCTGGGCAACATCGCCCAGATTGACACCCCTTACCTCACCGAAACCACCTCGGGCCTCACCTATGTCGTCGATCGCTTCAAAAACTGGGGCCACAGCGGCCATATCACCCTGCGCCGCGGCGAACGTTCCCGCTTGGCCGACTTCGCCAACGAGGCCCTCTGACCCGCCCCCAAGCCTTGCCCCGGCCGGCCTTGGGGCGTATCTTTTCCGATGATCGGGTCCCATTTGCAAAAAGGACGCACCCCATGAAACTGCAAAAAAACATGATGCCCGTAGAGCGCTGGCTGCGGATTTACTTTGGCGCCATGATCGCCGCCGTCTTGCTCTGGTACCCCTGGCCATTCTGGGAATGGACGCTGTCCGGCTATCTCCTCATCGCCACGGGGATTTTTGGCTACTGTCCCATTTATACCTTCTTGGACGGCCGCAAAAAGAGCGACAACAGCGCCCCCACCGTCCACTGAGCCGGCTCCGCGCCATGGGGCAAGCCCCCATCCCGCCCCCTGGTGCGAGGCAACAAAGCCGTTCATGGCTTGTCGCAAAGGTCCGACCGGTTCGTGAGGCCATGACGACACCCCCGCGTCGGCACCCGCCCCCGCCGTCCCGCCACGCATACCCATGACCGGCGCTTTATGATTTAATTACCCCTTCATTTTGACAAAATCACGCAAATGGCACTGATCGTACAAAAATTCGGGGGCACCTCCGTAGGGAGCGTCGAGCGCATTCGCGAAGTGGCGAAGCGCGCCATCCGCACCCGGCAGGAAGGCCACCAGGTCGTCATCGTGGTTTCGGCCATGTCCGGCGAGACCGACCGCCTGCTCCACCTGGGGCGCGCCGTCAGCCCCAAGCCTGCGGAACGGGAGATGGACACCCTGCTCGCCACCGGGGAGCAGGTCACCATCGCGCTGCTCGCCATGGCCCTGGAGGGGTTGGGCCAGAAGGCCGTTTCCTACACCGGCGGGCAGGTGCCCATCCTCACCGACACGGCCCATACCAAGGCCCGTATTCAGCATATTGCCAGCGAGCGCATCCGCGCCGCCCTGGATGCGGGGAAGATCGTCGTCGTCGCCGGCTTCCAGGGCGTTGATCCCGATGGCAATATCACCACCCTTGGCCGCGGCGGCTCCGACACCACCGCCGTAGCCCTGGCCGCTGCCCTGCACGCCGACGAGTGTGCCATTTATACCGACGTGGACGGAATCTACACCACCGACCCGCGGGTGGAATCCCGGGCACGGCGGCTGGACCGCATCACCTTTGAAGAAATGCTCGAAATGGCCAGTCTCGGCGCCAAGGTCCTGCAGACCAGATCCGTCGAATTCGCCATGAAATACAACGTGCCCGTGCGCGTCCTGTCCTCTTTCACGGATGGCACCGGCACCCTGGTCACCAATGAGGAAAACCCTGTGGAAGCTCCGCGCGTCTCCGGCATTGCCTTTTCCCGTAACGAAGCCAAGATCACCGTGCCCGGCGTGCCCGACCGCCCCGGCATCGCCCACGCCATTCTCGGCCCCATCTCGGCGGCACACATCAATGTGGACGTGATCATCCAGAATGTTTCCGAGGCGGGCAAGACGGATTTCACCTTCACCGTGGAGCGCAGCGATTTTGCCAAGGCCATGGACATCGTCCGCGACATCGCCCAGGGGCTCGGTGCCGATGCGGTGCAGGGCGACGAGCACATCGTCAAAGTTTCCGTGGTCGGCGTCGGCATGCGCTCCCATGCCGGCATCGCCGCCACCATGTTCGCCTCCCTGGCCCAGGAAAACATCAACATCCAGATGATTTCCACCTCCGAGATCAAGATCTCCGTCGTGGTCGACGAAAAATATCTGGAACTGGCGGTGCGTACCCTGCACACGGCCTTCGCCCTGCACGGGGAGGCCGCCCTCTGATGGGACTGATGCACAATTATGCCCGACTACCGGTGGCCTTTGTCCATGGGGAAGGCGTGTGGCTCCAGGACAGCGACGGGCGACGCTACCTGGACGCCCTGGCGGGCATTGCCGTCTGCGGCCTCGGCCACAGTCACCCGGCGGTGACCCGCGCCCTCCAGGAACAGGCCGGACGCCTCCTGCACACCTCCAACCTCTATCGCATCCCGGCCCAGGAATGGCTGGCCGAGACGCTCTGTACCATCAGCGGCCTCGACGGCGCCTTTTTCTGCAACAGCGGGGCCGAGGCCAATGAGGCCGCCATCAAGATCGCGCGCCTCCACGGCCACGCCAAGGGGATTGCCGAACCACGCATCCTGGTCTTCAGCAATGCCTTCCATGGTCGCACCATGGCCACCCTCACGGCCACGGGCAACTTCAAGATCCAGGCCGGCTTTGCGCCGCTGCTCCCCGGCTTCCTCCGTGCCCCCTACGGCGATCTGGCCACGGCCCAGGCCCTGGTGCAGGCCAATCCCGATCTCTGCGCCATTCTGGTGGAGCCCATCCAGGGCGAGGGCGGCGTACGCCCTGCCCCCGAGGGTTTTCTCGCCGGCCTGCGCGCCCTTTGCAACGATGCCGACATCCTCCTGATGCTCGACGAGGTACAAACGGGTATCGGCCGCACTGGACAGTTCTTCGCCTACCAGCAACTCCCCGGTTTCCTGCCGGACGTCCTGAGCCTGGCCAAGGGACTCGGCAACGGCGTCCCCATCGGCGCCATGCTCGCCAATGCCCGTGTCGCCGCCCTATTCAGCCCGGGCAAGCACGGCACCACCTTCGGCGGCGGGCCGCTGGTCTGCGCCGTCGCCCAGGCCGTCCTCGATACCATGCAGCAGGAGGCCATCCCCGCCCATGCCGCACGCATGGGGGCCATCCTGCGCCGGAAGCTGCGGGAGCGGCTTGCCGCGCATCACCAGGTCGTCGATATTCGCGGCATGGGCCTCATGGTCGGCATCGAATTGCGCGACAAGCCCGAGGGCTTGGTGGAACGCGCCCTGGAGAAGGCCCTCCTCATCAACGTCACGGCCGAGCGGGTGATTCGCCTCCTGCCCCCCCTTATCATCCAGGAAGGCGAGATCGACCTGCTGGTGGAAGGGCTCGTGGAACTGCTCCGGGAGAGGGCATGAGCATGCGCCATTTTTTGCGTCTCAACGACCTCGGCCGGGACGAAATCCTCGCCCTGCTGCAACGCGCCATCGCCCTCAAGGCCCTGCAGCGGCAGGGGGAACGCTATGCCCCTTGCGGGGGCCGGACCCTGGCCATGATCTTTGAAAAGTCCTCCACCCGCACGCGGGTTTCCTTTGAAACAGGAATGACCCAGCTCGGCGGACACGCCCTCTTTCTGTCCCCCCGCGACACCCAGCTCGGCCGGGGCGAGACCATCGAGGATACGGCCCGGGTGCTCTCGCGCATGGTCGACATGGTCATGATCCGCACCTTCGCGCACAACAACCTGGAGCGCTTTGCCGCCTGCTCACGGGTGCCCGTGATCAATGGCCTCTCCGACGATCATCACCCTTGTCAACTCCTCGCCGACCTGATGACCGCCCTGGAGCACTGGGGCACGCTTGCGGGCAGAACGGTGGCCTTCATTGGTGACGGTGCCAACAACATGGCTCACTCCTGGATGGAGGCGGCCACCCTGCTGAATTTCCACCTGCGCATCGGCACCCCGGACGGCTACCTGCCCGCCCCGGAGATCATGGCCATGACGGCAGAACGGGTAGAAATCGTCCATGACGCCCGGCAAGCCGTGCAGGGTGCCGACCTCGTCGTCACCGATGTCTGGACCAGCATGGGGCAGGAAGAGGAGGCGACCGCCCGCCATGCCACCCTTTGGCCCTTCCAGGTCAACGCCGCCCTCATGGCCGCCGCGGCCCCCGACGCCATCTTCATGCACTGCCTCCCCGCCCATCGCGGCGAGGAGGTCACCGCGGAGGTCATCGACGGCGCCCGCTCCCTGGTCTGGGAAGAAGCGGAAAATCGTCTCCATGCCCAAAAGGCGCTCATGGAATTTTTATTCGGTCTCGGCCCGGTGGCTGCGACCCACGGAGGATAAGCAGATGGTCAAAAAAGTCGTCCTCGCCTATTCCGGCGGACTGGATACCTCGGTTATCCTCAAATGGCTGCAGGACACCTATCAATGTGAAGTCATCACCTTCACCGCCGACATCGGCCAGGGAGAGGAACTGGAACCCGCCCGGGCCAAGGCCACCCAACTGGGCGCCCGGGAAGTCTTCGTCGATGACCTGCGCGAGGAGTTTGTGCGCGATTTCGTCTTTCCCATGTTCCGCGCCAATACCATTTACGAAGGCGAGTATCTGCTCGGCACCTCCATCGCCCGGCCGCTCATCGCCAAGCGTATGGTGGAAATTGCCGACGAAGTGGGGGCCGATGCCGTCGCCCACGGCGCCACCGGCAAAGGCAATGATCAGGTGCGCTTCGAATTGGGGGCCTATGCCCTCAATCCGGACATCAAGGTCATCGCCCCCTGGCGGGAATGGGATCTCAACTCCCGGGAGAAGCTCCTGGCCTACGCCGAGCGGCATGGCATCCCGGTGGAGCGCCATGGGCAAAAATCCCCCTATTCCATGGATGCCAATCTCCTCCATATCTCCTACGAAGGCGGGATCCTGGAAGACCCCTGGGCGGAGCCCGAAGCCAGCATGTGGCGCTGGACCCAGGATCCGGAAAAGGCCCCCCAGCAGCCCCGCTACCTGGAAATCACCTTCGCCCATGGCGATCCCATCGCCATTGACGGTGAGGCCCTCCCGCCAGCACAGCTTCTTGCCCATCTGAACACGGTTGGCGGGGAACATGGTATCGGCCGCCTGGACATCGTGGAAAACCGCTATGTGGGCATGAAATCCCGAGGCTGCTACGAAACCCCCGGCGGTACCATCCTCCTCAAGGCCCATCGCGCCCTGGAGTCCATTACCCTGGACCGGGAGGTGGCCCACCTCAAGGACGAGCTCATGCCCCGCTACGCCAGCATCATCTACAATGGCTTCTGGTGGAGCCCGGAGCGGCGCGCCCTGCAGGGCCTTATCGACGGCACCCAGCGTTTGGTCAACGGCGTAGTCCGCTTGAAGCTCTACAAGGGCACTTGCATGGTGGTGGGCCGCCAATCGGCCAATACCCTCTTCGATCCCCGCATCGCCACCTTTGAAGACGACGCCGGGGCCTACAACCAGAAGGACGCCGAGGGCTTCATCAAGCTCAACGCCCTGCGTCTGCGCATCGAAAGACGTCTCCAGGGATGAGCATGGACGGCCACATTCCCGTCGCAGCCCTGGGCAAGGGTTCCCGTCTGTCCCTGGAGGGACGCCGCAGCGAGCGCAGCGTCATCCTTGCCGATGGCAGCATGCATACCCTGGCCTTGCTCCATCCGGGCACCTATACCCTGCAGAGCGATGCGGGGGAAACCCTCCGGATCCTGGCCGGCCTTGCCTACTATCGGCAAAGCGGGACCGAGAGTGCCCAGGAGTTGCGGGAGGGTGACACCCTCGTTATCCCCGCCCAGCAAAGCTACCAACTGGAAGTCATCGAAGCCCTGGACTACCTGCTCACCCCCTAAAGGAGAGTATCATGCGCATCCTGCACACCATGCTCCGCGTTGGCGATCTCGATCGCTCCATGCAGTTTTATACCGAAGTGCTCGGCATGCAGATCCTGCGCCGCAAGGATTATCCGGAAGGGAAATTCACCCTCGCCTTTGTCGGCTATCAGGATGAAAGCGCAGGCGCCGTCATCGAGCTGACCTACAACTGGGGCGTACGCACCTACGAACTGGGCAACGCCTTCGGTCATATCGCCATCGAGGTGGAAAATGCGGCGGAGGCCTGCGCAGCCATCAAGGCCCGGGGTGGCCGCGTGGTGCGCGAAGCCGGACCCATGCAACATGGACAGACGGTCATCGCCTTTGTCGAAGATCCGGACGGTTACCGCATCGAACTGATCGAGCGCGGCGTCGCCTTCGACGAACACCCGGCATAAGGATCGATTCGGTCGATAACGCCGTTCAATCACTCCCATCCTGAGGCCATAGACAAGCACCCTCGCCCATGCCCGCCAGATAGCGGCGATGGAGCTCACGCTCGGCAGCGCTGGCGGCAATGACCCGCAGGGGAGATTGGCGCAGCGCCGGACCGCCGGGCATGGGAGCCATCGTCTGCGCTGCCCCCCCATGTATCTCCTTGCCCGTATCCAGACCCATATCCACCTGACCGCCGGTCATGGCCAGATAGACCTGGGCGAGGATTTCACAATCCAGCAAGGCACCGTGCAGCTCACGACCGCTGTTATCCACCCCGTAACGGCGGCATAGGCTGTTCAAGTCATTCTTCTGGCCGGGATGTCGGCGGCGGGCATCCACCAGGGTATCCAGCACCGGTGGGGCAATGGGCTTGCGGCTTGCGCGGCGCAATTCGTGGTTGATGAAACCCATATCAAAGGGCGCATTGTGGATGATCAATTCGGCACCGGCGATGAAGGCCAAAAACTCCTCCGCCACCTCGGCAAAACGCGGTTTATCCTGCAAAAAGGCATCGGTGATGCCATGCACGCGAATGGCGTCAGGGTCGCTGGGGCGCTCCGGATTCAGGTATTGCTGGTAATGGCGACCGCTCAAACGGCGGTCCAGCAGTTCCACCGCGCCGATTTCGATGACCCGATGCCCCTGCTTCCAGTCCACCCCGGTAGTTTCCGTATCCAGCACCACCTGCCTCATGACCAGCCCTCCCCTTGCTGCGCCGCCGTCGTCCCCGCGTAACGATCCATCACGGCATTGAGAACACGATCCACCTGCTCGTTTTCCTCGTGACCATTGTGGCCGCGCACCCATTCCCACTGCACTTGGTGGGCCTTGGCGGCGGCGGACAGGCGCTCCCAGAGATCCTGGTTTTTCACCGCAGCACCGCTCGCCGTACGCCAGCCCCGGCGCTGCCATGCCGGCAGCCATTTCATCATGCCATCTTGCAAATAGCGCGAATCGCTGATCACCCGCACCGCCAGCGGACGCTTCAAAGCCTCCAACCCCATGAGGGCAGCGGTCAACTCCATCCGGTTGTTGGTCGTGCTGGGCGCAAAACCCCACAGGATCTTCTCCACCGGCCCCTGCCGCAGCAAGGCCGCCCACGCGCCGCTACCCGGGTTTCCCCGGCAACCGCCATCGGTATAAATCTCCACCGTCTTATCCACCATAGCGCATCAATCCTTATCCCGGGCAAAGGTGGCCGGCACCCCGGAGGCCAGCGCCCGCCGACGGCGGCGCCGCAGATAGCTCTGCCACAAGAGTTCCGGCGGCGGAAGCCCGGCTTCCCGGCGCTTCGCCAGAAGCAGGTAGGCGTTGGCGCCAGCCGGCCACCAGCGGTCCCCCATCAACTCCAGCCATTGCGCATTCTCTTTCAGTCCGGGCAAGGTATATTGAAAATAACGCCCTTCCCGCAGGGTAAAGTCCTGCTCCTCCAGCAGCCCGCGCAATTGCCCGAGGGAAAGGAAGGGCCGCCACCACGGCCAGTTCCGGTCGCGCCGCCAGAGATGCCAGCGGCGCAGCACGTTCAGGCTGCCGCCCGGGTTGAAATCCATGATCAGGATATGGCCTTCCGGCCGCAACACCCGCCAGCACTCCGCCAGGGTGCGCTGCGGATCTGCCATGCGGCTCAGGCAAAAGGGAACAATCACCAGATCAAAGCGCATGGACGCTAAAGGCAAGGCATCGCAACGGCCATAGGCCTGGAGATAACCCCCCGTCGGCAGGGAAAAACCATCATTGAGCAAAACCCAGGCATGATGAATGCCCGGCGGCAAACCCCAAAAAACGGGTTGCCCCAACTGTAAAACCGCCTCCGGCTGCAGGCGGGTCAGCCAACGCGGCAACAGTTCACGGGCACGATCCAGGAGCAGGCGGCCGCCATGGGTTTCCCACCATTGCGACGCCCTCTGCTGCCGCTTCTGCGACCTAGCCATACCCCTCCGCAGGATTATCCATGATCCTCCTTATGCTACTCTGGAGCCTCCAACAGCGCACGAGTTCAGGCCATGGACATCCATTTCATTCCCGCCTTCACCGACAATTACATCTATGCCGTCACCGCCGACACCGCCTGCTGGATCATCGATCCCGGCGCTGCCGAGCCGGTCCTGGACTGGATCCAACAGGACCGATGTCCGCCAACGGCCATCCTCTGCACCCATCATCACACCGACCATGTCGGCGGCGTCGCCGCCCTTGCCGCGCAATTCAAGATACCCGTATACGGCGCCAACACCCGCATTCCCTCCCTCACCCATCCCCTTCAGGAAGGCAAGTATGCCATTGACGGAGTCCCGGTGACCATCATGGAGCTGCCGGGCCACACCCGCGACCACCTCGCTTACCTGGTAGATCAGCAGCTCTTTTGCGGGGACACGCTCTTTGCCGCCGGCTGCGGGCGCCTCTTTGAAGGCACCCCCGCGCAAATGCTCCACAGCCTGGATCGCCTCGCCGCCCTTCCCGACGCGACCCAGGTCTATTGCGCCCATGAATATACCCTGAGCAACCTGCGCTTTGCCCGCCATCTCGAACCCGATCACCCCATCCTCCGCGAACGGGAGCGGCGGGCAGAGCGGCAACGCTTGACAGGCCGGCCCACTCTCCCCTCCACCATCGGCCTGGAACGGGCCAGCAATCCCTTCCTCCGGGTCCGGGAGTCATCGCTCATTGCCGCGGTACAAGCGCATGACCTCAGCGTTCCCAACGATCCCCTCAGCATTTTTACGGCGTTACGTTCCTGGAAAGACCAGTTCCAGTAAGCCGCCCAAGGCCTTCTGCGCGAAGAGACCGCTCGGCGGCCCTATCCCGGGAGGCAACTGAGTTCAAAACGCTGTCCCCAGGCCTTGCTCAGCACTGCCGTGACCGCGGCGGCATCCACTGCGGCCAGCCGCTGGAGGGACTCCTCCACCGCGATGCAGCGGCCCAGGTAGAGCCACTGCCGCCCCAGCCGCGCCATGCGCGTTTCCACATCCTCCTGGCCCAGCAGGATCTGCACGCGCAGACTGCGTTTGGCCCCCGCCAATTCCTCCGCCTCCGGACCGTTCTCCATCAGACGATGCAGGACCTCGGCCATGGCAACGGCCGTTTCGTCCCGCGAGCGGGCGGGCGTCGCCACATAAATCATCCACTCCCCCGCATCCCGAAGCGCCTCCAGGTGCGAAAAGACCTGATAAGCCAGGCCACGACGCTCGCGCAGTTCGCGGAAGAGGTGAGAGGCCGTGCCGCCGCCCAGGATCAAATTTGCCACCGCATAGGCGTAATAATCCGGATCCGCAACGCTGCACGCCTGGGCCGCCCAAACCAGGTGCGCCTGCTGCGCCTGGGGGCGATGCACCAGCCGCCGACCGATGCGGAAGGTCGGCGGCTGGTCCGCTCCACGCGGCTGCGGAGCAATATCCCCAAAGGCCCCCTCGGCCCAGCGACAGAGGGTATCGTGGGCCACCTTCCCCACACCCACCACCACCAGCCGCGACTCCCTCAGGACCCGCGCATGATAAGCCACCAGGCGCCGCCGGCTCGCTTGGCGGATGCAGCGTGCGCTGCCCAGGACCGGCCACGCCAGGGAATGATCCCCCCACAACTCCCGCAATACCCGCTCCTGCACCCAGTCCTCAATATCCTCGGCCGCCATGGCGGCCTCCTGGGCCACCACCTGCTTCTCCAGGCGCAAATCGGCATGGGCGAACTTGGGCCGCATCAGCATTTCTTCCAGCAAGGCAAACCCCGCCCCGGCATCCTCGGCCAGCATGGTCCCATGAAAGACCGTCATTTCCCGATCCGTAAAGGCGTTGATGGTCCCGCCCAGGGCCTCCATGGCCGCATTCAAGGCATCGGCATCCCGCAGCAGAGAGCCCTTGAAGACCATGTGCTCCAAGAGATGGGCAAAGCCATTTTCCTCCCTAAGCTGATCGCGGCTACCGTTGCCCAGACTCAAGGACAAGGCAACGCCCTGCCGTCCCGGCAGGTGCTCGCTGATGACGGCCACGCCATTGGTCAGAACGGTTATTTCGGCATGCATTGGTTCATCTCCCATCACCTTATACCCATCCTGAAACAATGAAGGCGCCGCAATGCGACGCCTTCGGAGGAAGTGCTGGCCATTTATTGGGGAACGTCTTTCATGCTCAACTTGACCTTACCCTGACGATCCACTTCCAGTACCTTCACGCGCACGGCCTGTCCTTCCTTGAGATGATCATGCACGTCATTGACCCGTTCGCTACTGATCTGGGAGATATGCAGCAAGCCATCGCGCCCGGGGAGGATCGTCACAAAGGCACCGAAGTCCATGATCTTCGCCACCTTCCCGTCGTAGATCATGCCCACCTCCACATCCGCGGTGAGCAGTTCGATACGCCGGCGCGCCGTCATGCCGGCTTCGCCATCCACCGACGCGATGGTGACCGTACCATCGTCCTGAATATCAATGCTCGTACCGGTTTCCTCGGTGAGGGCGCGGATCACCTTGCCACCCGGTCCGATGACGTCGCGGATCCGTTCGGGATTGATATGCAGGGTAATGATGCGCGGCGCATAATCCGACAAACCGGAACGGGCCTCGGCCAAAACCCCCTTCATCAGACCCAGGATATGCAGGCGCCCGGCCAAGGCCTGCTTGAGAGCCTGGGCCATGATCTCCCGGGTGATACCATCGATCTTGATATCCATCTGCAGGGCGGTGATGCCCTGTTCCGTACCCGCCACCTTGAAATCCATATCGCCCAGGTGGTCCTCATCGCCCAAGATGTCCGTCAGCACCGCAAAGCGATCGCCATCCTTGATGAGTCCCATGGCCACGCCGGCCACTGGTGCCTTCAACGGCACCCCGGCATCCATCAGGGCCAGCGATGCCCCACATACCGAGGCCATGCTGGAGGAACCATTGGACTCCAGGATCTCCGACACCACCCGCAGGCTGTAGGGAAACTGCGCCGCCGTCGGCAGAACGGCCGCGATGGCGCGCTTGGCCAGACGGCCATGGCCGATCTCCCGCCGCTTGGGAGATCCCACCATGCCCGTCTCGCCGGTGGAAAAGGGCGGAAAATTATAATGGAGCAGAAAACGGTCGCGGGTCTCCCCCTGCAGGGCGTCGATGATCTGCTCATCCCCCTTGGTGCCCAGGGTAGCCACCACCAGCGCCTGCGTCTCGCCGCGCGTAAAAAGGGCCGAACCGTGGGTCCGCGGCAGAATCCCCGCCTCGATGGAAATGGGCCGTACCGTATGGGTATCACGCCCATCCATGCGCGGCGCCCCGTCCAACACCCGACCACGCACAATGGCGGTCTCCACCTTTTTCACGAGGTTCGTGATGGTGTCCGCCCGATGGGCATCGCCCTCGGCAAACTCCGCCACCATGGCCGCACGGATTTCCTCCAAGCGTTTGCTCCGCGCCTGCTTCTCCTGCAAGGTATAGGCTTCCTGCAGGACCGGGCCGGCGCGTTCGGTCAATTGCGCCTGCAAGGCTTCATCCACCGGCGCCGCCTGCCAAGCCCAGCGAGGCTTGCCCGCCTCAGCCGCCAATTCTTCAATGAGCCGAATGACCGGCTGGATCTGGGCATGGCCGAACATCACCGCTTCCAGCATGGTTTCTTCCGGCAGCTCGCTAGCCTCGGATTCCACCATCAGCACAGCATGCCGGGTACCCGCCACAACCAGATCCATCTGCGACTGGGCCAACTGCTGATAGGAAGGGTTGAGGATCAACTGGCCGTTCACCAAGCCCACCCGCGCCCCGCCAATGGGCCCGCTGAAAGGAATGCCCGAGAGGGCCAGAGCGGCCGACGCGCCCACCATGGCGGCAATGTCCGGATCATTATCCCGGTCCACTGACAGCACCGTGGCAATGACCTGCACCTCATTCATGAAGCCTTTGGGAAAGAGTGGCCGGATGGGGCGGTCGATGAGCCGGGAGGTCAGCGTCTCCTTCTCGCTCGGGCGCCCCTCGCGCTTGAAAAAACCGCCGGGAATCTTGCCGGCGGCATAGGTTTTTTCCTGATAGTTGACCGTCAGCGGAAAGAAATCCTGACCTGGCTTCACCTCCCGTCGTCCGACAGCCGTCACCAGGACTACTGTCTCCCCGATGGAGACCAAAACCGCCCCGTCCGCCTGCCGCGCCATGCGCCCGGTTTCCAGAGTCAGGCGGTTGCCACCAAAATCAACCTGTTTCCGCAAAATGGCCAAAATCCCTCTCCTTACTTACGCAAACCCAGACGCTCGATCAACGACCGATAACGGTTCACATCGCGCTTTTTCAGGTAATCCAGCAACTTGCGCCGCTGACCCACCATTCTCAGCAAACCCTGGCGGGAATGATGATCATGGGTATGGGCCTTGAAATGCCCCGACAGACCCTCGATACGAGCCGTCAGCAGCGCCACCTGCACCTCCGGAGAACCGGTATCTCCTTGATGCGTGGCATAACCCTGCACCACTTCCGCTTTACCTTCCCGCGACAACGACATAACGCTTTCTCCTTCTCCATGCCTTAAACCAGTATATTTGCTTAGTTTACGCTCATCAGGCGCCGCGGCGCCACCCTACCGTCTTCCAGGACTTCACCCAGTCCCAGGAATTTGTGCTCCGGACCATACAAACGGATTTGCCCGGGAGCGGGCGCATGGGCAACCACCACGCCCTGGCCTTGCAACAAATAATAAGCCGTGTTTTCCGTCAGGGTCACGGCCGGCAGGTAGGACAAGGCCAGATCCATGGGCTGCAAGGGGCACTCTCCCGCCTCCCGGCTGGCGGCCAAGGCCTCCAGGGTGAGGGCGTCGCGCACATCGAAAGGACCCGTATGCACTCGGCGCAGGGCCTGCACGTGCGCCCCGCAACCCAATGCCGCACCGATATCCATGGCCAGACTGCGAATATAGGTCCCTTTGGAGCAGACAATATCCAATTCCAGCCGATCGCCTTCCCATGCCAGCAAATCCAGGCGGTCAATGCGCACCCGGCGCGGCTCCCTAACCACTTCCACCCCTTTGCGCGCCAACTCGTAGAGGGGTCGCCCCCCCTGCTTGATGGCGGAATACATGGGCGGAATCTGCGCAATTTCCCCCATAAACTGCCGCAACACCGCCAACAATTGTTCCCGCTCCACCCGCACCGGAGATTCCGTCAGGATCTCGCCTTCGCTATCGCCCGTTGTCGTGGTCTGCCCCAGGCGCAGGGTGGCATGATAGCTTTTGTCCGCGTTGAGGATGTAATCGGAGACTTTCGTGGCCTCACCAAAGAGCAGCACCAACAGGCCCGTAGCGATGGGGTCCAGGCTGCCGGTGTGCCCCGCCTTCTTGCTCCCCATGATGCGCTTGGCACGCTGCAGGGCGGCATTGGACGTCAGACCCGCAGGCTTGTCCAATAGAAGTATGCCATTGCGACAAGCGGTCATTCCTCCCCCTCATCGCGGGGTCTGGGCAAGCCGGCCAGCAATGCCGCCATCCCGGCGCCCCGGTCGAAGCGGGCATCATAAACGAAGTGCAAGGGCGGAATGCGCCGCAGGGCGAGACGTTTCCCCAGGGCCTGACGCAACTGTCCGGCACTCTCCTGCAGGGCGGCACGCACCGCATCCGCCCGCTCCGGGCCGGTCATCAGAGAAAAATAGACGGTGGCCGAGTGCATATCAGGAGCCAGTTCCACCAGGCTGATGGTGGGCGGCAAGGGACTGAGCACCGAGCTCAGGGCATGCATTTCCGGCAACAGCGCAGCAATTTCTTCCTGCAACAATTGCGCAACACGCGCACGGCGCGGGTAGCCGCGATGGGAGTTCTGCACCACCCCTCCTAGACCGTCCGCGCCACTTCGACGGTTTCGAACGCTTCGATGATATCTCCCACCTTCAAGTCATTATAATTACGCAGGCCCACACCGCACTCAAAGCCTTCGCGCACCTCTCGCGCATCCTCCTTGAAGCGCCGCAGGGAGTCCATTTCCCCGGTGAAGATCACCACGTCCTGGCGGATGAGGCGCACCTTGGCATTCCGCCGCAAGATGCCATCGGTGACCATGCAGCCGGCCACCGTACCCACTTTCGGCACACGAAAGATATCGCGCACTTCCGCTCGTCCGAGGTGACGCTCACGGATCTCGGGGGCGAGCATCCCGCTCATGGCGGCTTTCACCTCATCCACCGCTTCGTAAATCACGCTGTAGTAGCGCACATCCACGCCGCTTTGCTCGATGAGGCGTCGCGCTGGCGCCTCCGCACGCACATTGAAACCGATGATCACCGCCGACGAAGCCGCCGCCAGATTGACATCCGACTCGGTAATGCCGCCAACCCCCGCATGGATCACCTTGACCCGCACTTCAGAGGTGGACAGACGTTCCAGGGTCGTCGCCAATGCCCCGGCAGAGCCCTGCACGTCCGCCTTGATCACCAGATTCAGTTGCTGGACCTGCCCTTCGCCGGCACCCTCAAAGAGATTCTCCAGGGTGGATTTGTGGACATTGGCCAGCCGCACATCGCGGAATTTGCCTTGCCGGAAGAGCGCCACCTCACGGGCCTTGCGCTCATCCCCAACCACCACGGCCTCATCGCCGGCCTGGGGCACATCCGACAGACCCAGGACTTCCACCGGCATTCCTGGCGTCACCTCCTGCACCTGCTGTCCACAATCATTGACCATGGCCCGTACCCGCCCAAACTGGGCGCCTGCCAGGAGCATATCCCCCGCGTGCAAGGTCCCCTGTTTGACCAGGACCGTAGCCACCGCACCGCGGCCGCGATCCAGGCGGGATTCGATCACCACGCCCTTGGCCGGCCCGTTCATCTGCACCTCCAGATCCAGCATTTCCGCCTGCAGCAAAATGGCATCCAGCAAATCGTCGATATGCAGACCGGTCTTGGCGGAAACATTCACAAACTGGGTGTCACCACCCCACTCTTCCGGCACCACGCTGTGTCCAGCCAGTTCCTGACGGATCCGTTCCAGATCCACGGACGGCTTATCAATCTTGTTCACCGCCACCACGATGGGTACTCCCGCCGCCTTGGCATGGTGAATGGCTTCAATGGTTTGCGGCATGACCCCATCATCGGCAGCCACCACCAGGACCACGATATCCGTAGCCTGCGCCCCCCGCGCCCGCATGGCGGTGAAGGCCTCGTGGCCCGGCGTATCGAGAAAGGTCACCGTACCCTTGGGGGTTTCCACATGGTAGGCACCAATATGCTGGGTAATACCGCCGGCCTCCGCGCTCGCCACGTGCGTCGAGCGGACCCGGTCCAGCAGAGACGTCTTGCCATGGTCCACATGGCCCATGACCGTCACCACCGGCGGACGACGGCCCATGACCGGCGTCTCCATGGGCCCTTCATTGGCCAACAGCGCCTCGGGGCTGGTCATTCCCACCATCTTGACCTTGTGCCCCAATTCTTCGACGACGAGGGCCGCCGTCTCCTGATCAATGACCTGATTGATGGTGGCCATCACCCCCATCTTCATCATGGCCTTGATCACATCACCGGCCTTGATCGCCATGCGCCCCGCCAACTCGCCCACGGTAATGGTTTCGGGCACGGCCACCTCCCGAATGACCGGGGCCGTCCCCCAGTCGGTGACACCAGGCACCGCCTTACCCTTGCGCCGGTCCGGGGCCTTGCGGTGCCGGGCCATCGCCTCGGCGTCCATGACACCCCCTTCACGACGGCCTCCGCGCTTGGCACCTCCGCGCTTACCCGCCTCCTCGCTTACGGCTCGCGTCACCGGCTTTTTGGCCTTGCCCTGGGATGCGGGTTTTGCTGCGGACGCAGGAGATGCGGCCGGAGCGGCGCTCCGCCCCCGCTCCTGGCCGCTCCTGGCCGCCGCCGTTGCAGTCCGGGCGGGATGGTACTCCCGCTGCGGCACGGTCTCCTTTTCCACTTCGACCTGGATAGCCGCGACCGGCATCGCCTCTGCGACTACCGGTTCTTCAGCAATCACAGCCGCTACCGGCGCGGTGATCTCACCCGGTTCCGGGCTTGGCGCCGGCGCCACATTCTTGACCTCTACCATCTCCGCTACGGCGGGAATGGCCGCTGCAGACACCTCCACTGCCTGCTCCGCCGCTTCCACAGCCTCCCCAATGGCGCTCTCGGCGGCGGCCTCGCGCTTGACGTAGGTGCGCTTACGCCGCACTTCCACCTGCACAGTCCGTGACTTACCGGCGCCTACCGCCTGCTTGACCTCGCTGGTGCTGGTCCGGTTCAGGGTAATCCTGCGCAGTTCGCCCCCCCCCTCCTCACCGTGCGTCCGCCGCAGGAATCCCAAGAGGCGAACCTTATCCTCCTCCGAAACCGGATCATCGGGAGACTGCTTTTCCAACCCGGCCGCGCGCAATTGCTCCAACAGGCGCGGCGCCGTCAAACCTAATTCCACAGCAAAGTTGGCGACTGTTACCGTCATAATCTCTTCTCTCCCAGCCCTTGATCGTCACGCATTATGCGCATGGCCACCAGAGTCTGTGTCAGCAAACCAGGGCGCCCGCGCTTCAAGAATGAGCGCTTTGGCCCGCTCCTCGTCCACACCAGCGATTTCGCACAATTCACTCGCCGCCAACTCCGCAAGGTCTTCGGCCGTTACCACACCTTTACTTGCCAGCAAATGCGCAAGCCCTTTATCCATATCCTTCAGGTTCAGCAAATCCTGGCCTGGCTCGCTCAGCGCCACCTGCTCTTCCTCGGCGATGGCCCTGTTGAGCAGGACGTCACGCGCCCGCCGCCGCAGTTCCCCCACCAGATCCTCATCCAGTCCCTCAATCTCCATCATCTCCGCCGCCGGCACATAGGCCACCTCTTCGATGGAGGTGAAGCCCTCTTCCACCAGCAGACTGGCCAACTCCTCGTCGACCCCGAGGTTTTCCACAAAGTGCTGACGATAACCCGCCTCTTCCTCGGCGCGCTTGCTCACCGCCTCGTCCTGGGTCAGGATGTTGATGGCCCAACCCGTCAGTTGACTGGCCAGCCGCACGTTCTGCCCGCCCCGCCCGATGGCAAGGGATAATTGATCCTGCTCCACCACCACATCCATGCTGTGGGTGGTTTCGTCCACCACAATGCTGGACACCTCGGCCGGCGACAGGGCGTTGATGACATAATTGGCCGGCTCTGCAGACCAGACCACAATATCGACACGCTCACCCTTCAATTCGTTAATGACCGTCTGCACCCGATTCCCGCGCAGGCCCACACAGGCCCCCACCGGATCGATGCGCGGATCATGGGAGCGCACGGCAATTTTCGCGCGCAAACCCGGGTCCCTTGCCGCGCCCATGATCTCGATCAAGCCGTTGCCGATTTCGGGGACTTCCAAGGCGAACAGCTTGATGAGCAACTCCGGCGTGATGCGGGACAAAAAGAGTTGAGGCCCACGTTGTACCCGGCGCACATCCTTCAGATGCGCCTTGATGCGATCGCCCGGACGAACGGCCTCCCGCGGCATCATCTCCTCGCGCAGCAAAACCGCTTCGGCACGGCCGAGGTCAATAATGGCGTTACCCTTTTCCATCCGCTTGATCAGGCCGCTGATGATATCGCCCTTGCGCAACGCAAAATCCGCAACAATGCGGTCGCGCTCGGCATCGCGAACCTTTTGCACAATGACCTGTTTGGCCGTCTGCGCGGCAATGCGGCCGAACTCCACCGGCGGCAGAACCTCCTCCACCGTCTGTCCGATTTCCACGTCCGGCGCCATCCGGCGGGCTGCGCTGAGGGGCATTTCCAAGTTGGTGTCGATGGCTTCGGCATCGTCGGCCACCACCTGCCACAATCGCCGCGTAGTGAACTCACCGGTTTTACGGTCAATCGCTACCGCGATATGCCAGTCCTGGCCATACTTCTTTTTCGACGCTGAAACCAGGGACGCCTCCAGCGCTTGGAAAATGACCTCTTTATCGATGTCTTTCTCATGGGCGACGGCATCCGCCAGGTAAAGAAGCTCACGACTCATGCACCTACTCCTCTCCGCTGTATCCGTCGTTTTACCATTGGGGAATCAATTTGGCCCTGGCGATATCCGCCAGCGCAACGCGCCGCTCACCATCCGCTTCGCGTATGACCACCAGATCCCCATCCATTGCCAACAACTCGCCGCGCAGATGCTTACGCCCATGCGCGGCGGTGTGGAGCTCAATATGCGCCTGCTTTCCTACAAAGCGCTGGAAGTCTGCGGCCTTCTTTAGCGGCCGATCCACTCCGGGACTCGACACTTCCAGGCGATAATGTCCAGCGATGGGATTTTCCACATCCAGCCAGGCGCTCAAGTGGCGGCTCACCGCCGCACAGTCGTCAATGTTGACGCCACCTTCGCGATCCACAAAGACCTGTAGCGCCACAGCCCGGCCCGCGCGCGTCATGCGCGCATCCACCAACTCGCAAGCCAATGCCGCCACCTGCTGCGCAATGGCATTGTACAGTCGCTCTTCCACTCTCGTCACGCCCCGCTGAAGAAACAAAAAAGCGGGCACTCGGCCCACTTTTATTAAGAATAACAGAATGCCCATAAAAATCAACCCCGCCTAGGTACTTAGGCGGGGTTGATGGACTCAATAGGAGTCTGGCGGTGACCGACTTTCGCGGAGGGAGGCCCTCGACTATCATAGGCGCTGCAGTGTTTCACGGTCCTGTTCGGGATGGGAAGGGGTGGTGCCACTGCGCTATGGCCGCCAGACAAGGGTAAACCTTGTGTACCGCCGGGGGGTTATTCCCGGAGGTCTGGTGTTGGTGAAGGGAAAGGGGGATGCTCAGGTGATATATGGTCAAGCCACACGGGCGATTAGTACA
>NZ_RIZI01000160.1 GCF_003721225.1 Acidithiobacillus sulfuriphilus | reverse complement strand
CCCCAGCAGCAGGGCGCTGCGGGACTGACCATCGAGGACCTCGGTCCCGAGCCGATACGCCAGCAATCCATCACCCAAGCCCGCATCCTGCTCGCCCAGATAGCGCAGAAAATCGCCGTCCAAACGCGCCAAACCGGCATCGGTGAAAAGCTCCGAATAGCGAAAACCAAGGGGATTGAGCACCATCATCTCCTGCCGCAAGAAGGAAAAAGGCCGGTCACCATTCCCGCGTGAAAGCGTCGGTACCGCCAGGATCCAGGTTTCATCAAATTGTCATATTTCCCTGGCAATATATCACGAACAGCGCGCCGCGCAGATGCTACCGCCGCGCCGGGGCAAATGCCAACGGGTTGCTGCCCGCCATTTTATAACAGCGCCCCGGCGCGAACCATAAAGCACCAGGAGACGTTCATGAACCAGGCCCTGTACCGTTCCATATTCATCTCCGACATCCACCTCGGCACCCGCGGCTGCCAGGCCGAGAGCCTGCTTGATTTTTTGCGCCAGCACTCCTGTGAACAGCTATTTCTCGTTGGCGACATCGTTGACCTCTGGCGCCTCAAGATCCGCTGGTACTGGCCCAAAAGCCATAACACGGTCATCCAGAAGATCCTGCGCATGGCCCGGGCCGGGGTGCAGGTGCGCTATATCCGCGGCAACCATGACCCGCTCTTTGAACTGCTCTCGGAGCTGGTCCATGTGGAAGGGGCCGCCATCGCCCTGGGAGATATCGCCATCCTCGAAGACTATGTGCACCAAAGCGCCGACGGCAAACATTTCTGGGTCATCCATGGCGACCAGTTTGACGCCGCCATGCGCTATGCCCAATGGCTGACCCGCCTGGGTGATCACGGCTATACCCTCCTGCTCTGGCTGAACCGCCACCTCCAACGCGTCTTTCGCGCCCTCGGCATGCGCCGCCGCTGGTCCCTGAGCGCCTACATCAAATACCATGTGAAAAAAGCCGTCCAGTTTATCAACGACTACGAATCCCTGCTCGCGGAAGAAACCCTGCGCCGCGGCTACGACGGCGTGATCTGCGGCCACATCCACCACCCCGAGCAAAAGGCCATCAACGGCGTGCTGTACTACAATGACGGCGACTGGGTGGAAAGCTGCACCGCCCTGGTGGAACACCACGACGGGCGCATGGAGATTATCCACTGGGTCGTGCCCTTGGCCCTGGACAACATCCAGGCCGCCTAAGCCACCATTACCCTAACATGGTAGACGGACGAATCTACTGGTGGATAAAATCAACAGGACAGTGCGGTTCATGCGGTTCTCTGGCAACTAAGTTGCCGATTTCCCTCGCCATCCCCTGCCACAACGAACCAGAGAACCTCTCCGCCCGTCCACCCTTGCATGGTGCAACCTGCGGCAGCGGCATCAATCTGGCCGAAACAGCAATCTCCGCCTAAAATGCAGACTACATCCAAGCCAAGGAGAGAACCCCCATGCGCCGCCGTACCCTAATTCCGCTGATCCTCCTTCTCGGTACGCCAGCAGCGTGGGCGGCCTTGCAGGCGGCGCATGCCCCCTCGCTCTCCATCCCGGGCGTTTCGCATCCCATAGCGCCTTGCCCCGTCGCGGAATCTCTGTGTCAGTCCACCCTGGCGGAAGCCACCGTCCCTCATGATTTTCCGAATGCGGAAACCACCCATTACCTGATGAAGGGATGCCTGCGTGGCACCAGGAAAAAGCAGGTGAATCCTGCGGTGGCCGAGCCTTATTGCCGGTGCCTCGTATCGACCATATCCGCGACTCCTGGGGAATGGCGGGCAGGGGTCGTCGGGGCTTTTCGCGGTGGACCGATGCCACCGCTGATGGCCCGGCAAATACATACCCAGGCCGCTGCCTGCGTGCGGCGGGCCCTTTTCAGCGGTCCATCCGGCGCTCCTGACAAGTCCGAAGAACTACCACTGGCGGGATCACCTACTGCAAATTATCCGGCATCGGCAACCACGCCTTCCGAACAGCAAGGCCCCATTCCTTTTGCCGGCCAGGAATACGAACAGGTCGCCAATAATATTGTTGCCCATCATATACGGGAGGTGCGCGTGGCTGAAGAGCGTCAAGCCATGGGAAAGGCCGGTCATCCCGTGGTCCTGCCCACCGGGCTCTGTAGCGCTACGGTAACGGTCCTGGGTGATGGCATCATCAGTGGCATCCACATGGGCTGGTGTGCATCGGCAGGGTTGGAAAAGGCCGTGCGACAAGCTATCGAGCAGGCCTCGCCCTTACCACCGCCGGGAGTAACTATGAACCTGGTCATCAACCTGCGGGTGCCGGCGGCGACGCCGGGGGTGGATGGAGACTAAGATTGCCGGCTGCTGGTCACACACCTCAGCAGGTCAGATCAGCGATATCTTTGAGCAGAATATGTAGCGGAAAGGTTTCCCATGAGGACGTCTCGGCGCCTCGCCAGTCTCCCACCAAACCATGGCGGAGACGAAAAGCATCCACTCTACTGCGAATCCCAGCAGGATGAGAGTGACACCCCACAGATTGTGCCGCTTAATGTAAGGGCTAAAGAAAGGCGGTGATGAAAACGCCAGTCGCCTGGTGACACCCCACAGATTGTGCCGCTTAATGTAAGGGGACAATTCCGAATGCGCCTGAATGAAGACCATAACCGCATAGGCTATGGGTACGGCCATAGCCATCAGCTTTCCCGGATTTTTGAAAAAACGTCCTCGCCCCTGTGGATACGGCCCTTTCCAGTGTTTTTATTATTTCTTCATTTAAGTCTGCGTCTGGAACGATGTATTTATTCTTTCCAAATAATGGGTTATACATACCGGTTCTGTGGCACCCGACATCTACCGTCAGACGTCCAGCCGCGAAACAAAGCGGGCGTTTTCCTCGATGAAACGGCGGCGCGGTTCGACCGCATCACCCATCAAGGTCGAAAAGACCTCATCGGCGGCGACGGCATCTTCCACATTGACCTGCAGCAAACGCCGGTTTTCGGCGTTCATGGTGGTTTCCCAGAGCTGTTCCGGGTTCATTTCACCCAGACCTTTATAACGCTGGATACCCACGCCCTTGCGCGCATCAGCCAGCAACCACTCCATGGCCCCGCGAAAGCGCAGCACATCCACACCCTTGTCGCCCCGTTCCATGCGGGCCCCCTCGCCCACCATGCCCTCCACCTGCCGGGCATAATCGGCCAAACGCTGGTAGTCCCCGCTGCCGAAGAAATCCTGATCGAGAAAACGTATTTCCCGGGTGCCATGCCACTCCCGCCGCACCATTAGCCGGAGGGCCTCCTCCTCGCCAATGCGCTCCACGGCAAAATGCTCTCCCGGCAAGGCCGCGCCCTCCAAGGTCTTCCCCAAGCGCTGCGCCAGGGCATCCCAGGCCGTCGGGGACGGGTCTTCCTCTTCCAACGGGGCAATCGTCGCCAGCGCCCAGAGCAGGGACTGGGGATAACGCCGCTCCAAACGCTGGATCAGGGCCTCGACCCCCTGATACTGGCGCACCAGGCCCGCCAGATCCTCCTGGGCAAGGATCTCCTGACCCTCACCGGGCGTAAAGCGCGCACCTTCGATGGCCAGTTCCCGTACATAGGCCGCCAGCTCCGCGTCGTCCTTGAGATAGCGTTCGTCCTTGCCCTTTTTCACCTTGTAGAGAGGCGGTTGGGCGATATAGATATAACCGCGTTCCACCAGGGCGGGCATCTGCCGATAAAAAAAGGTCAGCAGCAAGGTACGAATATGGCTGCCATCCACATCGGCGTCGGTCATGATGATTACGCGATGATAACGCAGCTTGAGGACATCAAAATCGTCCTTGCCGATGCCCGTACCCAGGGCGGTAATGAGGGTGCCGATCTCCTCCGAAGACAGCATCTTGTCAAAGCGCGCCCGCTCCACATTAAGGATCTTGCCCTTGAGGGGCAGAATGGCCTGGTGACGGCGATCCCGGCCCTGTTTGGCCGAACCGCCGGCGGAATCGCCTTCCACCAGGTAAATCTCGCTCTTGGCCGGATCCTTTTCCTGACAATCCGCCAGCTTGCCGGGGAGATTGGCGATGTCCAGGGCGCCCTTGCGGCGGGTCAGCTCCCGGGCCCGCTTGGCCGCTTCCCGGGCGCGGGCCGCCTCGATGATCTTGGCGGCGATGGCCTGGGCCTCCTTGGGGTGCTCATCCAGGAAAATGGCCAGGGCCTCGGCCATGCACGATTCCACCACCGGCTTGACCTCGCTGGACACCAGCTTGTCCTTGGTCTGGGAGGAAAACTTCGGGTCCGGCACCTTCACCGAGAGCACCGCCGTCAGCCCTTCCCGGGCGTCGTCCCCGGTGATGGCCACCTTGGCCTTGGCCGCCAGCCCTTCCCGTTCCATATACTGATTCATGGTGCGCGTCAGCGCCCCGCGAAAGCCCGCCAGATGGGTGCCGCCATCCCCTTGGGGAATGTTGTTGGTAAAGCAGAACACCGCCTCGCTATAACCTTCGTTCCATTGTAGGGCGGCATCCACGACGATGCCATCGCGCTGCCCGGTGAGGGCGATGACGCTGGGATGGACCGGCGTCTTGCTGCGATTGAGGTGCTCCACGAAGGCGCGGATCCCGCCTTGATAATGAAAGATTTCTTCCCGTCCGCTGCGTTCATCGCGCAGAGTGATATGCACGCCGGAATTGAGGAAGGCCAGTTCGCGCAGCCGCTTGGCCAGAATATCGAAATGGAAATGGATATCGGTGAAGATCTTGGCGGAGGGCTTGAAGTGAATGGTCGTCCCGTGTTTGCGCGACGGTTCACCGCGCTGGATGGGCGTGACCGGGTCCCCCTCCCGGTATTCCTGGGCCCAGTGATAACCATCGCGGCGGATCTTCAGCTTCAGCCATTCCGACAGGGCGTTGACCACCGATACCCCAACCCCATGCAAACCGCCCGACACCTTATAGGCATTGTCATCGAATTTGCCACCGGCATGGAGCACCGTCATGATCACTTCCGCGGCCGACCGGCCTTCTTCCGCATGCATATCCACTGGTATGCCGCGGCCGTTGTCGCTCACACTCACCGATTCATCATCGTGGATGATAACGACAATGGTGTCGCAATAACCGCCCAGGGATTCATCGATGGAATTATCGACGACTTCAAAGACCATATGATGCAGGCCGCTGCCATCGTCCGTATCGCCAATATACATGCCCGGTCTTTTGCGCACTGCCTCCAGGCCCCGTAATACCTGGATACTGGAAGAATCGTACTTCGCGTTGCTCGTCATGCCGCTATTCCTTCGATGAGATGCCCTTCGCGTAAATGAAATCGGTGCCCATGATGTCCATGGGGAATCTGTTCGCTATCAGTGACTGCCGCAAAAACCTGGAGGGCCAGGGCGTCCAAACGCTCCACCAGCCAGCGCCGCGCCTGACGGTCGAGTTCGGCGGCAAAATCATCCATAAGGACCACCGGCGCGACCTGCGCCCGTTGCTGGAGGAGGGCGAGTTGCGCCAAGCGATAAGAAAGCCCCAGGAGCCGCAACTGACCGCGGGATAGAATATCCGCTACGGGTTTCCCCGCCACTTTGAAGATCAGGTTCGCCCGGTGCGGGCCGCTATGGGTAAAGCCCAAATCCTCATCCCGCTGACGATCGCGGGTGAGGCACGCCAGCAAGGGGAGATCCTCCTTCCAACCTGGCTGGAGGCTGATCTGAAACTGGCCAGGGCTCTGCGTCCATTCCTGCCAGAGCTGGCCCGCCAGCGGTTGCAGGGCAGACAGATGGGTTTGGCGATGCTGCTGGACCTGTTCTCCCATCACCGCCAACTGGGCATCCCAAGGTTGAGCGGAATATTTGCTCTTGAGCCAGGTATTGCGTTGCTGCAGCAGGCGCCGATAATCCCGTAATATCTGACCATAGGCCTGGTTTTCATAAAATACGCCCCAATCCAGGATGCGTCTGCGGCTTTCGTTATTATCGCTAATGAAATGAACATTCTGGTCGTTCAATGCTTGAATGGGCAAAATATCGAGGAGCGACCAAGCGCTGTCGATGCTTTTTCCGTCATAACGGATATCCCGTTCCTCCCCGTTACGGCGCAGGGCGATGAGCGCATCGGCGGGATCTTGGGCCAGGTGGGCGGTGATAAGGTACTCCTGACAACCGTCCCGACGCAAATGGCGCAGGCCACGGCGCCAGCTCTGACCGGTGCCCAGGGTATGAATGGCTTCCAGCACGCTGCTCTTGCCGGCCCCGTTGGGGCCAACCAGCCAGTTCCAGCGGGCGTCTGCCTGTAAATGCAGCCGTTTGATGCATCTCACCCCTTCGATGTGCAGATCCCGCAAGGGCATATCAGATGCGCATCGGCATAACGACATAGAGCGGCGTGTCCTGCCCCGCGCTGGTGAAAACCGCACTGCTCCCACCATCGCGCAAGCGCATGGTGAGGGTTTCTTCCGCAAAAATCTGGGTGGTGTCCAGGAGATAATGAATGTTGAAGGCGATTTCCATCGTCGGGCCGGAAAAATTGATGGGGAAGCCTATTTCGGCATCCTCCTGCTCTTCATTGTGCGCGCGCAGAATCATCTGTTCCGGCTTCAGCGTCATGCGGGTCGCCGGATTTTTATCCGCGGTAAGAATACTTACCTGCTGTAAGGCGTTTTTGAGTTCTTGCCGGTCTACCTCGGCCAGGTGGGGATGATTTTCAGGAATGACGCGACGATATTCCGGATACTTGGCATCAATGAGTTTACAGGAAAACTGCAGATCGTCCTGTTCCAGGACAAAACTCGTTTCAGCCAGCATTAAGGTCGCCTCACCGTTATTGCTTGCCAACAAACGCAATAATTCAATAACCGCTTTGCGCGGCAGAATACCTTGATAGAGCGGCGTATCCCCAAGGACATCAAAGGGGATTTCCATCATGGCTAAACGATGGCCATCCGTACTGACGCAACGGAGCAGATTGTCCTGTATCTCTAGCAAAATACCGTTTAAGAAAAATCGTGCATCGTTTTGCGCCATGGCGGTCGCTGCGGTATTGAGCGCGCTGCGTAAGGCTGGAGCGAGGCAGGATCCGGAACAGGCGGGTTTGCTGATGCTGAGATACGGAAAGGTTTCGGCCGGCAGCGTATGGAGGGTAAAGCGGGCGTTACCGGCACGCACCGTGACTTTCTCACCGTCCTTGTGGATCTGTATCTGGCTCCCTTCGGGCAGGGCGCGGCAAATGTCAAAGAGTTTACGCCCGGGGACGGTACACTGGCCTTCCTGATCCGCCGGATTGCCGATGCTTGCGGACAACTGGACTTCCAGGTCGGTGGCGACAAACTTGCACTGCTCTTTTTCCGCCTGGATGAGGACGTTGCCGAGTATGGGCTGTATGGGCCGCCGGTCGGTAATATTGGCCATATTGCCGAGCATGGGAAGGATCTTTTCGCGATCGATGGTAATTTTCATGGCGCCTTGCCTCCAATATTTATAAATAATCTTCTTTTTTCTTTTACTACTATTAAAGGGGTTCCGGCTGGTGGATATTCATGATAATATAATGATTTTAATAGACTTATCGATATTCTGATGATGGGTAGAAGCTGTGGATAAAAAGGTATGCCCGGGGATGAAAGGAGGGAGCGCGAATCATACCGTATTTGTACCGGACATGGCACTAGGCTTATCCACAGCTTATTCATGCGCCGAGTATCCGCAGGAGATTTTTATAATCCTCTTCCATGCCGTTATCTTCACGCCGGAGCTTTTCAATTTGTCGACAAGCATGGAGTACGGTGGTATGGTCACGGCCACCAAAGGCTTCACCAATTTCGGGGAGGCTGTGATTGGTCAATTCCTTGGTGATGCACATGGCTACCTGGCGTGGTCGGGCAATGTTGCGGCTGCGCCGTTTGGACTGCATGTCGGAGGCGCGAATATGAAAGTATTCGGCCACCACCTTTTGGATATTATCCAGACTGATCATGCGCTTTTGCACATCGATGAGATCGCGCAGCGCGTCCTTGGCCGTGGACAGGTCGATGGCTTGGTGGGAAAAATGCGCGTGGGCGATGACGCGGCGCAGGGCGCCTTCGAGTTCGCGCACATGGGAGCGGATTTTTTCCGCAATGAAGAAGGCGACCTCGTGGGGGAGGTCGATGCCGCTTTCTTCGGCCTTGCACAGGACAATGGCCATGCGTGTTTCGAGGTCGTGGGGTTCGATGGCGACGGTGAGCCCCCAGCCGAAACGCGATTGCAGGCGCTCTTCCAGGCGCTCCACCTCCTTGGGATAGCGGTCGCAGGTGATGATGATCTGCCGTTGTCCGTCAAAGAGGGCGTTGAAGGTGTGGAAGAACTCTTCCTGGGTCCGGTCCTTGCCGGCGAAGAACTGGATGTCGTCGATGAGCAGGGCGTCGAGCTTGCGATAGCGTTGCTTGAAGTCGTTGATGGTGTTGTGCTGGAGAGCGCGCACCATGTCCATGATGAAGCCCTCGGAACTGACGTAGAGGACCTGGGCCTGGGGATTGTGGCCGAGGATGGCGTTACCCACCGCCTGCATGAGATGGGTCTTGCCCAGGCCGACGCCGCCGTAGATGTAAAGGGGATTGTAGGACCGGCCAGGATGCTCCGCCACCTGTTTGGCGGCGGCTACCGCCAGTTGATTGGACTTGCCCTCCACGTAGGACTGGAAGGAGAAGGTCGGATTGAGCTTGTGATTCTGCCGCAGATCCGGGCTGGCGCTGGGGGGCGCTGGGGGCGCTGCCGCCTCGCCCAGGTCCAGGGTCAAGATGATCCCCGGCGCGATATCCGCCAGGGTCTGCTGCAACTGGGTGAGGAGCCGGCCACGTACCCAGTCGAGGACAAAGGCGTTGGGCGCCAGCAACTGCAGTTCATCACCTCGCAGTTCGCCCCGCAGGGGGCGAAGCCAGGTGTTGAACTGTTGTGCAGTGATGCTCTGCTGGAGGTGGGTGCATAGGGTTGCCCACAAGGCATCACCACTCTCTGCTGCGGATTGCGCCATATACCTTTTGCTCGGTTAGGGAATGAACCATCATCGCTCAGTATATCCGAGGGGGCCTCGGTTCACCAGACATCCCCTTGCCAAAGGGGGTGGCGGTCTTGCAGGTAAATAACGACTTACTGATAAGTAAAAGCCGTTTTTTGTTTCACCCATCCTTGATCAGCCAATAATTATTAATTTGCTTAAATTTTATGATGGATTTAAACATGCGTATTAATAGGCCCGGACTTGTTTTTGGCCATCAATAGGGCCAATAGTTTTTGGCGCTGCGGAAAACAGCGAAAAGCGGCCTCGGCGGAGGGGTGCTCTGGCGCGGCGTCCTTTCGTCCGGATATTGGCCCTCCTGGAGGGGTGGAGAAGAGAACCCATGCGTGATGGTGACAGGTCAGAACGGCCCGAAGCGGTGGTGATTACCGGGGCTGGCAGTGGTATCGGGCGGGCGCTGGCGCTGGCCTATGCCGACCCCGGAAGGCCCATCGCTCTGCTGGGCCGGCAGCACGCCGCCTTGCAGGAAAGCGCCCGAATGCTCACGGAGCGCGGCGCCATAGCGGCCATTTATGAGGTGGATGTCCGCCAGGCGCGGGATCTGGATGTGGTGGCCCAGGATTTCCATCAGCGCTTCGGCGCGGTGGGCGTGCTCATCGCCAATGCCGGGGTGAGTCAGGGCACGCTGACGGCGGCCCTGGAAGATCGCGCGGTTTTCCAGGAGATTGTCGAGATCAATCTGCTGGGTGTGATGTATACCTGTAGCGCCTTTTATGGGGTTCTGGCGAGCCCGGCGCGGGTGGCCGGCATCGCCAGCGTGGCGGGTTTTCGGGGTTTGCCCGGTGCCGCCGCCTACTCGGCGTCCAAGGCCGCGGTGATCGCTTATCTGGAAAGCCTGCGCCTGGAATGGCGACACACAGGGGTGCGCGTCTGCACCATCTGTCCGGGCTATATCGCTACGCCCATGACCGCCCACAATCCTTACCCCATGCCCTGGCTGATGGAGGTGGACGTGGCCGCCAGGCGCATGCGTCGGGCCATTGATGCGGGACGGCCATGGCTGGTATTGCCCCGGCCCATGGCCGCGCTGGGCTACCTGCTGCGGCGTCTGCCCATCCCCATCTACGACCGGGTCTTCCAGAGTTTGCCGCCGAAGCCGCGCCGCTCCCAAGACGAGGGACGATAGACCGTCAGCAGTTATGCACAATTCGAAAAATAATCAGCTTAGCTGCAGAGCTTGTGGCGCATTCTCTAGATATGTTTGTAATATATTGTTTATAAATGACATATGGCATGCGCTTCCATTGGTTGCCGACTTTTCTCCGCTACACTGCGTATGTTTTCTTGTCTTGTTATAAAAATGTCCACAAAGTTATCCACAGGTTGAAACAAAAAACCCGGCTATAGCCGGGTGTGAAGAGATCGTCGATCTGGTCAGGTCGCGAGGGTCCGAACCGGGGGACTAAAACCCCGGGCGGGCCCTATGCCCGCATCGTGGTCATCAGGCTTGGCTGGGGCGCGGCCGCAAAAACCACATCTGGATCAGGCTGAGGAACATCTCCAGGAGGGCGGTGGGACAGGACAGGGCGCCGCCGATGAGGACCAGCCAGGAGAAGGCCGGATTCTGGTGGGTGAGGAACCAGCCGGAGAAGTCCACGATCATGGCGATGAAGGGCAGGATGATCAGCACTGCCTTGAGGGCCGTGGGGAAACGGGTCCTGGCGAAGATGCTGCCGGCGATCCAGAAGATGACCCCGAGCATGGTGAGGTGGACCATGCCGGTGAGGAGCATGGTGGTATAGGACATGCCGGTATCCACCTTGGCTACGGCCTTGACGTCATCATAGCTGACCAGCGGGGGGTTATGGAGTTGCTGGCTCATGGCCACGCTATGGCACTTGAGGCAGTTGGCGTCAATGAGGGGTTTGACGGCGTGTTCGTACTCGGTCTTGCTCTGGCCGTTGACCACCCAATGGTCAATGGTCTCCTGCACCTTCGGGCGTTCGGCGGCGGGGATGGAGGCGTAAGCCATCATGGTGGGGAGGACGGTTTGCAGCTTGCTGGCGCTGCGGTTGCCGTAGTAGGAAATGATGACGTCCTGCCTATCCAGGCCCGGCTTGCCGTCCAGACCGCCCACGGTGAGATAGACATAGGCCTCGGCGACCAGGAGTCCCAGGCCGACCAGGAATATGAAGCCCGTATGGGCGAGTTTTTCTGCCAATGTCAGTTCCGGCAATTGCCGCATGGTGGTGTCTCCCTTGATTTTACGCTCATTCATCCATTTTGCCGGACGTCCAAAAAGCATGGAGGTTCAAGATGATCGTTGCCTCCGCGCCGTTTCGGCTCGCTGGCCACTACTTGATCCGCCCGACCCTTTTCCCTACCCTCGCCCGCTGCAAAGCGCTGCGAAAATAGCCCGTTTCTCTAGCAACTAGCTTGCCAAAATCCATGAGACGAGACAATATGATAATTGATTAGGATCGCTATGGATGCAAGGATGGCGGGACGCCTTTCAACACTTCCTGCAGTGCTCACCATTGCCGGCTCGGATCCCAGTGGCGGCGCGGGTTTGCAAGCGGATCTGCTGACCTTTGCCAGCCTCGGTACCCATGGCTGTTCGGCGGTGACGGCGGTGACGATCCAGGATTCCGTGAATGTCCGTGGGTTCACGATGATGGATCCGTTGGACACCATGGCACAGGCCCGGGTGGTCCTGGAGGACATTTCGGTCCAGGCCATCAAGATCGGCATGCTGGGTAACGCCCAGATGGTGGAGGCCGTGGTCGGGGTTTTGCTGGATTATCCGGAAATACCGGTGGTGCTGGACCCGGTACTGGCGGCCGGGGGCGGCGGGGCGCTGGCCGTTGCGGGTCTGCGCGAGGCCATGCTGGATCTCCTCCTGCCCCGGGTTACGGTCCTGACCCCCAACGGCCCCGAGGCCTTGGCGCTGGCCCCGGGTGCGGATAATCTCCCTGCGGCGGGCCATGCCCTGACGGAAGCGGGTGCCGAGTACGTGCTGATTACCGGTGGTCATGGCCAGGGAGCGCAAGTCGAAAACCTGCTCTTCCATGACCGGCAGTGGGTGGAGACCTACCTGCAGGAGCGCCTGCCCCACCGCTATCACGGCTCCGGCTGTACCCTGGCGGCGGCCATCGCTGCGGGGCTGGCCCATGGCCTGCTGGTCCTGCCAGCCGTTGCCCAAGCCCTTGATTATACCCACCGCAGCCTCGTTCACGCCTATGCCCTGGGCCGGGGACAATGGTTCCCGGACCGCTTTTTCTGGGCGAGAAGCGGTGAGGAAAGGTGATGGGGGGTGCCCGGGCGCGGGGCGTGGTAGCCGGTATCTATGCCATTACCGATGCCCGCTTGATGCCGCCCAGCGTCTTTCTTGCACGGGCGGAAGCGGCCCTGCGCGGGGGTGCGCGGCTGCTGCAGTATCGGGATAAGAGCAACGACACCGCGCGTCGCCTCGCCGAGGCCCGGGGCTTGCGGGCCCTGTGCACGCGCTATGGCGCCCTTTTCGTGGTGAACGATGACCCGGCCCTGGCCCAGTCCGTGGCCGCACCGGCCCTGCATGTGGGGGAGGAGGACGCGCCCTTGGACGAACTGCGCCGGGGGCTGGGGGAGGAGATCGTCATTGGGGTATCGTGTTATGGCAGTGTGGAGCGGGCGCAGCGGGCGGTGGCGGCGGGCGCCGACTATGTCGCCTTCGGTTCCTTTTTCCCATCCAGCAGCAAGCCCCTTGCCCCGGTGGTGGACCTGGATGTCCTACGCCAGGCACGGCAAGCCCTGGCCGTGCCCATCGTCGCCATTGGCGGGATCACGGCGGCCAACGGTGGCGCACTCGTCGCCGCCGGCGCCGACAGCCTGGCCATCATCTCGGCCCTCTTTGCCGCCCCCGATGTGGAGGCCGCCGCACGCCGTTGTGCGGCCCTGTTTAAGGAGTATTGATGGCACGTTCATCCCATGACCTTTTTCAGGAGGCCCAGAAAGTCATTCCCGGGGGAGTCAACTCGCCGGTGCGGGCCTTTCGCGGCGTGGGTGGTGACCCGGTCTTTGTGGAGCGCGCCGCCGGCCCTTATCTCTGGGATGTGGAGGGGCAGCGTTATATTGATTATGTGGGCTCCTGGGGACCCATGGTCCACGGCCATGCCCACCCCGGGATCCTCGCCGCGGTGGCGGCACAGATGGCCAACGGTCTGGGTTTCGGGGCGCCGACGGCCATCGAGGTGGAGATGGCGGAGACCATCTGCCGCCTGATGCCCAGCATCGAGGAAGTCCGCATGACCTCCAGCGGGACCGAGGCCGTAATGACCGCGGTGCGGCTGGCGCGGGGCTATACGGGCCGGGATAAGATCGTCAAGTTCGAAGGCAATTATCATGGTCACAGCGACAGCCTGCTGGTGAAGGCCGGGTCCGGTGCCCTAACCTTGGGACAGCCCTCCAGCGCGGGGATTCCCCAGGACCTGGCCCAGCATACCCTGGTCCTGCCTTACAACGATCTCGATGAGACGGCGCAGATGATGGCGCGCTTTGGTTACGACGTGGCTGCCATCATTGTCGAGCCCATTGCCGGCAATATGGGCTGTGTGCCACCCGTGCCCGGTTTCCTCGCCGGCCTGCGGGCCCTTTGTGATCAATATGAATGCGTGCTCATTTTCGATGAGGTGATGACGGGTTTCCGGGTAGCCCTGGGGGGCGCCCAGGCCCTCTATGGGGTGCGCCCGGACCTGACGACGCTGGGCAAGATCATTGGTGGCGGTCTGCCGGTGGGCGCGGTGGGTGGCGTCCGGGAGATCATGGAATCCCTGGCGCCCAATGGGCCGGTCTATCAGGCCGGTACCCTCTCCGGTAATCCGGTGGCCATGGCGGCGGGTTTGGCGACCTTGCGCCTGCTGGAGCGGCCCGGTTTCCACACCGAACTGGCCGCCGCGACGGAGGCACTCTGTCAGGGTCTGGCCGAGTGCGCGGCCGCGCTGCAGGTCCCCTTGCAGATCAACCGGGTGCCGGGGATGTTCGGGTGGTTTTTCCATGATCGTCCGGTACGCAGCTTTGACGATGTCATGGCAGCGGATGCGCAGCGCTATGGGCGTTTTTTCCATGGCCTGCTGAAACGCGGCGTGTACCTGGCCCCGAGTGCCTATGAGGCGGGTTTTGTATCGGCAGCCCACGGCGCGGCGGAAATCGCCGCAACCCTGGCTGCAGCCCGGGAAGTATTGCAGGCCATGAAGGAGACGGAGCAATGAGCACCTTGTTTACCCGCATCATCCGGGGGGAGATTCCCGCCCACAAGCTCTTGGAGGATGACCGCTATCTGGCCTTCCTGGACATCCGGCCGGTGCGGCCGGGGCACACCCTGGTCGTTCCCAAGATCGAGCATGACTATATCTTTACCCTGGATGACGCCACTCTGGCGGGCCTCCTGCCCTTCGCCAAACGGGTCGCACCGGCGCTGGAGCGGGTCACGGGCTGCAAGCGGGTGGGCGTCATGGTGGCGGGCCTGGAAGTGCCCCATACCCATGTCCACCTGATCCCCATGAATGCCCTGACGGAGCTCAATTTCGCCCTGGCCCAGGACGTGGGCGACGCGGCGCTGGCGGCCATGGCCGAGAAGATCCGCGCAGCGCTCCAGGCCTGAGGCGCGCCCAGTCGGCATGGGGCGAAGCTGGGTAGGGATCGGGGCTGCCCTGCTGCTCTTGGGCCTCTATCCGGGGAAGGAAATGGCGCGAGCCGATCCCCTCCTCCCCGCCATGGTGAATATCAACACGGCCGATGCACAGCAACTGCAGGACCTGCCGGGAATCGGGGCACGCCGTGCCGAGGCCATCGTGGCCTTTCGCGCGGCCCATGGGCCCTTTCCCGGCAAGGCCGCTCTGGCCGCGGTGCCGGGGGTGGGGCCGAAGCTGGCCGCCCGGCTGCGCGGCCTGATCGTACTCGGCCCGCTGCTGCCCGGTCCGACGGCGCGGATCACATCAGAATGATGTCGTACTGCTCCTGAGTGTAGGTGGCCTCGGCCTGCAAACGGACGGGTCGACCGATGAACTCTTCGAGGCTGGCCAGACTGGCGCTTTCGTCGTCGAGCAGCCGTTCCACCACGCCAGCGGCCGCCAGGACCACAAAGCGTTCGGCCGGATAGGCGCGGGTTTCGCGTACGATCTCGCGCAGGATCTCGTAACAGATGGTTTCCGGGGTTTTCATGATGCCGCGGCCCTGACAATAAGGGCAGGGTTCACAAAGAATCTGGGCAAGGCTCTCGCGGGTCCGCTTGCGCGTCATCTCCACCAGCCCCAGAGTGGAGATCTGGGTCACCGTGCTGCGCGCGCGATCCCCTTGCAGGGCCTTTTCCAGGGCGCGCTGTACCCGGCGTTTATGCTCCGGATCTTCCATGTCGATGAAGTCGATAATGATCATGCCGCCGATGTTGCGCAGGCGCAATTGGCGGGCGATGGCCGCGGCGGCCTCCAGATTGGTCTTGAGGATGGTTTCTTCCTGGTTGCGCCGACCCACAAAACCGCCCGTATTCACATCAATGGCGGTGAGGGCCTCCGTATGATCAATGACGAGGTAGGCCCCGGACTTGAGGGTGACCCGGCGTTGCAGGGCGCGATCGATTTCGTCCTCGACGTTGTAGAGATCGAAGAGGGGCCGATCACCGGCATAGAGCTCGATGCGGTCCACCACCTCCGGAATGATCCCCTGACAAAAGGAAAGCGCCGCTTCAAAGGTTTCGCGGGAGTCGATGCGTACCCGCTGGATGTTGTCGGACATCACGTCGCGCATGACGCGCAGGGCCAGATTGAGGTCGCGGTGGATCTCGCCGGGGGCAGGGTGCGTTTCCAAGCGGGCGCGAATGGACTGCCAGAGGCGGCGGAGAAAATCCAGATCGCTGCTGAAGTCGATTTCCTCCACCCCTTCGGCGAGGGTGCGAATGATAAAGCCGCCCGGTTCGTCGGGGGGAATCAGGGACTTGAGGATACCCTTGAGGCGGGTGCGCTCTTCGGGGGATTCGATGCGGCCGGATACGCCGATGCGCGGTACATAGGGCATATAGACCAGGAAGCGGCCGGGCAGCGTGATGCGCGTGGACAGCCGCGCACCCTTGCTGCCGAGAGGGTCCTTGATGACCTGGACCACCACTTCCTGGCCTTCATGGAGCAGGGTGCTGACGTTGCGGACCTCGCTGTGGCCGGGACGGGTTTCCACATCGGTTTCGCTGCCGGGGTCCGTCTCTTCTTCCTGAATATCGGCGGCATGGAGAAAACCGGTGCGCTCCAGGCCGATATCGATGAAGGCCGCCTGCATGCCGGGCAGGACGCGGCGGACGATACCCTTGTAGATATTGCCCACCAGTCCGCGATGGCTGCTGCGCTCGATCTGCAGTTCCTGCAGGACGCCGTTGTCCACCAGGGCAACGCGGATTTCCTGGGGGGTGATATTGAGTAATAACTCTTCGCTCATGACGATCCATGGAGAAAGGGAGGGGGACAGCCGAAGGTGCTCAGGAGCTGCCCGGTTTCAAAGAGGGGGAGGCCCATGACACCGCTGTAGGAGCCCTCCAGGGCGGTGATGAAAAGGGCGCCGAGCCCTTGAATGGCATAGGCGCCAGCCTTGTCCGCCGGTTCACCGCTGGCCCAGTAGGCAGCCATTTCCTGTGGAACCAGGCGGCGCATCTGCACCCGGCTGGTGCTGAGGCACCGGGCGTTGCGTCCGGAGCGGGTGACGGCAATGGCGGTATGGACTGTATGCCAGCGTCCGCCCAGGGCCTCCAGCATCAGTTTGGCCGCAGCCAGGTCGCGGGGTTTGCCAAAAGTCCGCCCATCGACGCTGACGACGGTATCGGCCGCTAGGATGAGGGCATCTGGCCGCTCCCGGGCGGCGGCGGCGGCCTTGGCCGCGGCCAGGCGTAAGGACTGGGCGGCAGGCTCCTCGCCCGGCAGCGGCGTTTCGTCGATATCGGTAGGGGCGAGTAGCGGGCTGTAGCCGAGTTGTTGGAGGAGGGCCAGCCGCCGGGGCGAAGCCGATGCCAGAAACAGGGTCGTCACGGGGTGGCTTGGTCCACCAGCAGGAGTTCCGCCGTGCCAGGGGTCAGGCCGGAGCCCGTGGCCAGGGCGAGGACCCGGTCGGGAATGCCGTCCTGGCGTAAGGCGTGGAGAATGGCCTCGGCGCGCTGGGTAGCGAGGCTGATCCCGCCTGGCTGGGGCGCGACGCGCACCAGGACCTGACTGGCCGAAGCCTGCTTGAGGATGCTGGCCATGGCCTGCAGGCGTTGACGGCCGGCACTGGAAAGTCGGGCATTGTCGGCAAAGAGACTGGCGGCAGGCAGGCTGACGTGCACGCCGTCGCTGGCGGCGCGAACCTGGGCATAGACCGTGAGGGCCTTGGCATAGGCCGGTGCGGCGTTTTGCTGGCTTTGCCCCGCCAAGGTGGCTACCCGTTTTTCTTCCTGCTGGAGCTGGGTTTTTTGCTGCTGGATTTCCTGCTCCAGATGCCGGGTTTGGGCTGTGCTCATGGTCTTGGCGGCGAGCTGTTGGCGCAATTGGCCATATTCTGCCTGCAAGGACTGGTTTTGGGTGCTGAGGCGCTGTATCTGTTCCTGAAGACCCTCAAGTTGACGTTGTTGGGTCTCCTGGCCGCGGATTTCGGCAAGGCCCTCCATCCGCGCAGCAAAGATCCGGGCGTCGACCTGGAACAGGGCCGGTTGAGACTGATCCTGCTTCATGAGGGCGAGGGCGTTGCGCAGGCCGTCCAGGGTGGCTGGCGGAATGGGGGCGACGCGTTGAGCGGCCAGCAGGCGTTGTTCCGCGCTCTGGATCTGGGGGGCCGGGGCGGCATTGGCGACTACGGGGGCGGCGCTGAGAATCAGGATGGTGGCCAGGGCGATGCGGCGCATTACTGTCCCTCCTTGGCGAGTTGGGCCTTGGCCTGGTTGATGGCCTGGCGAGTCGCGGCGGCGCGGCTTTGCAAGTCTGTGATCTGTTGTTCCAGGGCGGCTTTCCGGGCCTCCATGGGAGCTTCCTTGAGCCGGATTTCGACATTGTCCAAGAGGTTTTGGGCGAGCAGGGTCCAACGCTCGGCCAGGACGTAGTTGCCGCCCCTCGCCGCCGCCTGGGCCGCGGCAAGGGACTGCCGCGCCGGTGCTAGTTGCGCCGGGCTGACCGCCGGCGAAAGGGCGAGGATGCGCACCCGTCCTTCCTGCACGGCAATGCTGCCCGTAGCGCTCTCCTGGGGGCTGGGCTGCACCATCTGGGCGCAGGCGCTCAGGCCCAGGATGAGGGCGAGCAGGAATCCGAGGCGAGTCAGAAGGGTGCTGATGGGCCAGTTACGCATGGTGTTGATGCTCCTCTCCTGCGCGGTGATAAGGCAAGCCGGCCTGGATGCTCCAGGCGCGGTAAATCTGTTCGGCCACGACCACGCGCACCACCGGGTGGGCCATGGTCAGGGGCGACAGCGACCAGCGCCAATCGGGCCGCAAGGCGGGGTCGAGGCCGTCTGGTCCGCCAATCCATAGGGCCACGTCCCGCCCGCCGCCGAGCCAGCCATCGACCCGTTGCGCCAGCGCCTCGCTGCTCAGCGCGCGTCCGGTCACTTCCATGGCCACCCGTTCCGCGCCGGCGGGGGTGGCGGCCAGGAGGCGTTCGCCCTCCTCCCGGCGCCAGCGCGCAGGATCGCCTCCCCTCCCCCGTCGCGCCAGGGGCAGGGAGCGCCACTGGACCTGGAAGTGGGGCGGCATCCGCGCGGCGTATTCGCTGACGCCCGCCTCCACCCAGCCGGGCATGCGTGTGCCAAGGGCCAATATCCACAAGCGCATGGCTTCAATGGGTTTCGCTTTGACCCCGTACCCGTGGCAGTTCTCCCCACAGGCGTTCCAGTTGGTAAAAGTCCCGACTCTCGGGCCGCATCAGATGCACGACCACGTCACCGAGATCCACCAGCACCCAGTCTCCCGCGGTGAGGCCTTCCTCACCCAAGGGACGGGTACCATGGGCGCGGGCCGCCGTGGCGACGGCGTCGGCCAGGGCGCGCAATTGGCGGTCCGAATTGCCGGAGGCAATGACCAGATAGTCGGTGATGTCGGTTTGCGCGCGGACATCGATGACCTTGATATCGCCGCCTTTGTGTTCGTCCAGGGTGGAGACCACGAGGTCCCGCAATGCTTCTACAGTCAACAAGGTGCTTGATCCTTTGGCAATGGTGATGGGCTTTGGTAAAGGCCCTCTGCTTCAATATAATCCAAGACCACATCGGGTAACAAAAAACGTGGGCTATGGCCGCGGGCCAGGAGGCTGCGGATCTGGGTGGCGGAAATCTCCAGGGCGGTCACGGTATGAAAAAGGATCTTGCCCGCGGGCTGCGCGCGCAGGGCGCTGGCGCGGTCGCAGCGGCGTTGGTAGAGGGCTTGGCGCAGGCCCTCGGGGAGCTCCGCCGCCGGCCACCCCGGCCGGCCCGTGACCACCAGATGGGTGAGGTCGAGAATTTCCTCCCAGTCGTGCCAAGTGTCGAAACGGAGAAAGGCATCCATGCCGATGACCATCGCCAGCACCGCCTCGGGCCGTTCGCTGCGTAGGGCGCGCAGGGTCTCGACGGTGTAGGATGGACCCGGTCGTTCGATTTCCACGGCGCTGACCGCGATATGGGGATGCCGGGCCACGGCGTGACGGGTCATTTCCAGGCGGTGCCGGGCATCGGCCCAGGGACTTTGCCGATGCGGAGGATGTCCGGCGGGAATCAGTAAAATACGGGCAATGCCCAGTGCTTGGCGAACCTCTTCCACAGCGCGAAGATGGCCGTAATGGATGGGGTCGAAGGTGCCGCCAAGGAGGACCAGATCGCCGGATTCGGAGCATTGCATAAGCGAGCAATATAACCAAGGGCCGCGGCTAAGGAAAGCGCTGGTGTTGGCGGGAATGGAGGGAAGATGGCACAGGAAAGTACGCTGGGGCAGAAAGTGCTTGCTCAGTGGGCGGTGCTCACCTTGCGGCTGGCGGCGCTGCTGCCCGATGCCCTGCGCGCCATGGCCGGTGCGGGACTGGGTTGTGTGGCCATGCTCATCCTGCGGCGAACCTGCCGGGTAGTGGATACGAACCTTGCCATTGCCTACCCGGCCGTTAGCCCCAAAGAACGACGGCGCCTGCGCCGCCGCCATTTCCGCGCCCTCGGCCAGACCGCCCTGGATCTGGGCCCCCTCTGGTATTGGCCCCTCCCCCGCGCCCTGGGCCTGATTCGCGAGGTCTCCGGCGCCGCTGCGGTGGATGCGGCCCTGGCCGAAGGGCGGGGCGTCATCCTCTTTACCGCGCACCTGGGCGCCTGGGAGGCCGCCGTCTTGTATATCGGCCAGCGTTGGCCGGTGACGGTGATGTACATGGATACCCGCAATCCCGCCATCAACGCGCTCATGGTGCAGGGCCGCGGCCGCAGCGGCGCCCACCTGAGCAAGAAGGAAAACGGCATCCGCCCCCTCTTGCAGGCGCTGAAGCAGGGTACTGCCGTGGGTGTCCTGCCGGACCAGAATGTCGATCCCAGCGAGGGGGTGTATGCGCCCTTTTTTGGCCGCCCAGCCTGCACCACCCCTTTGCTGGGGCGTTTGGCCGTGCGCCGAGGTACGCCGGTTTTCGGCCTTTTTGCCTACCGACTGCCCTGGGGAAAGGGCTTCCGTGTCGAGATCGTCCCCATGGGGCCCCAGTTTCCCAGCGGCGATGCGGAGCAGGATGCCGCCGCCATGAACCGGAGCTTAGAACAGGCCATCCGCCGCGCCCCCGAGCAATACTGGTGGGTGCATCGCCGCTTCAAGGACCAGCCGCCGGGGTGGACGCCGCCGTATTGAGGATTTCCCGGACCCGCAGGACAAGAGGAGGATTGGCGTCGAGTCAAGCCGCTTGGTAAAGCGGCTTTTCCAGGGAAGCGTGGAAAGGCCAGTCCGGCATGAAGCGCTTTTTCAGAAGTCCTTAGGCAACTTCCTGGCCGAAAATGGGGAATTTTCGCGTTTCTCCCAGGTGTCTCACGGCTCCCCTGGTAGCCGCACTTTGACTATTCGAAAGGCAGCGTAGCCGAGTTTGCGCTCCAGGCGATGCTGATGCAGCGCAGGGTACTCTATTTCCGGGTCCGCCTGTATCCCGGCCGCCTGCAGCAAGGTAGCCACCTGCTGCGCACGCGTCATCGCCAATGTAATGTTTTTTTGACGGATTCCGGTAGTGCTCGCAAATCCTACGACGCGTACATTGGATACATGCCAAGCCTGTAGTGCCCAGATGATGCTCCTGAGCAGCTCCTGCTGCCGCGGGCCTATGGCTGTCTCGTTGGGCGCAAAGTCGATGGTGGGCAGCGATTGCGGCGGGGGGATGATGGTGACGGTCCAGCCGGGGAACTTGTGGAAAAGCGCACCCTGCATTTGGCGCAGAGCGGCTAGAGACATTCCGTCGGACAGTTTGGGCATGATTTGAATTTGCTTGCCTTTTTCGCTGACGTCCAGCATCTGTATGGGCAGGGGGAATGCTTGCCGAATCATTGCCGCCCAGGATATTGCCGGGGCAGTGACGGTGGCCGTGACGGTCGATTCCGCCCGAATCGGGGTGCCTAGCGCCGAGGTGGGGACCTCGTTGGCCGAGGCCGCCAGTACCTGCTCCAAAGAGACATGCACCGGTTTGCGCAGTTGCTGCTCCAATGCCTTCTGTACCACGCTGGGGAGTCCTGGTTCCGGATGGTTGACCACGACGATGCTATCGACCCCGATCGGCTGATGCCGCGGGAAATGCACGTTCAATTGGTAGATATGCACTTTTTTGGCGCTTAAGGTGCGCTCCATCACGGCCCTCACTGCGTTGGTAACCGCCGCTTCGCTGGCGATGGTTTGCAGACTGGAAAGCAGGGGGATGGTGAGGGGGATGAGGACAAAGAACACCAGGAGGGATTGCCATGCCAGGGCCTGGCGCAGGTTGTGGCGACTGAACCCATACCATGCGGCCACCAGCGCGCTGCTCAGGGCAATGGCCACCATGTTGACGACAAACAGCAAGGACGAACCCTTGGTGATGGTCCAGTTTGCCACGGCGATGCCGTAACCCACTACGGCCAGCGGCGGCATCAAGGCGGTGGCGATGGCGACCCCGATGATGGCGCCATGGCGCCCGCGGATGACCGCGTAGCCGCCGGCTAGGCCGGAAAACGCGGCTACCGCCAGATCGAAGAGATTGGGGCGGGTCCGCGCGAGAATTTCGGGGGTCCCATTGGTCAAGGGTGACAGGTACACAATGGCCATGCTCGTCATCAGGGCAAGGACGATGCCAGCCAATAGGGCCAAGGCACCCTCCGCGACGTATTTTGGTTTGATGGCGGCTATGCCAACGCCGGTCAGCATGATGGGACCCATAAGCGGAGATACGAGCATCGCACCGATGATGACGGCTGGTGAATTGGCCAATAGACCAATCGTGGCGATCCCCGCCGATATGGCGATCATAAAAAAATAACTGGGGGTGGCGCGGCCGTCGTCTCTCACCTGTTGCAGCACTTGGTCGTGGGGCACGGTGGATGCCATGGCGCGCCACCATTGCGCGATGATGTGATAAGACCCGAGTTTTAATCGTGACATAGGTCATATCTCCGCGGTGATCGGAAAAATGGTGGATGTCCAAGACCCTTGATGGGCGCCGTCTATTTGCGTTGTTTGTCCACCTGAAGGCGTTCGGAAGCGATTCGTGAATGGTCAAAAGGACTTGCGGTAAGGGGGTCGCAGCGGTGAAGAGCAGGCAAGAGATGCCTCTTGGAGGTTTGCAGGACGGTGGCCTCGTTGTGATGCGGCGGGGTTCCTTTCTGCAGCGGCGATCCCCATCTGCGCCTTCCGACCATGAGCCATTTCCTCCTGATCTGACACCCCCAGCGATGGTTAGGCACTTTTCTGCGCCGGAGCGCCATCCTCTTTTACCGCCGATTCACGAAACTCCGCCAATAATTCCTGTGGCTGGGAATCCAGGGCAATCAGATAGGCATCATTGTCGGCGCTCAGCCGATCATAAACATCCCTGCTGATTTCCCCATTCTGCCATGATTCCAGTAATTGCTGCTGATTCAGCGTCAACAACCGACGGTGGGCCGCGATCAACTCCTGTTCGGTGCTTTGCTGTTCATCCCCTTTCAATTGTACCAGAGATTGCCGGGCATTTTTAAGGATTGTCTGGTAATGGGATTCGAGGAGGCGCGATACTTCCACATTATGCAAGCCGCCGGATCGCAAGCGGGCAATCTCCGCCAGGGATTGCTGCGCCAGCTGCAGGCGCATGCGCTCCGCCTCCATTTCCGAGCGACCCCGATGCGGCCGGATCACTTTCAACCAAGTGGCCACCGGCGTCATCGTCAGGCCTTGGATCAGGATCGTCAGCAACACCACTCCGAAGACCAGGTTCACCAGGATCTCACGCTCGGGGAATTGCGCTGGCAGGGCGAGAATAAGCACCATGGAGAGCGCACCACGCACGCCGCCCCAGACGAGGACAAAATTCCAGGACAGCGGGACCCGTACCCGAGTTCGGCTGATCAACGCGGACATGCCAAAAATGACTGCGCCACGGGCAATGGTAATGGCAACGTAAGCGAGAAGGATCAAGGGCCAAAAATGCAGCATGGTCTCCAGGTGAATGGTGAAACCGACCAGCAGGAACACCATGGAGTTGAAAGCAAAACCGATATATTCCCAAAAGGTGTTGACGGCGATCCGGACGGAAGGCGACATCCCCTTCGGGGCACCGTAGTTACCGCAGACCAGACCAGCCACCACGCAACTAATGACCCCGGAGTAACCAAGCTGATCCGCCGCCAGGAAGCTCCCCCAAGCGGCTACCAAGCTGAGGGTGATCTCCACCATGCCGTCGTGGATCCGTTTGATGACCTCTGAGACAAGCCAACCAATGATCAGGCCGATGAGTATTCCGCCACCAACCACCTTGCCGAATTGCAGGCTCAGCCCGGCTAATGACGTGTGCTGACCCAGCACCATGCCCAGCAGCAGAGAAAAAAATACGATAGCGGTGCCATCATTGAGCAGGCTTTCGCCTTCCACCAGCAGGGTGAGACGGGGTGGCGCCCCCAGTTCTCGGAACAGCGCCACCACCGAGATGGGATCCGTCGCCGCCACGGTGGCCGCAAAAACCAGTGCAATGGAAAAGGGGATCACCGTTTCCGCCCAGACATTGAGAGTCTGGCTGCCGAGGACCAGTACCGAGGCCGTCACCACAATGGAGAGCAGGACCCCGGGCACGGCCAAGCCCAAGACATTCAGGCGCTCGCGCCACAAGTCATGGGCCCGAATGTGGTAGGCTGCCTCGAAGATAAGCCCAGGCAAGAAAACGGAGAAGAGCAGTTCTTGGGTCAGCGCCGGCGCCGCGATGATGTGCAGGGAACCCATCAGCAAACCACCCAGTACCAAGGCCACCGTGTAAGGGATGTAGAGTCGGCTGGCGATCACCGATAGGAGAATGGCGGCACCAAACAATACGATCACAACCAGTTCTGTGTGCATAGGATATCCATGGCGGTAAAACGGCTGCCTATGGCTGGCAGAACAGCTTCCGAGCCCGGCGCAGACGCGCGAAATCATACCCTATCATAAACGTTCCTAACCGGTGAGCCTCCGTGATAGGGGGCGTGTTGGTTGGGCAATGACGCTTGCCTTTACATCGCGGCGGGCAGCCATTCCGGCCACCATGCCCTGGCCTCCCTCCCCTGGCTCTCCCCCCGGTGTTTCTAGGCGGGATGGCACAAGGGAATGCGCCAAGCCGTGGCGCCAGTGGAATGGCTTATTTACCGATACAAAAACTGCCAAAAATCTTGCCGAGGAGATCTTCCACCCCGACCTGCCCGGTAATCTCGGCGAGGTGGCTGCCGGCCAGACGCAGGGCTTCGGCCACCAGTTCCGCCGGGGCTTGCCGCTGGTGCAGGCCCTTGGCCTGCTGTAGTTGACGGTGACAGTTTTCCAGAGCCTCCACATGCCGACGGCGGGCGCTGAACGGCGTGGCGGCGCTGTCCGTCCAGCCCAGGCCCCCCGCCATCGCGGCGCGCAACTCTTCCAGCCCCGCGCCGCTGCGCGCTGAAACCGCGAGACTTTTTTCCCCTTCCGGGCCGGGGGGAGGGCGAGGTGCCAGGTCAGCCTTGTTCCACAGCACGAGCCGCGGCCGGGCGGGGAGGGCCGCCAGGATCTCGCTGTCCTCGGCCTGCCAGCCGCTGGCCGCATCCGCGACCAGGAGGACGAATTGCGCGCTTTCCAGGATCTTGTGGGCGCGGGCAATGCCTTCCGCCTCCACGGCATCGCCGGCCTGACGCAGGCCCGCGGTATCGACGAGCTCGACGGGCAGGCCGTGGATGAGGATTTCTTCCCGCAGCAGGTCGCGGGTGGTGCCGGGGATGGCGGTGACAATGGCCGTATCGCGCTGGGCGAGGGCATTGAGCAGGCTGGATTTGCCGACGTTGGGCCGGCCCACCAGGACTACGCGCCCACCCATGGCCAGCCTGGCCCCGTGGCGGGTCGTGGCGAGAAGATCGTCCAGAGCGGCAGCCAGGGCGCCGAGCTGCCGGGCGATGGTCTCTTCGTATTCGGCCCCGAGCTCTTCCTCGGAAAAATC
>NZ_RIZI01000016.1 GCF_003721225.1 Acidithiobacillus sulfuriphilus | reverse complement strand
TAATTATGTACTCCCATCCGGCGATGGATTTCACCCGCGCATGGTCCGCCTCAAGGGCACGAAGGCCAGCGACCAACTGGTCTTCCAGCGCCCCCAGGCTGTCAAAGGCCCGGTTGTGAAAATACTTCTCCCGCAACTCGTCCCATAGGTGCTCTTGAGGATTCAGTTCCGGCGAATAGGGTGGCAAAAAGAGCAAGCGTAGATTTTCTGGCAGCTTGAGATCGTTACTTTTGTGCCAACCGGCACCATCGACAATCATGACGATGTTATCATCGGGATAACGCTGGGCAACCTCGTCGAGGAAAATCTGCATGCACCTGCCGCTGACTTCTGGCAGAACCAGGGAAACCATACGTCCGTCCTGGGGTGATACGGCCGCATAGGCATAAGTGTATTGGTAGATCAGCATGCCCTTCACTTCGGGGCGCGTCGGCTTCTTGGCCCAGCAGTAACGGGTGTCGCTGATCCGCCCAAAGCGCGCTTCGTCCTGGTACATTACGCGCAAAGGGCGAGAGGTCGGAAACATCGCCAAGACTTCGGCTATGGCTTCGGGCAGTTTTTTTTCCAGACTTCCCGGCGTTCCGCATCGCCCTGTGGATGGTAGGTGTCGGGAGCGAGCTTCCGCCAACCGTGGCGTGCCAACATGCGATAGACCGTCGAAAGCGCCATGGGTTTTCCCACCTTCTCCTCAATCAGCGGCTTGAGTTGAGGAATCACGACGATGCCGCCCTTTTGTGCGTCGGCCAATACTTCGTCGAGAATGCTGGCCTCTCGTTCCAGATCAGCCAATGCATGGTTGCGCAATGCGGTTTTCGCCTGGGGCGGCTTCATAGCCCCTTCGGCAATTTTGCCAAAACGCGTGCGTATCGCACAGGTGGCGTTCACGGAGCGTCCAATGGCCCGCGCCGTCTGCTCCAGGCTCAACCCCAAATCCAGGGGCAGCAGTACCGCCTGTGCCCGTTTCAGTTCTTCAGCTGTCTTCGCGCTGCGCAACAACTCTCGTGCCGCCACTACATGCTCTATTCCACCTGCTGGACGTGCCATGCCATGACCCCCCTAAGAAACATCGCATATTATCACTGTTTATAACGCAAATTGGAAT
>NZ_RIZI01000159.1 GCF_003721225.1 Acidithiobacillus sulfuriphilus | reverse complement strand
CCACCTCTCGCAATCCTTGCCATGTCCGCTCTACCCTCTCGTGCATAATCATGGCTATTATTGCCCTAATGATGTAGAAATGGAATTAGGCCCGCACAGAGGCTTGACACGAATGACTGTTTTGGTGAGGTACGGCCCTTTGCTGAAGCGCCGCTAACTGGCCAGAGTGGGTCGGATGCTGTCAAGTGCTCATCGATAATGAATGGCTGCTTCCAGTCTGCTGCCGCCACCCAAGACTATCGCACCCATGGCTCCTGACGAGGTGCCCCATCCTCATCATAACTTCCGTCATGCCGTCAGTTGGGCTCGTGGATCAGCCGGTGGACCGCAATGATTTGACGAAATGATGGCCGATGATCTGATAACCGTTACGCTGATAGAACTTGTGCGCAGGATGGTTGGTGACGTAGGCATCCAGCACCATGGTTTCGCAGCCTTCTCGGTGCGCGTAACTCTCTACCCAATCCATAAGCCGTTGACCGATACCGGTACCGCGATACTGCGGGTCGACAATCACGTTGTCGACGTCCAGATAGCGTCCACACCAGAAACGCGTTCCCAGCCAGATGCCCGCCACACCGATACAATAATCATCCATAAAAGCAGCAGCGCATCGATATCCCTGTCCGGTCATATCCTGAAGTCTTTGCGCGAGCACATCCGGCGGTACGCCAGGATTGAGCTCCTGTACCAGCGGTAAGATCATGGCCAGTTCATCCTTCGCCAACAATCGAATCACAATCTCGGGTAGCAATTATCCACTCTCCGCAATCATCCCTCGTGCAGTGCCGAAAAAATCTCATAGGGACCCGCCAGATCCAGCAGTTGAAGACCCGGGAACACCAGAAAACCCACGGTAATCGTCATCCGGGATGGTCCTTTTTGCCGTCTTTCAGGCTGGCCAGAACATATTCAGCCATGACCCCGGAGTCAGGCTGCTTTTGCTGCTCCAGGTGCGCGACGACACTATCACGGTTACAAAGCGGCTGGTTCTGGCTGACCTTCCACTTACCCATCCAGCGGGAAATGGGGATTTCTATGCCCACTACCTGCTGGATGAGCCGCTCCGTAAAGTCCCGGGGCGCATCATCCACCTGCCAGGGCGGGGTAAAGCCATTCTCCTGCTGCGCGGTCAGGGCGCCCATCTGTTGCCGTATCCAGTCGGGATCGTCTCTGACGTGCAGCGGACCGTGGGCATGGACGACGGCATAGTTCCAGGTCGGCACCACCTTGCCGGTTTCCGCCTTGGTCGCGTACCAGGAGGGGCTGATGTAGTGTTGCGGCCCCTGAAAGATGACCAGCACCTCGCTGTCCGGGGGCGCCTCCCGCCATAGTGGATTAGTGCGCGCCACATGTCCCTGCAGCACCGGTTGCGGTCCTTCCCCGGGTGCGAGATACAAGGGAATATGATTCGCCTCCAGACCATTACCGCCCATACTGACCAGTGTCGCGAGGGGATAACGCTGAATCAGTGCCCGCAAGATTTCCGGGCGGGTTTCCGCAAACGGGTCAGGGCAATACATGGTCGGTCTCCGCGCCATGTATGTTCATTCCCGTAGGCTCGTTTACGCACAAATCCGCGGCGGGTGGGCGGGCATCAATGGGATGGCTCCGATACTGCGATATGTTTTGCAGCTTCCCCATGGCGGCGAGCAAATCTGGCCAAGGCTCTGCCCAAACCTCCGGATAGGTTTGCTCGCCGTTATACATAGTCGGATAGGCCAGGTTTTCTTGTCCGGGCGTGAATTCGCAGTGGATCCCGGGTTTGCTGTTGCCGCGAGCATCACAACGATACCAGCCCCGGTCATCCAGCCAGACCGCGGTGAAGCCGTGTGTACAGTAGGGCGGACTGGGGCCATCCAGCGTCAGTCGTTGATAACAGAATCCCGCAGGGATTTGGTTGGCGCGCCATAAGGCCACGAGCAGATGACTTTTCGCGGTGCATAGACCAGTGCCTTGCTGCAACACATCCGACGCTGCGCAGGTCACTTCTTCCCGGTGGAAATCCATGCTGTGCGCAATGTGATCGCGTACCCATTCGAAGCAATGCCTGGCGGTTGCCGTTGGATCGTCAGAAGACAGCGCGGCTGCCAACTTGCGGATATCGGCATGCGCATAATCTACGGTGGCGCTTTCCATCAGGAAGTGCGGTGACGGCTGGGTATCGAATTTTGCGAGCTTCATAAATTTCCTGTTATTTCTGCGTGGGTTCGCGCAACACACGGATATCTGCCATATCCACCAGATTCCATTCCCCATTATTACGATATAGGCGTTTATGCTGATTTGGGTAATCCGCGACATCCTGATCCAGGCGCTGACCGATGACCAGGCACTCGAGTGTTTCCGTTCCATCGTTGATGATGCTGTGCGCGGCTGCATGGCAAGGAAAACCGACGAAGTCACCTGGGGCGATGGGATACTGATCACCCTCCATGGTGAGCGTGCCCTTACCAGACAGCACGTACACGGCTTCTTCTTCATAATGATGCAGGTGGTACTCGGTACTCTCTTTACCCGGCTCTATCTGGATGAGATGTATACCCATGTGCCGGAGGCCTACCGCATCGCCCAAAGACTTATTGATACGAACGGCGCCGGGATTGAGAAAATGGACCTTATGTTCGCCCTTCATCTGACTGATTTCCTGCGCGGTAAGAAGCAGTTTTCGGGTATCCATGTCAGTACCGCTCCTTGGAGATGTCATCATGTGCGTGGTCAGCATTGACCCTCGCCTCCGCGCGATTCCTCAGGGCCTGATTCATCGAATTAAAACCCGCTAAGGGATTCCACTGAGGATAGGCGGGGGAATCCATGAGGATCGACCACACACGCTCCGGTGATGCCGCAATATCAATCTCTGTCACGATCTGATGCATGGCTATCCCCATCGTCGTAAAAAAATCCCATTTATTCGCCGCGATGGCTTAAAGCAGGTTCATCCCGCCATCCACCACAATCACCTCTCCCGTCAGATAGGTCGATTCGGTTAGCATCATGGCGACATCTGCGATATCGGTAGGGCGCGCGCTTCGATGCATGGGGGCATCGCGAATCCATTGTTCGCGAATGATCGCCCAATCTTCGGTCAGCGATGTATCCACCAGCCCCGGTGCGATAGCGTTCACCCGGATATCGGGTCCCAGAGTTTTGGCGAGTAAGCGGGTGACATGGATCAATGCGGCCTTGCTGGCGGCGTAAGGTATGGAAGCACCCTTGGGTCGTACGCCGGCATGGGAGCTGATATTTAACACCGATGCCGGGTGTTCGGCCGTCGATGCCGCCCGCAGATAGGGTTCGCTCAGCGCGACGAGTTGCCAGGGCGCCACCACATGGAGTTCGTAGAGGCGGTGCCAGAGATCAGGTGTCGCGGCCAGGAGATCATCGTGCGGAATCACACGGGATTCACCCGCGTTATTGACCAACACGTCGAGCCGACCATAGTGCGCGTACACCTGGTCGATCAGATCCCGGCGCTCACCATCCTCCAGCAAGTCTGCCTGAAAATAGTGGGCGCCCGCCAGCGTTGCTGCCGCTTGTAGACCCGCATCGGAGGAAGCGCGGGAATGCAGGGCCGCCAAATATCCCGCCTGCGTTAAACGCTGCGCGATAGCCAGACCAATGCCGGAGGTGGCGCCGGTGACAAGTGCGACGCGAGGATTATCGGTCATGACTCATGGCCCGAGTGATCATAGGTGCCCACCTCCAGCAAATTGCCATCAGGATCCCGGAAGTAGACAGAAGTGATCGGCCCCGTGGCTCCAGTGCGTGGTACGGGACCGGCTTCCAGGGCGACTCCGCAGGTCTGCAGATGGGCGAGCACCTCTTGGATACCACCGGTGACAATGAAGCACAAATCCGCCGATCCGGGAGTGGGACTGGCCGCATGCGGAGCGATGGGACGCCCTGCCGAATGCAGGTTGATTTTTTGCTGCCCAAAGACCAAGGCCTTTCGCTGGTCACCAAAGGTGATTTCCTGCATGCCCAATACCCGTGAATAGAAGTCGATCGTAACGGATATATCCACCACGGTCAGGACGATATGATCCAGGCGGTCTATGCGCATAACATGATCTCAGAGAGTGTTCGTGGAGAGGGACGGGGCCAATGGTGACTCCAGCGCAACAGGATGATGGGTAGACGAAACCAATGGTACTATGCTTCCGGATGGTATTGTCTAGTTGTCGGTTTCGACTGGGTGCCTGACGCAAGGAAAGCATCACCCCGCCCGTCGCCAACGAAAACTGGATGACTGCTTACAGTCTGTTACTGCCGTTCGCTCCACAAGATGCTACAGCACCCCGTCGTCAGTAAACAATGCCTGTCGTAAAAGGCCAAAGACGGATTGCCACCGCGCGCTTCGAGCATACATTCCCTCGCTGCTTTCACGCCGTCCATAGCTGAGCCGACCTTGTGTCCTACAAGCATACTCAGTCGTCTGTGGATCAGGGGGCTAGGATGATACTCTATTGTTGATGGTGCTACTTTTTTGTTCAGGATGAAACTATTTTGTCCGTTAACAGTGCGGTCGCGTATTCAGCGGGAAAGGCCTGCCGTTACGCCGATAATGCCCATGGATTGATGACAGTTATCCCTGCAGACAGGAACGGGCCAGTATCCCTCGTGGCTACGGTCATCTTATTGGCGGCAGCAATCGCTGCGATATAACCATCCGCCCTGCCAATGGCAAAACCGGCACCCCGAGATTTTGCCATTAAACGCGCGTAAGCCTGCGAGGCAGCCAGGTCAAATACCAGCACCCGCCCGACAAACATGGGCAGCACACGGTCTTCCAGACTCTCATGGAGGATATCCCGGCGCCGGCCAGTCGGCAGCATTTCAATGCCCAGCCGTAACTCAGCAATGGTGACCGTTGAAAGATAAAGCGTCTCAATGGGTTGCGCATCGATCCAGGTGACAACGCCTATCTCGGGCGCCTTTCGCAGGGGTTCCGAAATGACGTTGGTATCGAGAAGAATCATTCAAAACGTACCGGCTCTACAGGAGTTTTGTCGCGCATCCGCTCGAAGACCGCGAGGTCCTCATCGGTCAGATCGGCGCGACGGCCAATCTCAGTCAGCAGTGACCCCAGCTTCACCCGCCCCTGTGGCTTCACTGCTTCTTCTAATATCGACCGGACCTCAGCCTCAGTGCTTCGCCCATGCTGTGCGGCACGCATGCGCAATGCACGCCGCACTTCTTCAGGAAGGTTCCGTATAGTCAGCATCGCCATAAGCCACCCCATTAACATGCCGTCGTTGCATGCATTTTATGATAGTGCAGTCAAAGGCGCAACTTCCTTCCGGGATCACCTTATCCATTTGTATGCGCAAGAGACGGTGGCATCTGCCGCCGGGGATGAACCTGCAATCACGCGGATATGGCCTCATCCTTCACGGCCTCATCCAGTACCTCTTGAGGGACACCGCGCTTTCTCAGGGCAGCAATCAGCCGGGCGGTGGCCCCGAAGGTGTACCGCGCTTCATCCTTCCGTAGCCCCTCGCTCACATACGCCTTGAGCAATGGCTGATAGCCAGAAAATCCGCGCTGTGGTGCGATTTCTTTCAGGGATTCGACCACGTCTACCGGTATCCGCAGCGTGACCGTGGTCATGGGGCGCTCCTTGTTCAGACGGGTTTTGATACGTTCAGGAATACTCATAATCTTGCCTCTCATCATTGGTCAGTTTGCGGGCCGAAATAATGCGGATGGATTCGTCCTCGATCTCAATATGTACTATAAACAGCAGGTGCCCCGCCGCGCTGGAGCCAATGGCCGCATCTCTGGCCTCATGAGCGCTACTGGCGTCCACCAGGCGGAAGAAGGGATCGAAAAACACCGTAGCCCCTTCCTCGAACGTCACCCCGTCATGTTTTCTGGGATTGCTGGCGGCTTTCCTGTCGTCCCAGACAAAAGTAAAGTCCGTTCAGTTCGTAATGAATATCCATAAGGGTCAGCATAGGGCAAAGATTGACATTGTCAATACGACCTGCTTCGCCGGATAGCCGCACTCCCTATGGACTACTCCGGAGTGGCGATCTGGTGAGCGTCCGTTTCATGAATTGCCATGCGGCTCAGAACCCGACCCAGAATGTGTCCAGGGGCGGAGATCCTGTCAACCAGGAGCGATTCTCCTTGTAGCAGAAGGGCGAAATCGCCAATCCTGTCGGAGGAAAATGCGTCCGGCAGGCCGCAAGGGGACTGCCCATTCATCACAACGAGCCACATCACCCCGGTGTTTTCGTCCTTGTAAAGGCGCAAGCGCTGCGCTTTGCCATACTCCATAGCCTTCTCGCCCAGAAAAGACCGGTCCAGGCGGACCATTCCTGCAGGATATTGATGAATATCGCCCAGAGAAAAAACCGGGACGTCGCAAATATCGGCATGCGTTCCACCGGTATCGAGCCGGTGGGTCAGTGCCGTCCAGGCATGCTGACAGGCTTCAGGGTGAACCGATGTCGCCGGCGGGGTTGATCCTCCGCCTTGCGTCTCCTCCGCCGCCAATCCGGGCAGTAACCAAGGGCTGGTATCCACGTGGAGAGACTGCCGCAACCAACGCGCCCATTCGTTTATTTCCGGAGCCCTGCCCATATTTTGGGCCTCTGGGTCTGTGAAAAGCCGGGTCCCTTCCGCAGAGGGAATGTAGAGATGCTCTCCTCCGAGCTGACCCGCGATCTCGTCATATTTTCTTCCACCAGCAAAATGGTGCAGCCTGTGAGGCCGTCCCAGGCCCGGCCGGTGGTCGCGTAGAAGGGGATAATAATCGGGGCGTACGGATAACAGGACCTGCCGCGCGTCGCAGGGTTGGCTCAACACATGAATCCACTCGCGCCGGGGACGATCGGCTTCGGTGACCAGATCCCACGCATCCTCCGGCTGCAGGCCTGCGGGGAGGCGTGCAAAGGCTTCCAGATGTTTGACCGAAGCGACGCGCCATACATGCAGCCCGGGGGCCAGTCGCAATGTGCCGTCCACCACCTCCAGACCGGACCAGCGCAATAACGCCATCAGCTTGTCATTGCTGATGGTGCGTTCACCCCGTAACAAGCCCATCAGATTGGAGCGGCCCAGTCCGAAGCGGCGGGCCATCTCCGCCAGGCTCCAGGGCGATAGCGTATAGAAATCGGATAGGGGCTCGAGACTTACGGAATAAGAGAGCGCGGGGCGCGGCATGGTGAAACTCCTGTGTGCAGATAGGAAGTAAGGATGAAGCCCGCCATGCGGCAAGTCCACATCCCTTGATAGACATATAGTACAGGATAATTGACAAGTCTGCACTATAGTAGTAATATGCTGCCAATGTGGACCAGGTGTCCACAGAAAGGAGCCGGAAATGTTCGTTTGGTACACCGACCTCGAAGAGCGTCTGCCCCGTCTGGTGGATTGCCTGGATGCGCTTTGCGAGAGCATGCTGAAAAATGGCAAATCGGTACCCCTCTGGGTTACCCAAGGGATTCCTCCTGTGCGCGTGGCCGCCAGCGGGTATTCCGGACTCCTTCCCCAGGATTGGCCCACCCAGGTCCTGGAAAAAACCCGGCGTTTTACCCTCGGAATGGTGTTCGCCTGCTCTCCATCGGGGGACTTGGCCGAAGCGGTACAGAAAGAGGGCTGCTGGAGCCCGCCGGAGGAATTCGCCTGGCAGTGGGCGACGGTGGCGGCGCAGCTCGGCTCGCAGATCGGGGAGATCTATGTCCTGGTGCTGGCAGCGCGCCTACGGCCAAAGGCTTACGGGACCTTCCTGCGAGATGCCTTTTTTTTCTGGAGCGCGCAACTGCGCAACAAGGCCGATTTCTGGATGGAGGGCCAGGATCGCAGCGGACAATGCAAATCACTGACGCTGGAGATGGGCTTGCAGGCCGTGGCGCGGCTGGAGGACCCGGACTTGGCCCGGGAGGTCGACCGATTTACCCAAGAAAATGGAACCAAGGTGCCGCTTCGCCTCTTTCCGCTCCAGTGTGTGCTGGAGCGCGTGCTGGGCAAAGCGGAAATCCCGGAGGAGGACATGCGTTCCCGGCGGGTGGTGCTGCAATCCATGCAGTCGCCCCAGAAGGAGGATGACCGTCGCGGTCTGGAGCGTTTTCGTCCCCTCCTGCGCCCTCTGCCGCTGGCGGCATGGCCACGGAGTCTTTCCTGGGCGAAGTTGCTGCGGCAGGAGTTTCCCTGGATGGAAGCGGCGATCGGTGCGCTGGAACGGCAGCAGGTCATGGCCCAGCGCCTGGGCGCGGACAGTCTGCGACTGCGGCCTCTGCTCCTTCTGGGACCGGCCGGTACGGGCAAGACCCGATTTCTGCGGCGGTTGGGGGAAACCATGGGCGCTCCGACGCTCTTTGTGCCGCTGGCCGGCGCCAGCGACAATATGCTCCTGAAAGGCACCGCGCGCGGCTGGAGCAGCGCCCGTCCGGGCTTTCTGGTGGAAATGATGTTGGAGCGGCAGTGCCCCAACCCTTTGGTGGTCTTGGACGAGATCGACAAGGTTGGTCTGGGGCGCCAGAACGGGCGGGTCTGGGAGACCTTGCTGACGTTTCTGGAACCCGCCAGCAGCAGCAGGGTGCTGGACGAGTTTCTCCTCGGCGAGGTCGATTATTCCGCCATCAGTTGGGTGGCGACGGCAAACAGTCTGGAGGATTTGCCGGGACCGTTGCGCTCCCGTTGGGAGATCATCCGGGTGGGGCTTCCCCAGGCGGAGGATTTTGATCGCATCCTGGAGAACGTGCGGCGGGATGTCGCCCGGGAGTACGGCGTGGACACGGTTGTCTTGCCCACTCTGGATGCCACGGTCAGGGACCGTCTGCAGCGGGCTTTTGCCCGTAACCCCCGGTCCATGCGCGATCTGCGCGGAGTGGTGTATCGACTGCTGGAAATGCAGGCCATGGCGGATCGGCCGTCGGGCAGAAATGGAGACTGGTTGCAATGACACGGGAACTGTCGGAGGAGGATACGCTCGCCGTGACGGACCATCCGCCGCCCTTTCTGCGCCTCCTGTCGGATATTCATCTGGACATGAACCCGCCCCAAACGGTCCGTCTGGCGCCTTTGCCGACGGACCGGGACAGCATTCTCGTGCTGGCGGGAGACTTCGGCACCCCCAAAAAGCTGGCCGACTGGCTCAAGATCGCGGCAACCCCCTTCCCGCATATCGTGGCGATATTGGGTAACCATGACTATTGGGGTTTATCCGTCGAACGGGCACCGGAAAAGTGGCGGGAGGGCCTGGCCAAACATCTACCGGAGGATCTGATGGCGCGGTGTACTCTGCTGGAAAGTCAAAGCGTGGACATCGGCAACATCCGCTTTTTCGGAGCCACCCTGTGGTCTGATTTTGATGGCGGCGACCCCTATTCCATGCGGGCGGCACAGGAGACCATGCAGGATCATAAGCGGATACGGTGCCATGGGGGTGCCCGGCGTTTTTTGCCGCGGGATACCCTGGAGCTGCATCTGGCCAGTAAGGTTTGGCTGGAGGCATCCATTGCACAGCCCTGGGCCGGCCACAAGGTCGTGATCACCCACCACGCACCGGCATGGGCGTCCATCTACAAATCCTTCCGGCAGGATGATCTGTCCGGTGCCTACGCCAGCCGATTGGAAGAAACCGTGCAGCGCTTTGGTGACCTTGGCGTACATCTATGGATGCACGGCCATACCCATCATGCGGTGGATTACCGTATCGGTGCGGTGCGGGTGCTGTCCAACGCCTTCGGATACCCGAGGGAAGGTACCGGCGTGCAGTTGGATCAGGTGATTGAACTGGAGGAGCAGGTTTTATGAACCCGCGTGTCATAGCCCATCCGGCCAATCTTCAGGGCCGGGATTTCATCGTGGGGGATCTTCACGGTCACCCCGATGTCCTGCGCAGGCTCATGGATCATGTCGCCTTCGATTATGACCTGGATCGCCTGTTCAGCGTGGGTGACCTGGTGGATCGCGGCCCGAACAGTGCCGGGGCGCTGGATCTGCTGGAAGCGCCCTGGTTTTATCCGGTGCTGGGCAACCACGACGCCATGCTGCTGGCCACGTTGAATCTGGGTCATTTGCGGGAGATGCGGCGGGAGGAAGCCCAACGGACCGCGACCCGCAATGGCGGATGGGACTGGTTCCGCCATTATCGGATGGATGAAGAACAGTGTGAACGGTGGCGGTCAGCGCTGTCTCAGGTGCCTTTGGTACGCATCGTCGACGCTGAGAATACGGCTCCCGCAGGGCGGTTTCAGGTACTGCACGCGGAACTGGCGGCAGAACGCGAGGATGGCGTGGCGGTGTGCTGGAACGGACGCCACTCTCGCAGAGGACACGCATCCCGCTGGCTGGAGCCGCATCAGGTCATCGGCTATGACGCTACGGGGACTTGGGAAGATCATCTGCTGTGGGGACGGAGCTTGCGTTATGCCCTGTCCCACGAGAACCCCATTGTTCCGGCCGCGTTGTCCCGTACCTATGTGGGGCACACCATCACCCCGCCCCGGGAAGGCCGCTTGTTGCAGGTCGCTGGACATGTGTTTCTGGATACGGGTGCTGCCCATCTGGATCAGGCTGAGCGATACCGCGATCAGGGCTTGACACTGTTTTGCCATCAGGAACAGCAGGGGTGGATGGCCACAGCAACCGACATGGAGGGCGTAACGCTGGGAAATGCCCCCGCGATCTAAATTGATACAGGAGAAAAACACATGGACATCGCCCTGGAACACGCCTTGCAGCGGGATTATCCAGCACTCTACAGCGACAACCAGGAAAGCCATTTCTGGTGCGAAGACGGCTGGTATCCACTACTCCGCGCCTTGTCTCAGGCCGTAGACACCTACTGCCAGGAGAACGGCATTCGTATCCACGTCACCCAGATCAAACAGAAATTCGGAACGCTACGCTATTACTTAGCTACGACGCGAAACTGACAGACGCGCAGAAACATGGCCTGTTTCAGATCGTGGAGGATTATTGTGACCGCTCACGTCGGATCTGTGAGAACTGCGGTTTGCCGGGTACCTTATTGGTCAGTGGCGCCTACTGGCATGTGGCCTGTCCGGAGCACGCCAACGGCGGACTAACGCCCGGCGCCTTTCAACAGTTGCAGGAAGCCAAATTCAAACAAAGGGGATGGCCACCTAAAGGATCTCTCGCCGCACGCAGGCTGCCCGCCGATCCCAAACAGGATGCGTCAACCTACCGGCGTTTCGTGGCTATCCGACTGGCCCGCTATGCGGAAGAAATGGCTGAAGCGCGGACCAACTGTCATCGTGCCGACGGGCATGCACCGGTTTTGCATTATCTCGCCGGCAGTATCGGTTCCGGGAAAACGCTCCTCTCTGCGCCTCTGCGCCGGCAGTTGGGCATTGCGGAAAGCGCATGGGTCGATGTGGATCGTTATCTGCCGTCGCTTCCGAAGGATCGCGCACGCCTTGTCACTATTGCCCGTGAGGCCATCCGGCATTGGCTGCCAGACGAAGATGACGCAGATCGGGCCATGGGCCTGATTCCCGCCGCCAATGAACCCCTGCCAGAATTGCAGGTGGCCTATCTGCTCTCCAATGCGGACTGGCGGCGGGGTTTGGATGCCCGTCAAAACCTGCTGGTGGAAACCACTTTCTCCCTTGCGGGCCGATTCGATCAGGTACTTGAAAGCATTCGGGCAGGGGCTGTAGTGGATCTGGATTATGTGGGTGTTCATGATCTGGATACGCTGGTCCAGCGGGTGCAATCCCGTGCCCTACGCAGTGATCGGGTAGATATTCCAGAGGCCCAGATTGACGCAATCTGCTCGGCGGTTTTACCCACGCCGCACTGGTGGCGCATTTTGCGCGGCGCCTGCGCGTTTACGATAACCGCGCCACTGTGGACCTGAACCTGCAGGCCGACTATCAGCCGACCTTACTCTTGGAAATAGAGAGGGGCGTCATCCTCCGGCAAAGCACGGAGCCTCTGCCTGGTGGGCGGAAATTCTGCGTGATGTGGCCCTGGGGGCGAATATGGGCGTGGATATGGACGCTCTGTACCGATGAAGATTTCAGGGGAATATGCGCACCTTTTTTACCAGTGACAGTCATTTCGGACACGACAATATCATCCGGCATGGCAAGCGCCCCTTCCAGGACGGCGCACAGATGGACCGTGCGTTGATGGATGCCTGGAACAGCGTTGTGAGCCCCGGTGATGTGGTCTACCCCCTGGGGGGATTTTTCTATGCGTCCAGTGGAGACCGTCAACGGCCTGCTCAAAAAGCTGCACGGCACCAAGTATCTGATTGTCAGCAATCACGACCGGACCACGGGTATGGAGGGCTGCCGCCTGTAAGGCTGGGCCAGCATGCAAGAGATGGCCAAAATCAACGTGGATGGTCAAAGCGTTTTTCTCTGCCACTACCCGATGCGGGAATGGCCTGGCATGTGGAAAGGCACGGTGCATTTGTATGGCCATGTGCATGGCAACCTGCAGCCGATGCCAGGCTCCATGGAGGTGAGTGCCGATGTTTGGGGCGGGAAGCCTATTCAGATGGCGGAAATTCTGGGTGCCATGGCACTTTTTGATGCCGAATCCGAGAAAAAACGGCGTGGAAGTTTGCGGTTGCGAGACTGGGATTAGTAATTCCCCGTTGGCGGGTTACGGCAAAAGAAAATGGATATGGATGAGGAACTCTTGATGAGCATATATAGCAGCTACTCGAAAGCGTTGTCCCGGCGCGCTGCGGGTGGGGAATCCTTCGTGCGGGCGGAGATGTTGGCGGATGCGCCCGCAGCGCATATTATTCCGGGCGATGGGGGAAGTACGCCATAACAATAACCGGATAGTTCCGTTCCATTCCACGAAACAAGTGCCGCAAAGGAGATGTTCCTTGAAAAAGAAGAAAACTTCCTATGTTCCCAGGGCGATCGCTATGGGGCTTATTGTATCCACCATGACCGGGTGTGCCACGGTGTCCGCCCCTCCGGGTAGCCCTGGCGGCGCTTCGCAGAGTGAAAACACGCTTTCTAGCATCTTCGACAGCCCCAATCCCTGCTCCAACAACGACCGGAACATCGGCATGGTTCTGGGCGGGGTGACAGGTGCCCTTGTAGGCGGGCTTACCCATGGCGTGGAGGGTGCGGTCGTCGGCGCAGTCGTTGGCGTCGGTGGCGGTTTCCTGGTAGGGCATTTCCTGGACGCGCGACGCTGTGAGCTATACAAAATCGCCAAGGCGCATGACCTAAAGATCGCCAGCGCCAGGATCACGTCCGCCAAGCTGGGCGTCGCCCCGACGGACCCAGCGCAAAAGCCGTCCACCGCTATCGGTCTGGATGTGCAGGTGGAAAACAAGGGAGGCGAATTTACCCCTGGGACGGCCTCCATCACACCGCAGGCGCAAGCCTATCTCTCGCAGATCGCGCGGCAATATGCGCCTGCGGTTGTGGAAAAGCATCTCCCCGCCAACGCGACGCCGGAGCAGCGACTGGCGGCTGTGAACCACAAGATACTGATCGTTGGGCATACCAACTTGGTGGATCAGGCCATATCCGGCATGAGCGCCGCGAAGTTGTCACAGCAGCGCGCCCGTGCGGTGGCCACCGTTTTCGCCGAAAACGGAGTTCCGGCGGGTAATATCTATTATCAGGGCGCTGGCGACGCTCTGCCCATCGCTCCGGTGCATACCGCTCGTGGCGAAAAGGAAAACAACCGGGTGCAGATCGTGGATGTGCCCACCGTATCCGATTTGCAGGATTATGTGCAGCGACGGACGGTGAACGCCAGCGATTTTGCGCCGCAGCCCAATGCGCCCGCATCCTCCCCAGTGCAAGCGAAAGCCCATCCTGCTGTGCGTCATCCGGTTCCGGCACCCGTCCCAGTCAAGGCGGTTCACACCGTGGCGCATATGGGCGCTGGCGCGGGTTTTGGTGGGACGCCCCTGTATGGGAATGGCATCCCGGTGGACCTAGGTGCCGCTCCGGCATCCCATTCCATGTTCGGGTTGATTTCTTCCGCCCAGGCGGATACTCCGGTGATCGTCCCGGCGTGTCTGTCCAGCCATCCGCACCCTGTGACCGCCGTGCGCAATCTGGCCAACGGCCAGACGCTTCCGCCCAGGGATTACGTCTCCGGCTTTTATGACGCGGTGTGGGTGGCCCATGCGGGGAAAAATCTGGTGGCCATCACCCACGCCAACGTCCTCAAGGGGGCGGGGACCTATGTGCCGCGTCCCGACGTCCTGATCTACAAAGATTACCATGGGAATACACGGCAGGCTCCCGTGTTTAGCGGCAAGGTGCCGGTCAATGTCTACCGTGGCCAGAACAAAACGCTGTATCGGGTATTCGTCAACGGTCCGGCCAAGTGCATCGATATGGTGGTCCCCACAGGCGAATATCAGGGCGGCTCTCGACTGTATTACGCCTTGAATGGGAAGAAATACATGTCCCAGCCCATTTTCAGCCTGCAACATTGATTCCCGAACAGGAGAAGCACTGTCATGTTTGATATGTCCCGAGTCATTGAAATAGTGGTCGCCGCCGTGGTGCTGCTTTCCATCGTATTTCTGGTGTGGAGCAGTTACACCACTTCGCTGTTGGGCAAGGATTTTTGGGTATGGTTGCCCTTTTTGGGAAAAATGGCGAAGTGGAGTCGGGGAGATGAACGTACCGGTGAGCATGATGATTCGCCGGGAACGATGATTCCCGTGGAAAAAGCGCTGTATGATTATTACAAAAACGGTGTCCCCGAGACCTCCCGTAAGAGCTTCGACAGGTATCGCAAATACCTGGTGCTCGCGAAGCAAAGTGACCGTCGCCCCATGAGCGCCTGGATGTGGGCCATTCTCTTTGGGCTCACCGTTGCCGAAGCGTTCGGCACGGGCGCCTTGATCGCTCCATTGATTTCCCGTGAGATCACACCGGATGGCGCACTGTTCATCGGCGCTGCGCTGGCCTTTGTGCTGGCCGTTGTCACCCTGCTTTTCACGCACAATGCGGGTCATGATTTGTATCACAATTCGCTGGTGTCTCACATTGCGGCCAATTTCCGTCAGCGCGGCGGATTTGTTGTAGGCGGTAAGGATAAGGCCGTCGAAGCCATTAGCGTCATTTCTCCGGATATGGACCAGGACAAGGATGAATCGAATGCTCCGATGACCCGTCTGGCGGCCCGCCTGGGAATCAATACGCTGGGCGACGCCAAAAAGAGGTACGGGAACATCGTTGCCGCAACATCGCTCATTGTTTTGGCCTTTGTGTTGTCCACCTGGTATCGCCACGACGAGCTGAACAAACACCTGGACAGCGAGGCCGTAGGCATGTCGGCGCCGTCTTCCGCCTCGGCGGCAGGCGGGACGCAGAGTTTCCAGAATATGTTCTCATCGTCCTCGGCAAGCGGCGCGGGAGGGGATACGCCGCTGCCCGCAGCCGTTGCGCAGGCCGCCCAGCAATCCCAGAAAAAAGCCACGGATGCTATCATCAGCGACAAGAAAAGCGCTAATGATGTGGGGGTCGTTCTATTGGGCGTGATCTATCTGTTCACCCAGTTTTTGGGCGTGGTTACCGGATATAAATACGGTTTCTTCGGGGAAAATGCGGAACAGGCGTACAAGGAAACCAAGGGGTATCCCAGTTATGACACCTTCCTGGGCCACGTCGTTAAGCCGGTGTCGCAACGGGCGACCATGCGTATGACGACGCTGCGATCCAACCTGTCCAAGATGAACCCAACCTATCGACCGTCTATTTTCGATTTCATGGAAATGTATATAGCCGATGCCCGTCCGCCACGGGAAACGGTCGATTTGAGCGACCAGCCCGAGAATCGCCCGGCTCGCGAAGCGGTAGGGTTGAGTGATGAACAGATTTGCGCTTTGGCGGAGAAAACTCTGTCTTTGCCATCCAGGGAGGAACGGGTGTCGTTTGTGTCTGGCCAGAATCTTTTACCCAAAGACCGGGAGCGTTTTCAATCGGCATTGGCGACCGCCAAAGAAAAACGGAAAGCGACAGAGTCTGCGGGCCTGTCTCAAGATCTTCTCGACGCATTGGGGGATTGAAAAAATGGAAAGCCATTATGATACTCCGAGTTTCAGTGCCAGCATTTTTGGGCATGTCCTGCGGACGGCAGCCCTGCGAGTGGTTCAGTTCGCGGTGGCGGCGCTTCTGGTGGTCGCCCCGGCAAGTGCGTTGGCTGGATTGGTCGACGATGTGCCAAGCTGCTACGCGGCGACCCACATCGCGCCACCGGCAAAGCCCTATACCCATCTGATCTATATTCTTATGGACCAAACAGTCAAGTTGCCGCCCACGTTGGAGCAATCGGCGGTGAACAACGCGTTGCGCATGTTGAAGCCCGGAACTAGGTTCGTCATCGCCGAGTTCTCCGCATTTTCCCAGGGGCATTTCCTGCAGGTCGTGCATACGGGTATCGTCGAAAAGCCGCTGGCCCCATCCCGCATAGGGTCAACATCCATGGTCGCAGCAAGGCATCTGAACGTGTGTCTTGGCATGCAATACGGATTCGCCAGGAAGATGGTGGCCACCAGCATGGCATCCATAATGGAAAGCAGCACGGGCAGTCTGGACCAGTCGGACATCATGATGGCGATGAAAACGGTGGCTCCGGCCATTGCAAGGGATCCAGCCCCTCAAAAGGTGTTGTTCGCTATCACGGACGGGCTGGAGAACTCCAGCGTCACCACGTTCTATGGCAACGGCACGGTGCGCGTCATCAACCCCGCGGTAGAGATGGGCAAGGCGATAAGGAACCACCTGATTGGTAATTTCGGTGGCGCATCCGTGTATGTGCTGGGCGGCGCCGTCATGCCGCCGGCCGCAAGCGGGTCGCTGGCTGCACGGAATGGCTACCGTGACCCGCAGGCACTGATCAACCTGAAGGACTTTTGGCGGCAATATTTCGCAAAGTCAGACGGCAAGCTGATGGAGTTCGGTGAACCGGCGCTCGTTGAGCCGGTGGCCTATCCGGAAACGCACTGAATGACGAAGTTTGCATGATGGTGCGGGAAGTCTCCACGACCTATGTGGGCCACACCATCACGGTGATGCGGGATGCACCGGCCGCAGTTCGCAGGACCCGGCAGGGGGATGCTCGCAATTGCTGACGGCGGGTTCGTATGTGTTTCTGGACACCGGCGCATATCAGTCGGTGCCCAATGATAAAGGCGTGCGTGATCTGAACATAGGCCTGACCGTATTGTGCCACCAGAAAGACTGCGGCTGGAAGCATAACGGCGCGGAGATTGTCGATGTGCGGATTGCGTGCTGATTTGCAATCGGCACGACCTGCGGTCGGTATGACGAAAAATGGTAGTGATAACCTAAATGCGCATCACCTACGCCTCCGACCTCCACCTGGAGTTCGATCCATCTTTAACGCTCACCGGTCTATCCACTGTCCACTGTCGACGCGCTGATCCTTGCCGGCGACGTGGACACCATGCCGGAATACTACACGGAACTCTTGCGCAAGCTGCGTCTGGCCTACGCGGGGCCGGTCATCTTCGTGCTGGGTAACGTGGAGGGCTGCCGCCTGCAAGGCTGGGCCAGCAGCGGGAGATGGCCAAAATCAGCGTGGATGGTCAAAGCGTTAGTTGGGGTGCATCCTTTTGTGCTATAGTGCATATGTGCAGTAGTGCATTCATGGAGGCTATCATGCAGGACGTTAAAACGATTGGGAGCAATGGCCAGATTTCTTTTGGCAAACGGTATGCGGGCCGTCAAGTATGCGTGGAAGAACAAGAGCCCGGGGTATGGTTGGTACGGACAGTGACGGTAATCCCTGACAATGAGCTTTGGCTGAACACGCCAAAAGCGCAAAGCGACCTGCAACGTGCTATGGCTTGGGCGTCGGCGCATCCGGCGGATGATACCGACACCCAGCACGCTCTGGGTCAAATGACCCATGGGTGACCCGGTTCGTCTGGACCTGAATAATCCGGTATTCCAGGAAAACCTGCTTGCCTTGCCCAAGCCAGAACGCCATTCGGCCCTGGAGACCTTGCGAAAGATTTTGCAAATGACCTGGGATCAGGTCTACCGGGATAAGGGGTTGCGATGGGAGAAAATTCTGAGTGTGACGCCGCCCAAAGGTATTGCTGCCATCTACTCGCTACGGATCACGCAATCCCGCAGGGCGACCGCCTACCGGGATGGAGACTACTTGCGGTTTTTAACCGTTGCCCCGGACCACGATGCAACTTACAGCAAAAAATGAGATGAAACGGGAATATGGCGCTGGCTTTTATCAAGCCTAAGCCAGTAAAATTGCCGCCTCGAAATCTGCCAAAATAAATAAAGTTGGTAACCTTTTGGCTACTCAGACCAAAAGCCCCTAAATTTTGTGCAAATAAAGTTGGTAACGCTGTTGTTCTCAATGTATTTGTCGCATCTACCGTGTTTCCGCGGCCGCCAGTTCACCTCCGAAGCCTTCACGGGTGTGCTCAAGGGGCATGGTGTCCAGATCAGCATGGATGGTCGCGGTCGGGCCCAGGACAACATCTTTGTGGAGCGGCTCTGGCGCAGCGTCAAGTACGAGGATGTCTATTTGAAGGGCTATGCCAGCGTGCCGGAGCTGATGATCGGGCTGACGACGTACTTTGAGTTCTACAATGGCCGACTCCACCAGTCCCTCGGCTATGCCACGCCGGACCATGTCTATCTGACCGGCCAGGGCGGCGGGGCCACCCGAGTTCGATAGTACCAAAGGCTGTTTTCCATGGCCTGTGCTGCCGCTTCGTAGTTGCCTTGTTGCAGGGCAGACAGCATTTCATGAAACTCCAGCAACCCGTCAATGCCCATGTTGAAAGCCATGTTCACCAGGACGAAAAACCTTACCACAGAGAGTTGGACTCCGCCCAAAGAACGTGAGAAGCCACCGATTCCCAGGCCCGTTCGATGTCGCAAATTCATCATTTCGTAATCACGTTTACGTTTTATCGGTGCATGTTTTTCTAGTCAGAAAATTAAATTAACAACGGCTAGAGCAATTGCTACAGAGAAAATCCCCACAAAGTAGGCAAAGTTTAAAACTATAACGATTGTAGAAGTCTCGCCAACGAGATATTTTAATCTTGATTTTTGTATTAAACGAAACAAAATAAATATGGTTGATGGCACCAAAATATACCACAGCTCAAAAGAAATTATCTGATCGCTCAGCGCATATCTAAAATACAAAAAATGACTTAGTCGGTTATCCTCTACAATATATGCCCATCCTGTAGAACAGGCGGACCAAATAACTCCAAAAAGTTTACTGTATTTTTCTTTTTCAGAAAGAAACATTATGCTCGTATACCCTAAAAAAAGAACCCCCCCGCCGAAAACCGCAGTGAAAATGCTTCCCAATATGCGAAATACTTCGATTTTGATCATAACGCACAAATCCTTTGTGTATTCTCGTTGGTCAGGCGCTGCCAATGGCTGTGCGAGTCGGCAAAGGTCCATTGCAAATAGATAATCTCCGTAGGCAATAAACACAGGCCCAAACAGTCTCCCGACAGAACGCATCAAGGTCTTTTCTGAGGCTGGATTCTTACCGTTTTCTTTTATATCCATAATATGCCAATCCTCCGATAAAGGTAAATAAAAACATGGCGTCCCATGTTATTTGTTTTTCTTGTTTTTGGCGTTTTGTGATATAATAATTAGTACCGTGGACATTTACCGTGGCCACCATTCCTGTCTGTGGATGCGGGCTATTATAAGCGACAGCAAGCACATAAAACTGGAAAAAAAACAAAACGTGGTGCCAAAAAGGCACGTCAATGATAATAACCATAACGATTTTTTGCGTGTAACCACAAGGTTAATCTCCCATGCTAAAACTTTAGAACCGGCACAATCTCAGTGTATGTGATAGTGGAAGTCGCGCCCCTACCGGCGCCGTCGTGTTGATAGTGTTTCATCTGAGGTATGAGACTGCCGCCGATGTCGGTGGCACTAAAAATCTGGCGCATATCTCAACTCTCCCCCCTTAGAGCAGCGTGAATGTAATCGTCAACAGTAACGATGTGTTTAAGCTTATTCTCATCAACACCATACTCCTTTACCAGTGTTAATGCAGCATCATCCAACTCATCAGAAGTTAAAACATCATTAACAGTTATATCTGATAACTTATCTGTCGGATCTATTAGCTCGGCCGATACTCCTAGCACTCTTGAAAGATCGGATATCACAACCATAAGCTTTGCGCTCTGGTATTGTGGATAACGATCTATCCAAAATTTTTCGTCATGATGTATTCCGCGTAGCTCTAAAAAATTGGCTAACCGCTTTCTGCGGATATGGTGATACATCATCCACAAGATACTTGGCACAACAACAAAAAAGTACCAGCCGCTCATCGTGGGCGCGCTCAAGAATGAAGTGCAACCATGACCGCCCGACGGTCCAGGCCGTCATGCTGGAACGGGTACTTCTTCTCGGGCTGTTCGACATAGCCGATCCCGACCAGCAGGTTCTCCACGTCCCAGGCGTAACTCCGGATACCGTCGCTGGTCAGGTTATCATTGGCGTCGCAGTAGGCGGCTGTCCAAAAATATTGACGGTGACCAAGATGGTCAAACGCGCTGTAATTCGTATATGCCATTCTTAAAACTTCCTCCAATATTTGATACTACACCATCTTCAAACCTGATCAAATATAATTCTCGGCAACACTCATCAAATTTTACCGCTATCGCTCCTTTTTTGTGGTTCCTCGTCATTTCAAGTGGGTAGCCTGAGATCCAGCTTACCCAGGATCAGGTAGGCCATGTTGATTTAGAAGCATCCCATGGTGGATGCCTTTAATTGAAGTTTTGCTGCTCATGACGTCTCCGTTTTCTAAACTCAACGGCAAGAACATACGCGGTCGCTAAAAACCCGACAGCCATAGCATATACGTTGATATTGTAATTCAACAAAAGCGCCGCAATCAAAAATATATAACACATACTGACGGCGAGATATAACACTTTCCTAGTTTGATTGTGGTTTCCTGCTGATTTTATATACGCTCCACAAAAAATTAAAATTAGACCACAAATTAAAGCCCACGTTGCATTATCACTTTCATGGCCATGAAAAATGATGCTGTAAATACGAAAACAAACAGCGCCGACGAACATGAAGAGTCCGCCATTATAACATAACCTAGAGAAGATGGTTCTTGCTAACATGGGCCTATAACTGCTTACATACTTGAGCCAACACTTTTTCTCTCATTTTCCTGTTGGTTTCAATGTCATGCCGTCCTTTGTAATAATCTTCTGCTGCATCCAAAAGTTGTCCCCCAAGTTCAATAATTAGGGCGCCACCTTCGCACTCTGGGCAGAAAAATAACAGCATTCCAGCGAGAATATCGAAAGTCAATGATAAACCAACACTTTTTACTATCTGGCTAACATTTCCGAGCGGGTCGATGGCGTTTGTTGGATCGTTTTTGGAATAACCATACAAATTCACCCCGCCTTCTTCCCCAATGGGATCTCGGCTAATCCACCGTCCCCCACTCGGATCGTAAGCCCGGAACACCGCTAGATACAACCCACTCTGTTCGTGGAAGAACAGCCCAGCATAACGGTAATCCGGTGCCTTGCCCACAAGGGGCATCAGCAAGTCGGTTCGCTGTTCCATTGCTCCCCAGACCCCGATTCCTGATATTTTATTTGCCGTAATATTATTCATATCAACATAAAAATAAAGTTTAAATTAAGAATATTGTAAATGAATATGACAGACGCTATAAATGCAAGCCCCCGAAGCCATGACGAAATATTGCTAAAAGAGTATACCATAAAAAATATGAATGGCAGCAAAGAATCATAAAACGTGGTAAACAAAAGGTGTTCACCGTTTGCTGCGAGCAGTGGAGCAACGCATAGCGATCCACTGCAAAATATCTGTGAAAGGAGAAATCCTTTTGACATTGCCACAACAGATGCGAGGATTATTAGATCTAGCGCAACCCTCTTGGTAATCGCTTCTTTTGTGAACAGGCTGAAAAATACTAAACAGCCAATATATATCCAGACAAACAGGATAGCATCATATATTAAAGAATCTTTTCCAATATATGAGCCACCCCCAAGATATATTGCCATTGGATTTATTTGGCTCCTACCGGCGGCGTCTGTCAAGGTAGTTGTCGCGTCTCCCATTTTTTAAGCGGCCTTTTTATCCTGCCGCTGCGGGTTCAGATCTACCGCACCGACGGGTGTCCAATTGCGTGTGCCGCCTGACCAGCGCGCAGGATTTCTCGCCTTGGCCGCCTCATAGAGCCCATGACGTTTCGCCAGCAGCGCGTGATCTTCGCCCCGGTGACGCTGGGCCGGGGTGACGAAGCGAATGCGGCTGTGACGATGCTCATGGTTGTACCAGGCGATGAAGTCACGCACCCAGAACCGTGCAGCGTCGAGGTCAGCAAAGCCGCTCTCCGACCACTGTGGGCAGTATTTCAGTGTCCGGAACAACGACTCTGAATACGGGTTGTCATTGCTGACCCGTGGTCGGCCCCGGGACGGGGTGACCCCCAGATCGTAGAGCTTGGCCAGCAGGGTAGATGATTTCATCGGGGCGCCATTGTCGGAGTGTAAGACCAGTGGCTGCCGCCAGCATCGCTCCGCCATAAACCCTCTTTGGATGAGCGCAGCGGCATGGTCGCCACTCTCTCTCCGTATGGACCTCCCAGGCCACCGCCTTGCGGCTGTAGAGGTCCTCAAAGAGGTAGAGATAGTATATAATCTGCCCACGCACCGGCGACGGCAGTAGAGTAAGAGACGGGGCGTAGTCGAAACTATTTCCCCGCCTCTCCTCCCCAAACCGGACTTGCACCTCTCAGCGCATCCGGCTCTCCGTTCAAGTGTTGCTCATAGCAAAGGCGACATCCTTATATCTCGACTCGATGGTACGGCGTATCTCGTCGCGCATGATGTACGGATTTTCCGAGGGATTACGCCATGTAAAGCGGCCTTTTCGACTGGTGACCAGGCGCTGAAGCGCCACCGCCCCATACCATCCCCGACTATTCTGGCCCTGCATCACCCAGGTCTTAGCCCGCCCCGGCTCCGGCGCCCGGATATGGTCGCGCATCAGTGATCTAAAACCTCGCCGATATTTTCGCGCGAGCCAGTGGCCGAATTTCCAGAAGACGACACGGTCCAGACGGCGAAACAGGGTCGCCGTGTAGTCGGTGTATTGGTAAAAGGCAGCCCAGCCGACAATTTGCCGATTCAGGCTTTCCAGCAGATCCATCCGGTTCATACTGTAATTGCCCGACAGTTGTTTGGTTAACCGCGCGGCAAAACCCCGATACTTCTCCCACGGAATGGTCGTCACAGGCCGCATGCGGCCGCGTGGTCCGCGCTTGCGGGTGATTCGGTGGCCAAGAAAGACGAAGCCATCGTTCACATGCGTTATATGGGCCTTTTCCATATTCAGCGTGAGCTTCAATCCGCCTTCGAGGAATTCCCGGCATGCCTCACGTATGGTTTCGGCATGCGCCCGAGTTCCCTTGACCACGATGACAAAGTCATCTGCATACCGACAGTAGGACACCGCTGGTTTCCACTGCCGGTTCTCTCTCGCAGCGATAGGCCGTTGCTTGAGAATGCCGAAGTTCCACGCCCACCGGTCCTTCCGCACCTTCTTGTTCAGATAGTTCGCTTCCATCCACACATCGAATTCATGCAGCATGATGTTGGATAATAACGGCGAGATGACACCGCCTTGCGGAACGCCTTCACTGGCAGCACGAAATAAACCGCGATCAACGCACCCTGCTTTGATAAACTTCCAGAGCAGGGCAAGGAAGCGCTGATCGGCAATCCGTTTGCGGATTCCCTTCATTAACAAACGATGGTGAACCGTGTCGAAGTAGCTGGCAAGGTCGCCCTCGATGACCCAGCGTCCAACGGTACTCTGCTCGTCACCGTCCTGTAATTGAAGCTTCACCGTGCGGATCGCGTGATGTACGCTTCGGGCCGGCCTGAAGCCATACGAGGCCGGGTGGAAGTCGCTCTCCCAGATCGGCTCCATCGCCATCAGCATGGCCCGTTGCACGATGCGATCCCTTAGGCTTGGGATGCCGAGCGGCCTGAGCTTACCGTTTGCTTTTGGGATATATACGCGCCGTGCCGGTAGCGGGCTATAGGTGCCCATCATCAGCTCTTCGCGTATCGTCGTCAGCTCCTGCTGGAGGTTCCTCTCCATCATGCGCTTATCGACCCCATCCACACCCGGTGTGCGGGCTCCGCTGGAGGCCAGCGTAATGCGAGCCGCTTCACTCAGCCAATCCTGGCCAGCAATCAGTCTCAGGAGTCGATTGAACTTACGCTCTTTGTTCTCCGTCGACCATATCGCCAGTTTGCTTTGCATTTCACTGATTATCAAAGGTCTTCACCTCACTATGGTCAGTTAATCCACCCAGCAAACCACTTCAACTGCCCCCCTTCGCCATGTGACCGGCTTTCCCGGTCTCGGACTACTACGGGGGCTCCGCCATCCTGCACAGCATCGGGGACACACTCCCTTGGCATCTGTGCAGGCCTTCCCCAGTTCACATGTTGGACTCAACGCATGGGCGAGGTTGCCTGTCGCAGTCTTTATCCTTGCTTGCCGCAAGTCGTCGTGGGCACCCCGGTCTAGCTGCGCGCTCCCCGTGGTTCCGTGCTGTCCGGCATACGTTTCCGGCCAGCATTCGCATCGCCGAGACCTACCTGTACTCAGCGACAGCCCGCGTCCTGCCTGATAAGCGGTGTAGGCAGTGGTGACATTTCAACCCTCAGATGCGTGTAAACAGGTTCGTGTTCCTCAACCGTCCCATGCTCAGCCTAGAGACTCATCTTGGCGTAACCGCTTCGCCGCAAGCCCCGTTTCCCACGGACTTCGTCACCTTGCCAGTGTCAGCAAGTCACCGCCGCTTCGGCTCACTTCCTCTCGCAGCAGAGAAAGGGCATGCCCAGGTACTACAATACCAACTACACTGGTTCTGCATTCCAAACATGCTCAAGCAGCTTTACCCCCAAAAGGGCGGGCTACGCTGGCTGGGCGTACAATAGGTGATGTCCCACGACCAGACGGTGTTGGCTGCTGTGGCCGTATGGGTGGTGGGTAGTTTCACTTTACGGGGCGGGTGCGCACGACCCCGTCGTGCGTCCATACCTTCGGCCTTGAGAATCCGGTAGAAAGTGGACTCCGATGCCAGATAGACCCCCTCATCTGCCAGCCGTGGCACAATCTGGGTCGGTGGCAGGTGTGCGGTATCCGGACGATGACAGGCGTCCAGCACCTCCTGTACCTCGGCTTCACTCAGTTTGTTGGTCGGCGCCGGTCGTTCCACCGTCGTGCGGGCATCCGCCTTCACCATTCCCTGCTCCTCTGTCCATCGCTGGACGGTGCGTAATGATAAGCCCGCTTCTGCGCAGGCCCGCG
>NZ_RIZI01000158.1 GCF_003721225.1 Acidithiobacillus sulfuriphilus | reverse complement strand
CGAGTCGGACTTCGACTGCATGGTGAAGCAGTTACCCACCAGAACGCCGCGGAAGGGTGATTGATGGACTTCCGCATCACCGACACCTGCCCTTTGCCGTCCTTTATGCCCCGACCGATTCACAGCACATACCGCCTTTCACAGGCTGGCCGGCCTGATCCAGCAATTCCACAAGGTTGAGCAACTCTTCCGAGAGTTGCCAGATGCGTTTCTTCAAGTCGTTGAGATGCATACAGGATTCTGCCTGCTGCAGGAGCCAGAGAAACATCGCTTCACGGCGCTTGTCGGTATCCACCTGAAAGCGTCCGGGATGAAAGGCGCCCTTCCCATACAGTTTGGCAATGAGTTTTGCATCGCATTGAGTTCCACGGTATTCCTCCATGTCTGGTTGGCGGGAGGTCTGCAGCGATGGCCCAGCCATCCCGCTCTTTACGTGGTCTCCGTTCGCAAGCCCGGCACCCGCTGCAAGGCCTTCCCGGACGCAACCGTGCTGCGCCGATCCTCCGTCACCCCGCGCCGGACTCCTCCTCTTCTTCGTCCGGGGCTTCCAGAACATCCATCAATTCCTGAACCCGATCCATGGCATCGGCCATCCGCACCATCCAAGCCTCCATATCTTCACACTGTCCCGCTTCGCCCATCAGGAACATGAACAGCGTATCACCCTGGATAGCCGTGTCCTCCGGGGCGCGATCGGGCGCATAGATACCACCGGCGTAATGTTGGGCCACTTGCTCTTCCACCGCATTGCGTTCCATACCATCCTCCTGCCAGTCGACCATCAAGGGTGGGATTACCCGAACGCATAGTACCATTCGAATGTGACAGTTTTATGAAACCGGTTTCGTCGGTTCGACATATTCCCCGGGCCTGCCGCCGATCCAGTCGTGATCCTGGCGAACCCATGCCAGCGCGGAGGTTATGAAGCCCTGGGAAGGCGGTCCTCGTAGCGCGACAGCCCAAGTTGCCGCTGGAACCGAACAGCCGATATGCCGGGAGTCTGGCTGGCGACCAGATACGCCGCCCAGAACCAAACCGAGAGTGGTATGTGGGTGCGTCCCATAACGGTGCCGGCGGTGAGGCTTGTATCGCAGAGACAAGAGCAGCGGCAATGAAGCACCCACGGTGGGCGGAAATAGCGGCGGTGTACGTCGCCATCGCGGCACCAAGCATCCGCGCGGTGAGTGCGCGGTGCGCAAGGGCCAACCGGTGGAGCAGGCCCGGATGAACTGGTCTGGGGGCATGTGAAGAAACAGGTCAGCCGGCAGATCCCCCAGAGCCAGGACGACCTCAAGTTCCTCGTCCCGTCCGCGCTTCGCCGTCTGCAAAAGCTCCCCCACATCGTTGCCAGGTTCTTCCGTCATCCCCGGTGTCGCTACGCCATCGGTTAACGAAGCTCTGACCTGACCAAGAAATAACCCGTTGCCGCGTTCATGATCCCCGTCTCGGGCCAAGAACCTCTGTTTCTAGCTCAAATCCCCTATTTTTGGCGTCTTCCACGGGTTTTGGACGGACCACTCCTCACCCGGCCAGCAGGCGCCTGCGCATCAGATACAGGTTGGCCAAGAACGGGGTGTCACCGGCCGGCAATATGGCGCGATTTCAAAGTGCCGAAACCTGGGTCTCGAACGGCGTCAAGATTGGGCGATTTTCGGGTGTTTCGCAACTGCCTTTTTAGGGGTCTCCGGCAGGGGTCTGGGGGCGCGATAACTCTCTCCTTCGAGGATGAGTCGGTAGTCTATAAAAAAATCTATTGGCCAAATAAGCCACCTAACCCTGTACCACCTGAGGTGGATGCGTGCGATGGTGCGCCCTCATAATAAACGCCTTGAAAACGATATACATCATCGCGTCCGTAACCCAAAACATAAATGTCGCCGTAGGTATGACCCAACGCAACAGCCTTTACGGATATGCCATTTTTGCCTCTGACACTGCCTAATTTGAATTCAGAGCCATCAAACAACTGGTTGCTAGCAGAAATTAGCAATCTAACAGTAGAGTAAGCTTGTGAAACAAGAAGGTTACCGGAGATATCAGAGGTTATGTCGGTAATATATCTTTTGCCGATTGTCGATTTTGAAACTTTACTGTATAGTCGTCCCTGAGGAGGCACAAGAATATCTACTTTATTTCCTGATAACACTACTCCAATAATATCAGTGTTGTCGTTAAATCCAAAATTTCCTGTTGTAACAGTAATATCTCCTGGATTATCCTCATGTTGAAGTATAGAAACGACAGGTTCTCTCCCATGGAACTTTAGCAGGGTGATCGCACCGTTTCGTTGATGATTTGTCACGTAGACATAATTATCGATAACGGCGACACCATACGGATATGGGCCAACATCGTATCTGCCAGCAATCGACCCATCGGGGTTCATTTCGGTAAGTGTTCCATTTTTTGTGTCATTTGTAATCCATATTCGTCCTTGGGGATCAATGGTAATGCCGTGTGGCCAGGGACCAACCGGATACCTAGCGATCGGCATGCCAGAACTTTTGAACTCGTATACAAAGCCGTTTTCGACAAAGTCCGTCACCCAGACATCACCTTTTGCATCAACGGCGATTCGACATGGATCTTCTCCGGGAAATATAAACTCCTGAACAGAATTCATGGACTGCTGCGCTTGCATATAAACAATGGGTGGCACTTTCTTGATTGATTTATCCAGATTTTTCGCCCACGCGGGTTCCGCGCTCTTTGCCGCTTGTGCGACAACCCCAGAGGGCAGAGACTTTATGAACCCTGATGTTGATCCGGACACATTCGGAGCCGTTGTCGAATCGGCCCATGCCATGTTTCCTTCTGCAGCAAACAGGATTCCAAGGACGGATACGATAACTCTCGGCGTGATTTTAACAATATGCAAGGTTTGACATTTCATCGTTCGTTGCTCCAAGTACCGATTGTGGCAGTTTCATAATTTCCGCATACAGTAATGGTCACGACTTCACGCGCCGCCGCAACTGTGTTCCGAGTTTGGCATGGACCACGTCTCGTGAGTTCGCAGGTTCATGACACGAAAGAAACGCCCGCGCGTATCTCCAGGTGGACAATGGCGTGGTACCGAAATTAGACAGACTGCAACCGGATCATTCACCCGCGAGGCAATGACCTCTGGCAGCTCCTGATAGGACATCAGATAGAGTTTCGGCCCATAGGCGCCACGGATGATGATCATGGAGCCAGATCCGGGAATTGGCTGTCCGTTAGCGTCAGTTAATCGCTGAGTAATTTTAGCGATACGACCAGGCGCACACTCCCCCTTGGCCAGGGTCTCAAAGATTGAGCCCGATATCGAGAGATAGAGCTTAGAGTTTAAGAATTCAGATGAAGTCCCGCCAGACATCGCGGCGGCGTATTTCCCCGGAAGATTGTGGCCCAAAGTAGTCCTTGCGCCGATGATATTTTCCGCTTGCCCACTTTGTGGGCTGGATTGTTCGCCCTGCGCCAAGTTGGTGGCATACGCGGTTACGCTGACTGCGGCGAGTCCGAAAAGGGTTGCGGCGAGAAGTTTAAATGTTTTCATGAGAACCCCAAGTCTTGCGTGTATCAAGCGTCCCCGGTACAGCCTGAAGGTGACGTTCATCTGCCCCAGATCTAAGGTGACGGCGTCTTTCCTTTTTGACGAATCTTACGGATTATCACCACTGGCGCGGCAATGGCAACGGTTCCTGCTACCATGAGCAGTTCCAGGAAAAGCAGGGCCGGCAAATAAACCATGAATGCCATGTCCCATGAGTGCCCTTCTACATTCCACACATAGTCTGCGAACCAATGAGACGATATGAGATCGAACCTTTGAATGATCATGGCGGATACCCCAAAGCCTGCTACACCAAGAACCCAACCGGTGAGTTTGCCGCCATCCCACCAGCGTGAAACATTCCAGCCGGTAGCCCAGTAGATGACCAGAGATCCCCAAAACATAGGGGCGAAAATGCTCAATATGACCAGTATCAGCGCCTGGCCATCTTTCCCTGTACTGGCGGAAGCCAATGCCGCCAGAATAGGACCACCAATGATACTCGCTAGCGCATAACCAAGACGGTCTGACTTCCAGTCGCCGTCCACAGGCGGTTTTATTTTTGGTTCAGGCATCTGCGTTGTCCGTATAAGGTCCAAATCGCTCCCCGGTCGGTTTGGAAGGCATCATGAGCAAAATGAGCACGATGAATCCACCAAGATAGGGAATCAAACTCAATAATAACCACCAACCCGAGATCCCTGTATCATGCAGACGCCGCACCTCGGCAGCAAGGAGGGGTAGCAGGAGTATTAACGTATAGACTCCACCCAGAACCATTGCGCCATCTCGCGTCCGAAAAATGGCGAGCATGATCAAAATGTCCAAAAGATAGAACCACTAGAACTCGGCAACCCCTAATCGCCCGTTGAAATTGGCGTAGTTATTCATAACCACATTTTTAAAAGACGATATCATTCGCATAGTCAATCCCTCCATAACGGCCTAACAGCTATTTCTATAGCTCTCACATTCCGTAGTAGATCCTCCGCCTCGCTGCACCATCGATATTTCGATCTACGCTATGTTACTTTGTCGCCTCAATCTTTAAGGTGAAGCTAACATCTTTGCTTTCAATATGTACATCAGAAAATGTCCCACGCTCTGAAACCTCATCATAACGTAGCTCCTTTTCATGCGCGATATGAGGACGATATTTTCCCTTGAAAGGTTCGGTTTGTATTGTAAGCATCAACACCCGGCGATTGATGCCTTGCGGATCGGCGCGAACCAGGGTCGTAATGCCGCCGTCGATCTCAACTATCTTACCGACTACCCCTATTTTTGATTCGCCCTGCGCCCCAGAATAGTACCAGGCCCGGAAGTCATTACCTGATATGTTCATGATTTAATCCTCTTTTTCAATATGTACTGTCTGATAAGTTATTCTGAAATACGCCTACATCTTTGTGATAAACGCCGCCTATTCGTGACCCTTTCTGGTATTACCAATAAATCAACAGTTTTCAGTCAACCACCATCTCCAGGAAATTGCGGAGCTTGCCGCTGTACAAACAGCCTGCACCAGCCATAGGGGCTGATTTCCCCGGAAACAATACTGCAACTACCCAATTTGCCAGCCGCTTTACCTGGAGAGAAAAATACACAACCCACACAGGACAGGCCGCCTTTTGGGTGATCTTGATACTGGGCAAACGCCTTGGAGTGCTTTGGTGGGGAGTTACAATCGCTGCCACATCCAGATCCGCGACTCTCATGAAAAGCATAGGCGGTCTCCATATCGAATGTTGCACCCACTGTGGCAGCGCCAACAATCATACCGAGCTTCCACAGCATCTTACGACGAGAAATCACGACTCGCTTATTATTGTCCGAATGATCCATTCCAACACCTCCACAAGAGAACACACTTGCTACTCTAACCTCAGCGATTCTGTTTGCTACCATCGATATGTTTTGACCTCCAGTGTGAATGACATGGGCAATTCATGATGTCCATATAGTGTCCTATGTATTTCTTTACATGACCCCATTTGGACCTGGTCTACAATTCAATACGGCGATGGGTCACCATTAGCTAATTAGAATTGCTCGATTCCACCCTTGCTATTTCTTTTTGGGCCATCTCGCCGGCTGGTCCTCCTTGTGCTGCGGCGATTTTCCACCAGACAATTGCTATCTTTGTGCTTTTCTGGACGCCGCGGCCCATCGCATACGCTTGTCCGAGGTTTAATTGCGCATATGTGTTTCCCTGTAGAGCGGCCTTCATGTACCAATCATCAGCCATAGCATAGTTCTGTGTCACACCAATGCCGAGGGAGTACGATGCCCCCAGATCTACTTCTGCGCCCGCATTCCCTCCTTCTGCTGCTTTGCTGTACCAAAAAAAAGCAGCGAAGTAGTTTTGTTTGACACCAGAGCCAAGGCGGTAGGCGTTTCCCAAGCTTACTTCTGCATCCGGATTTCCCTGCTGGGCGGCTTTGTTGTACCAGTGTACAGCCGTGACTTCGTTTTGGGTAACACCAAAGCCGTGACGATATGCGACACCCAGTTGGTATTCCGCCAATGCGTAACCTTTTTGAGCTGCGTTATTAAGCCAGTGCAAGGCTGTGACGTAGTTTTGTGGAACACCTTGTCCTGTAAAATAGGCAGTCCCTAAGTTGTATTCCGCTTGGACAAATCCATGATCGGCCGCCTTTTGATACCAGTAGATAGCCTTGTCGTAGCTCTGTAAAGTACCCCGGCCTTTGTAATAAGCGTTGCCCAGGTTGTATTCCGCCCCCGCAATTCCTTGCTTGGCGGCTTTTTGGAACCAGTAGACGGCCCTGGTAGGGTCTCTCGGTACACCGTAGCCTTTGTCATAAAAAACCCCAAGTGCAAATTGTGCGTTTTTATCATTGTTGTCCGCGGCTTTGCTCAAATAGGGAACGGCCAGATGGTAATTTGTGGGCAGATGTACGCCAGCATATTCTAAGCCAATAGTCAGACCTAGGGCGTTTCTGGTTTCTTTAGCATTTTCGTAAAAGACTCCTGCGGTGATTAAGCCAGCCAAAAAACCCATGGAAAGAACCCCGGTATATATGTATTTTTTCCGATTTGCCGCTGCCACAGCCTCGGCATCCCGGATGCGTTGTTCCTGCATCTGGCGTTCCCGGTCGCGTTTCTCCGCGTCCCGAGCGGCTGCCTGCGCAATGAAGTCGCGCATCTCGGTGTCAAGATCCGCCCCCCATCGGTCTACGAGTTGCTGCGCACCACTCAGCAAGGCGGGGGGGAGATCCAGATAGCCTGTCTTTTCCGCCTCCGTAGCATCGCTCCACGCCCGCACCATGGGCCTCAGGGTATTTTCCACCCGGATCAGGGCGGCGTTCTCCTCCACAATGGTTTTGGCCTGGGGCCAGATGCGTAGCAAGGACTCATGGGTGGGGCGCACCCGCTGCGAACTTGCGTCCCCCTCCGACGAAAGCAGTCGGTTGGCGACGAAGGCATCCACCAGCGCACGGCGTTCGGGATGCTGTGCCTCGAAGGCGGCGCGATCGACGGCCACGACGACGGGCATGGCCGCACCGGTGCTCGGGTCGCTGATCACATCCTGCACCAACGCTTTTACTAAGGCGGGCAACTGCCCTCTTGCCTCTTCGTCCACGCTAAAGAGCGCCTTGTTCGCCGCCTCAGTCACGGCTTCTTCCATGCCGTGATAGTCGTCGCAGGACAGTTTTCCGTCTTTCCGCTTTTCCTCTGCCTCATAAAGCCGCGTTAAGGTCATTTGCAGCAAGGGCAAGACGTCGCCTCCCTGGGCGTCGGTCACCAGACGGCTGGCGAGGGATTGGCCCGCGCACTCCCCGAACTCCAGAGAGGGGCGGCAGGCAGCCACTGGCCGCGTGACCATCTCCTCCAGTTCCGCCGAAGTGGGAGGGACTAAATCGAAAGTGGCGCCGGATTCACGCAGGTGGAGCAACGCGGGGACGTTCTGAAAGCCCGTGTAGGCGTCACTGCGCAGCGTGAGAATGAGGGTGACCAGAGATTGCTCGACCCAAGTCCCCAGCAGTGCGGCAAACGCATGGATCGTCTCCGATGGGATATTCTCCATAAACCATCGCTCTGTCTGGTCAATCCCCAGCAAAAGGCGCGCGTGCGGTTTGGTATCCGATTTTACCGTCTCACGCCGGGCATTCGCGGCGCGGTCAAGAGCTTCTTGCAGCGGCAACGTAGCAGTGTCCAGATCGGTCCGCAATTGTTTGGCCAACAGTTCGGGCGTCCCAAAGGCACCCTGCTGCAATTCCGGACCCAGCGCCGTCTCCATAAGCAGACATTGGGCGAGCTGGGCGAAGGGATCCCCGTCGGCGGTCATGACCGCCGCTCGCCAGAGGTCTACTTCGGGAATAATACTGGGCGTGAGCAACTCCGGGACCAGACCGGCACGCAACAGCGAGGATTTCCCCGAACCACTCGCGCCGATGAGCAGTAAAAATGGCAATGAAGCCTGCCTCAAGCGGAAAATTGCGCTTTTGATCGCCAGTTCCCGACCAAAAAAGACCGAGCGACGATCGGCATCAAATGCAGCCAACCCCGGGAATGGGCATCCGTTCAGCGCACGGTCCCAGATAGGCCCTTCGCTAAGGATATCTCGATCCACCAGCCACTTGCGCAAGCATTTCTCGATCTGTTGGGCTAGATCGTCCGTCGATTGGTACCACTGGAATGCGGCGATGAACTCGCCGGAGGGGTTTTTGAACCAGGTGTCAAAAAATCTCTTGAGTCGCTCCCACTCTGCCTCAATGGCGATCCGGTCAGCGGCATCCAGAGATGGATTGGGTGCATCCTTGTAGCGAAAGACATAAACGTCGGGCAGGGGCTTACCCGATTGGCGAGCCTCTATGGCCGTCAGCACCTCGTAGGCGCTACCGCTGGGATAGGGTTGATTCGTACCTGGAACTTTTGGCCAATCATCGGGCAAGGGCGTACCCAATCGAGCCCGAAAGATGGCTAATACGAGATCACACCTTGCAGCCTCGGTTATCTGCGCTTGAAAGGTCGCATGGGCAGAGTAGGACTGATCCTCCCAGAAGATCGGGGCAAACCGGGCACGGCCCTCGAATTCTCCATTCAACCGCTCGACCACCAATTTGACACGCTGCCTTTCGGCCGCCACGTCTCCGGGCGAAGAGACAAACACACGGAACATCTTTTCGTTCATGGCCGTTACCCTCTTTGCATGGAAACCTCAATCGACCTGTCTGCCTGGACCTCGACTCCTCCTGGCAACGTCTCAATCCCCATTCACTAAAAAAGCGGAAACCATTAAGAAACCCACGGTTTGAGCGTAGGGTCGTCTCGGTGAAGCATACCCCAAAGGAGGGGTTGAAGACCGGTGATTAATCCCTTTGATAAGCTTGGCTGTTTTCAGTCAGGCCCGGGTGTTCGTAGGAATTGATGTTTTGCTGTGCCAACTTGCCCACACGCCCTCCTTGTGCAGCGGCCTTTTTCCACCAATAAATGGCTTCTGGTATGTTTTTGGGCACACCGAGTCCATTCGCATAGGCGTCGCCCAGATTCGCCTCCGCATTAACCAGCCCCTGTTGGGCGGCTTTATGGAACCAGTAGGCGGCCTTGGCATAGTCCTGTGGCACGCCTTGGCCGAAGTAATAGGCTTTGCCCAGATTATTTTCCGCAAGAGCATCTCCTTGCTGGGCAGCCTTTCTATACCATCTGACGGCCTTGAAGTAGTTCCGTGGCACACCGCGGCCTTTGTAATAGGCAAGACCCATGATATTTTCGGCGCGCGCTTCTCCCTGTAACGCGGCTTTTCGGTACCAATGGATGGTCTTGGCGCGATCACCCTCTGAGCCATAATAGGCCCCCAACCAGAACTGTGCCTGTATATCCCCATGGATCGCAGATGTTTCCAGTTTGGCCAGATCGGACGGATCCCCCTTGTAGGCCGCTATATCCAGTTGTTTAGCGGCATAAGCAGGACCGACGGTAACAAGTGCCAGCAGGGTGGCGGCCAGGATTACGGGCTTCTTCATGTGTCCTCCCCAGGTATCCAGAGCTGTATCTGCAAGTGCAGGAGAAGAGGGAGCGGGTTTTCCGTTGGCCCTGTCCCATTACAGCGCATTGGAACTATTTTTCACCAGTATGGAACTGCGTGGGCGGAGCGCAACCCCCCTCTTTTGGGGGGGTTGAATGCACTGTGTCCAATCCCTTAATGTCGAGCTATGATCTGAATGTTCATGGAGCATTCAACGGATACAAGGAGTTGCAACAGATTGCTCCCCGCTTCGCATGGGTTCTGAGATTTTAGCGGGTGGAGGGGTACGCCCGTTCGTATAAGGAGTACCACGCGTTCCCAAAAAAAAAGGGGGCATAACGCCATGGGTGGTTCGCTCCAAGCGGATGACCAACATTGCCTACAGGATGGTCGCCTGCCTATTGTCTTGGGTGTGACCGGCCATCGTGATCTGGAGGATGTTGAGCTAGTCAGGGAGCGGCTGTTCGAACAGATCACGTCCCTTGAGAAAGCCTACCCCTTTACCCCCTTTGTGGCCCTATCCTCCTTGGCTGAAGGTGCTGATCGCCTGTTTGCACGGGTTATCCTGGACAGAGGCATCCCCTTGTATGTCCCTCTTCCGTTTGCCGTAGAAGAATACGAAAAGGACTTTCCGCAATCGGTGGAGGCTTTCCGCGCCCTTTGCCATCAGGCGGAAGCCGTCTTCACCGTCCCCCTGGCCGCCTCTGTCGACATGCAGCGAATTGGCAGATCTCCCGAAACCAACGAATGCCATGCCGACCGCGATTTGCAATATGCCATGGCCGGAATTTATCTCGCCCAGCGTGCGCACATCCTGTTCGCCATCTGGGATGGCAAACCGGCTCGGGGTATCGGGGGAACCGCGCAAGTGGTGAATTACCGCTACTTCGGGAGACCGCAGGCTCTTGAATTACCGGCTACGGACCTACAACGCATGAACAATCTCGTTCCCTCCAACCCATTGGACGACCCGGAGACCGGCATCGTCTATCACGTACATGTTCGTCGAAGGCACGAGGCGCCGCTGCCGCATGGGGTAACGATAGAGCGAAAAATCCCACCCTCGCATCAGAAGTTCGGAGATCCCCTTGCCAGGGTTGATACATACAATAAGCGCCTGACACAAGAGAGTGAGCACAGTGGCGAGTTGGCCCAAGATGACGGCGCCACGAAAATCCACTCGGCGGATTCCAGCGAGGATTTTTTTGCACGGGAATACCGGCGTCTCAGCCGTCGTTTTTCCTGCGCCGGCAGACTCGCGGAGCGACATGTTCAAGACGTGCGTCGCTCCTTCCTATGGATTTTCTGCCTGGCTGGGATTGCCCTGACCGCAGAAACCTATTTTGGCGGCCCAGGGTGGCCGCCGGTCCCGGTAGGATGGGGATGGGGGTTCATTAGCCTGGTGGTCTACGAAATTTCTCTGGCAACGATTATCTGCTGGGTGTGGAAAATGCGACGAAAGGAAAAAAACCCGGAGGCCGTTGACTTCCGTGCCCTGGCCGAGGGCCTGAGAGTGCAGGGCGCGTGGTTTCGTGCCGGCTTGCCCGACTTGGTATCACAGCGGTACTTGCGCCGATACAGTCAAAGTCTGGGTTGGGTACGGTACGCTTTACAGGGTGCCTGCGTCACCTATCGCGCGAGCCCCTCGCCGGAAGATCTCACCTATGTGCAGAACCAATGGATTGACGAACAACGTAAATATCTGAGAAATGCTTCGGAACGCCGCGAGTATCGCATGTCTTCCAACACGAGATGGGCTTCCCGTTTCATCAAGATAGCCCTTCTACTCGGTGCCGTGTTGATATTACTTCTGAGCCTATACTACAAATATTTGTTGACGAAATATAACCAACTGATCATCATTGCTGCTTTTTCCCTGCCATTATTGACGACGGCAGCCGGACTACTTTCTGGTTACAACGAATTTGCGGCCTATGAGGATGATATACGCGAATATCGGCGCAATTTAAAATTATTTGAAGTCGCGCGCGATCGTATGAATAATGGCTCCATCAATGAACAACAGGAACTGATTCGACAGCTCGGCTTGGAAGCATTGATCGAAAATGCCAATTGGGCATTAATACATAAATCCCATGACGCTCAAATACCTCATTGAATACATCGGACGAAAAACGATAGAACGTTCAGCAATGGAACTAACCAGCGTCGATGATACTGGTGGGATTACGCCGGAGAATCCAAATGGTCTCAACCTGTTTCATCATCAGCTTGTTATACGGGCCCGATGGGTTGCAGCGCTGCGTGCTGAGCGTCTTCCAAGCTTTCCGCAATTCAGACGGCGGTCAGAACGATATTCTGGCCGGAATGGCATGCCTTTGCGAATGTCAAATAGATATTTCGTTCAGCATCGGAAATCCACGCCGGGCCAATCATCCCAAAGCGTCAGATGATTATAAGGATAATATTAAAAATGATTTATTTCCTGAACAGGAACACATAATATGTCGGTAAAATGGACAACCACCCACTCACTATTGCTAATCATCCTCCTTAGCTACACTGGTTTTCTAGCATATATTATTTACGATCGGGGCATGCCCCTGTGGAACGAGCATTCCCTGAAATACATCGGAGATTGGGAACGGTCTGTGCACTACGTCGTTAGTCCGGACCTGCCCCAGAGTTTCGCGAATTATCTGCTTTTTGTCCGTAAAGCAGCGTCACACGGATACCATCCGGCAGAATACTTGCTGGGACTAGCCTATTTTCATGGAACTGGCGTCCAGAAAAGCCAAAGCCAAGCATTTTATTGGATCGCGAAATCCGCCCATGCGGGTTTTCCGCCGGCGCAAAACGCTCTGGGTACTGCATACTACCACGGCTGGGGGACACCCAAGAGTATGGCTCAGGCAGAGTTCTGGATCAACGCAGCTGCAGTCCAAGGAAATAAGGCCGCGAAGATGAATATGAAGTACTTTATTCAATCCCATAGGGTTAAATAAGCGACGGCATTAGCAGTAATGTCACGTATTCTTGGGTACACCATTTAGTTTCACCATAACCAAGACAGAAAAACTATCCACTAAATTATGGAGAGCGCAATGAACACCGCAACATTAATCCTCGCACCGTTGGTCATCCTGTTGTACTGGGTCATCTCTGTGATCCTCGCGGGAATTTATCATGCGATCAAGAATATGGTTCGACGCGTTTTCCTGAGCCACACACGGGGCAACGCGATGGCACTGCGCCCTGAAGTTCCGTCTAGCCATCCTAATATGCTGGAACAGGAGCTGACCATCGCTGAGGAACAGTGGTTTACCCTACGCCATTTTTTTGCGCACCTGTTTAAGAGACACACACCAGACGATGTGGAGTTGGCCGCTTCCGTTGGCTTTATTGAAACAACGCCAACCCTCAATGCATCCATGTCCCACATTGTCAGTCCGTGGCTGTTTTTTAGGCTGTTTTCATTTTCTCTTGGCGCATTCTTTATTTTTTACGTGACATTTATAATGTCTGCAGATATCAACCTGATTCCAGGTCTGATAATCATAGGTTCTTTTGCCATTCCAACATCCATTCTTGCACTCTTCTTTGAATGGAATACCCCTAAAAACGTTTCCACCGTGCTCCTGGCTAGATTCCTCATTGCAGGAAGCGCTCTCGCTATATTATCTGCCCTGTATTTTTACTCATGGGGCAGCGCCATTGGATTCAGGTCACTGATCATCGCGGGCCCGGTGGAAGAGATAGCGAAGCTGCTGGCGGTGGTTTATCTCACGCGATCCCTGGATCGCGCGCGTTACCGCTATACGCTCAACGGCATTCTCTTTGGCGCTGCAGTAGGCGCTGGATTTGCGGCCTTTGAATCGGCTGGATTTGCCTTTCAGGGCTTGCTGAACAATGGTGTTGGGGGTGCCACTGTCTCGATAGTCATGCGGGGAATGCTCTCTCCCTTCGGTCACATAATCTGGACAGCGATTAGCGGTGGTATGTTCTGGTTACGGCGAAAGGTACATAATACCATAATTGCAACCCTGATCGATTGGCGGTTTTTATCGGTTTTTTCCATACCCGTAGCTCTGCACACCCTTTGGGATAATGCTCCATCTCTTCCCTATGGTTTAAATTATATCTTGCTTGGCGCAATTGGTTGGGCTGTCGTATTCGCTTTGCTCGAAGTGGGATATCACGAGGTTGCGCGTTATAGTAAGATGCAAGGACTTATACAAAAGTAGCGAGTATCTGTTTTGACAATCGCAGAGTGGTAACCTCGCGTAAAAGCCGAATGCAAATGGCCAACAAACAACTTGGCGTGCAAATGTCGTCATGAACTGTCAGTGAACGATATGGAGGTGTGCCGTGCAACGATCGGAAAACAACCAAAGATTCGTCCGTATAATGCGTTTGGCGTTAGTTTTTATTCTGGGTCTCGTGTTTGGCTGGTTCGGATCACTGATTACTACGCTCAGCCTGGTTGCAGGTATCGTAGCTTACTTATTGTTCATATGGTTTTGGAAACCTGTTCTGCGCCGCCCAGTACTACTATGGGCGTTAATCATTATTTGTGGCACCGTTCCGGGTGTAGCAATGCATATCTACAAAAGTCACGAGAAGGCCCTGTCTCAGCAGGCTGCTTATCAGAATTGGTGGATTAAACAGGCCAAGGTCTGGGCGCCCACAATACCGTCAATATCGACTATTTCAGCAAGTACTGAATCAACGGTATCTGCCGCACCCAATATTTCTGGCTACAACATTGCTGGTTATGCGCGCGCCCATTCGTCAACTGTGAGCAACGCGGATAGTTCGATACATTGATACGATATCGGCATAACTTCTTCCTAAAACAAAATAAATATGATGTGTCTGAGCGTAACAGATGCACAAACTATGGATCACCTGGTAAACAGCTCTGCTGTACTATACCATGAATAAAAAAGGACGACTGGATATTATAAAAAACGTATCCCACTGCATTCCGGAATCATCCAGAAAATCCCGAATAATACGAGCCAGATGATCGCGATAATACACAGAACGATAAGTATCCTTTTTAGCTTAAACATTTCCATCCCCAAAAAGCATGATCATCGACATTGGTTACTGGCTTTACAATCAACATTACTAATGGTCTTATTTTGTGCCTTTCGATGCCTCAGATCTTCGCAATATATCATCTGACGATTTATCGCCAATCGTTTTTGCCAGTTGAGGCAACTGTGATACGCTACCCCCATTTTTTAACGGATTGGTCTTATCATGATTATATGGTGCATATTGTTTGTGCTCAGAATGTCCTGAGTTTTTCACATAGCCATATTGATAATAAATGTAGCCACCGAGCATGGCCGCCCAAACTAACCACCAAATAGATATTTTGGGAACCTTAAATACCCACCAATTGTCTCTATCGTCTTTTGCCATTTTATTTGCCTCCCTTACTGGGCTGATCTTCCAACCGGCTTATAGCTGCACCTCTATCCAGCATTATCCATTTGACTGACTGGGAAGCCCAATAAAGTGATCCCAGAAAGTTGCTTGCTTGGCGATGTCGTAGGGGTCTCTTGAGAGTTGCGGCTTGGCAATGTCGCAACTCTCTCTCAAGACCCCCTCTGATGCTTACCGTATTTGTAAGTTCCATTTCCTGAATGGGCGCCAAGGTACGCCGTTTTGGATTGCAAGCCGTTACACATCCTCCGGCGGGGACCAGTGCGGTTCCGGTCCAGTCGCCGGAGGGGCCGGTTCCGGAACCTGAATCGGAGGGGGCGCCGGCGCGGCGTCCACGGCTCATCCGGCGGGGGCCAGTCCGGCCCCGTCCACGGCTGGCCCGGCTCTTGATTTACAATGTTAGACATATTGATGGTTCTCTCTAGTTCTGGATTTTGCTTTGCCATGTTGCGCATTTCGCTTTCCTAATCGGCTTGCGGTGATTTGTCCGGGGCGTTGGTGAGCATCGTTTCCGCCGGTTTAAGCAAAACCCTAACCCCGCCTTGTCCTTTTGCTGTAATAGCCAAACGTAGTAAACCGTTGGTTTCCACCGCACCGTTAATCGTCAATTCAATTTCCGCGACCAAAAAATTTTTAAAGTATGCTATCAGCTTATCCAGGGACATGAATAAGAGTTCTGTTTGCCCAACTTCCGGATGGATAAAGGCCTCCGCCGCAGTCTCCCCTGGTAAGCTTGAAGTGGGGTTTGTTGTCGCAGATGAAATTCCGGAAGCGAATGACGACGGGGAAAAAACCAGTTCCACCTTGGATAAATCTGAAATTTTGTTTTTCATGATTTTCGATACCTCGCTTATGTCTTGATCCCAGACTATGCAGCAAAAGGTGGCAGCGTATGCGTTGGCAATGGGGTTGGTGGCACAGGTGGGGGCACCGGGAGTGTCGGTGTCGGTGTCGGTGTCGGTGTCGGTGTCGGTGTCGGTGTGGGTATTGGTGTGGGTGTGGGTATTGGTATTGGTGTGGGTATTGGTGTGGGTATTGGTGTGGGTATTGGTGTGGGTATTGGTGTGGGTATTGGTGTTGGTATTGGTGTTGGTGTTGGTGTTGGTATTGGTGTGGGTATTGGTGTGGGTGTCGGTGTGGGTGTCGGTGTGGGTGTAGACTGAATATCAGGCCCCTCAGATTTGAAGTCAGGCTGATTAATCGTTACCGGCTTCATCGCGGTTGACTGATATTTCGGGTTGTATTTGATCAGCAAGGCTTTCGATAACGTGCTCTTTTTGACGCATTGGACTCCTCCTCGCGAATTGGGCCCCATCGCCTCACCCGCCGGGCATCCGGCTGTCAGTTTCAGATCTGGTGGCGATTCGAGAGGTTTTGTGCTGTCCGGATTCTGCACAAAAGTGAGATCTTTCCATGTGCCGTAATAGGCAAGATAGCGTGCGTAGATATAGTTAAAGTAATTAGAGTCTAGATAAATGAAGGCCCGGGTGGGGGGGTCATTTAAAATCGGTGGTTCTGTTGGATAAGGTGGCCAAGTATTCCCAGGCCCACGCGGCTCAGCATCACTCCAAGCCTTGACTTGTGCTATCCAGGCAGCCCCTGGCGCTTTGCACGCCTCCAGCCAAGCGTCATAAGCTTCCCACAGGGGCCTGTTAATGGCATATTCGCGTTTATATTCGGCGATCGCGGACTGAAATAACTCGCCATCCTGATACCTTGTACCGTTTATGAGCGGGTAGACATTCATAGTGGCGTGGTAAGATGGTAGCGCTACCCCGCCAAGTACCGTGTGTTGTTGCGCCAAATCACCCTGGTAATAATAGATATTTGCCCAGTTATATTGAGCGTCGCTCGGTGGAGCGAATCCCGTCGGCGGTTGGGTTGGCGGCTGAACTGCAGAACTTGGTGACGGCGTAATAACGGTGGTGACCAGGCCATCGGCAAGCGCGCCGACCGGAATAGTAGCAAGGCTTATTAATACGACCGTCTGCCAAGTAAAAGCTCGTCGCAAATCCCATCTGCGGATAGTGTTTTTTAACATTCTCATTTCATGGCCCCTTCAATACTGCAGTGCTGTCCGGTAGTTTGAGCGCTGCCAAGCCAGGTACCGTGTGCTGCAACGCCTTGCGCCAGAATTCGGCCTTCTGTCTGTCGGCCTTCAAGCCATCGCCGCCGATCGTGTAGAAATGCATCATCATGGCCTCGGCCAACTGATTTCCATGTTCCGCGGCAGCCCGCCACCATGAAAGCGCCTCGGCCTCGGAGCGCGGCAAGCCGAGCCCCCACTGGTAGGCAATAGCAAGTTTCTGCTCGGACAGAACGCCCCCTGCGTTGCCGGCTGCCACGATCTGCCGCAACACCGCAGCGGCTTTGGCAAAGTTGGGCGGGCCGTCTATCCCTCCCCTTTCATACGCTTCCATCTGCTTGAACTGAGCTGCGATACGCGCAGCATCGGCAGCCATTGCATCCGCTCCCGCAGCGGCAAGAGGCTTTGGCACGGTACGATAAAACCCTAATCCGGCAGGCTCCCAGACATAACCTTGCGGTGCCGGATTAGACGATTGTACTTGGGAAAGAGTCGGTGCCATGCCGCAGCCAGAAAGCGCCATCAGGCCAGAGATGAATACAAAACGCCACGAAAGAATGTTCATCTCAATCCCCTAGAGCGCAACCTGAAAGCCAAAACCCACACCGAAGCCGGGGCTGCTGGAGGTTACGCCCTTGGCCAGATAAAACTGAAATCCCGTACCTGCAGGGGTAAAGTCGTGGTTCCACGCCAGCAGGACGGTGCCGATGCTGGGATAGCCGTTGAGTTCGGACTGACTTCCACTGTAGAGAAGCGTCAGAAAATTGGATTGCCGGGTCTCGCCAGGTACGAAGACGGACATGGTGGTGCCGACACTGTAGGTCAGGATATTACGCAACGGATAGGCCTTATCCCGTCCCACGAAGTCGTAGCCGACACTGAAAAAGGGGCGTATCCAACCCAGATTTTCAGAGAAGTTGCTGCCGATCTCGTAGTCGGTGAGGCCCGTGCCGAGCCCCTCGGTCGATGAAGCCGTACCAAATTTGATCTGCGCATAAGGTTCCATCGAAGGCCAGAATCCTACCCCCCGGTAAACGCGGTAATGGGCCGAAAGCAGGATATCCCCAAGGCCAGACGCGTTGTGGGTCGGTGTGCCCTTGCTGCTGCCCACGACCACACCCCTGTTATAGGCCGCCCCATTGGGCAGATTGGTGATAGTAATATAGGGAATCGTGAGGCTGGCCCACCAATTGTTGGTCTGGGCTTGGAGGGTTGTGGGGTCGTAGAAAATCCCGGTATGGACACTGCTGTGGAAATCGCCACCGAAGTACGAGGGGACATTGCTGATCGACCAATTTACAGCCCCCCAACCGGGGATCGGCGCCAAGGCTAAGCCTAACAGCAAGGCGAAACGTAACCTGCGCATTTTCTACCCTCCGATCTGTATTGCTGTTTTATAGAGCCAATGCTCGGCACATTCGTTTACGCCTTTGTGTTGAGTCTAGCCCCGCCCCCACAGACTACAACCCCCCCATTGGGGGGGGATAAAGCGGGCTTTAGTAACGAACGCGAATAATCAGTCGCGCGCAATATCCGGTCCCAGCATGGCCGCGATGGCCGCGTGCAGGACTTCTGCTGCAATCGGTTTCTGCAAAAGCGCAAAACCCGCTTCCCGTGCCTGACACAACGCCTGCGAGGCGGTCTCGCCGGTGATCATCAGTACCGGGAAGGGGCCATACTCCTGGCGCAGGCGGGTGGCCATCGCCGCCCCGTGTTCCGATTCTCCCAAACGCAGATCGGCGATTAGCAGGTCGGGCGGGCCCAGGCGTGTGAACAGAGTCTCGGTTTCTTGGTTGGATCCCGCCGTGTGCACGTCGATCCCCCACAGGCGGAGCAGGGCGCGCATACTGTTCCGGATATCCAGCTCGTCATCCACCACGTAAACCCGCAGACCCTGCATGATACTCGGCGGGGTCTCCTCTCCCGGAACGGCGGCGGGATGCCCGGGCGAAATCATCGGACCGGGGAAAATCACTCGAAAACAGGCCCCCTCCCCTGGCGCCGACTCGACGCTGATGCGCGCATCCATCAATTCACAGAGGCGGCGCACGATGGACAAACCCAGACCCACACCCTGGCTGCGGTCGCGTCCGGGGTTATCGGTCTGGTAGAACTCCTCGAAGATATGCTCCTGTTCGACAGTGGCGATGCCCTTGCCGGTATCCGCGACGGACAGGACGGCGCCGCCATCCGCCAGCATCGTCGCGACGCGGATCTCTCCGTGGTCGGTATATTTGATGGCGTTGTCGATCAGGTTGCGTGCAATCCGCGCCACCGCAGGAGCATCCCCGGCAATCTGTATCGGGATCAGGGTGCTGCGGATCACCAGTCCTTTCTCGGCGGCGGCCGCGTCATACTCGGCACAGACCTCGGCTGCGGTCTGGTCCAGAGCGAAGATTTGCTGTTGCGGCGTATAGCACCCCGAGGACAGCCTCGACAGGTCGAGCAGGTCCGTCAGCATCCCTCCCAGCGCGCGCACGATCTGGTCGATGTTGTGTCCGACCTCCCGGAGGGTTTGCGGCGACGGATTCGCGGCCAGAACGGCGCTGTAAATGGATAGCGCATGCAGGGGTTGTCGCAGATCATGACTGGCGGCGGCGAGCACCCTGGCCCGCGCCTGGGCCGTCTGCTCGGCCCGGTCCGTCGCGGCGTGCGCCACGGCGTTGCTGCGCTCCAGATCCTGAAGTATGCGGTCCCGTTCCTGACGGATCTGGACCGAACGCTTCAAAAGACGTTCGCTCTCGCTGGACACTCCGATCAGAAATCCCCAATACAGCAGTGTGAGCCCCGCAACCGGCCCCGCCTGACCGGGGTGCAGCACAGCCCAGGTGACCGAGGCACCCAGCAGCACCAGGAACGAGTATGCCGCCAGCATATATTTGGAGGAAACGGCCACCGAAACGCCGGCAGCGGCGATGGCGAACAGAATGATTTCGATCAGCACCTGATGGAGAAGGGGAAGGTGACGGAGGAACAGTACGGCGGCCAGCCCCACCATAGCCCCGGATAGCGCGTCCAACACCATGAAGACGGTGTGCATATGCTTCGGCGCCAACGTCTGCACACGGGGCAACATCCACTGGGCGCTGACGGCGCGCAGGCCCTCCGTACCCACCGTGAGCACGCTCCAGACCAGAAAGATCCCCAAAGGCACTGCCGGTAAAACGATCCACCCCACAGCGATCACAAAGAGCAGTTGGACGATTGGCATGTGCAGGAGGATACGCGCGTGCAGGGTGACGATCTCCCGCGTCGTTTCCTGTTGGAGGGCCGAGGGTGCATCCCGATCCGTAATGGGGGAATCTGACAGCAACCATGCCATGAGCCTGCGCAGGCGGCCACTGCTCCGTGGTTGGGCGTTATCCCGCATTTCAGTCATGACGCCGCAGGTACAGGCGACTGGCCTTGATGACCGCCTCGGTCCGACTATGCACCCCGAGAATCCGGAACAATTCGGCGATATGTTCCTTGACCGTATATTCAGAGAGCGAGAGTTCGCGGGCAATCAGTTTGGTGGGCAATCCGCGGCTCAAGGCGGTCAGCACCTCGCGCTGGCGCGGTGTCATCGCCGGAGCCGCAGGCGGCGAGACCGGATCGCCGTCGCCGATCACCGGAGGCAGGAAGACTTCCCCGGCCAATACCCGCAGCAAGGCTTGCAGGAACACCTCAGAAGGCACGCTCTTGGGAATGTAGCTCATGGCCCCGGCCTCCAGGCAGGCCCGCACGGTGGCGCGGTCCTCCGAGCCCGAGACGATGACCACCGCGACCCCCGGTGCTGCGGCTTTGATCTGACTCAAGGCGGGCAGGCCACGCTCCTGCTTGAGTTCCAGATCAAGAAGGCAGAGTTGCAGATCGGGATGAGCCTGCGCTAGGACCAGGGATTCGCCAACGGTGGACGCCTCGAATACCTGCACATCGGGGGTAATGGTACCCAGCAATAGCCGCACCCCTGCCCGGAACAGGGCATGGTCATCAATGAGGAGGATTTTCATGGGATCCGCGAGCGGCGGGGGTCTGCGGGCAGCAGAAATGGGCACGCCGCCAAGGATAAAGGGGGTTGAGCGTAAATGCGCATGGCCTGCTCCGGAGGCGAGATATGCCCGAGTACACTCTAGCAATCCCACGGTCTCTAACAAACCCCCCTCTTTTGGGGGGATCGCATGGAGTGATGGCAATATCACGGGACAAATCAGGTCATCAAGCCACCGCAACTTCCAAAAATTCCGCGATTGAAATAGGCGGCCATGGCGCGATGGGGTGGGGAACAGATTTTCGATAGGATTTGAGGTCGTGCGTAGCGATATATCGCGTCATGGCCAGGACACGCAATGCCGCCAGGCCGTCGGTGCGGAGCGATTGCTGGGGGAGCAGGCGCCGCTTGGAAAACCGCTGGACTTGCCTGGAGCACACCGAAGGAACCGCTTCCATGGCAATGAAACCCGCTTACAAAATCAGCGGGGCAGACGATAGGACAGACGTTGCCTACCATATAAAATAAATCACTTAAATATCATTATCTTACTTCTTTTATGTGGCGGAGGCGGTGAGATTCGAACTCACGAGGGGCGCGAACCCCTGCCGGTTTTCCGTACCACTATGGCTTTCGCCACCAGCCACGCTGTTTGCGGTCTGGATCATGCCTTCGCCATAGCCAATGGGCCTTAGGCGGGAACCGTCTGATCTCTACACCTTCCGGCGAGGCCGGCTTGGCTCGGCGTTACCTCGCTGGTCCGCAGGGGCTTCGCCGAATTTGATTCCTGACACCCAGAGGGTTTCCTCCCTGGGGCTCGATGGGACAAGACCGGTGCAATCAACCGCTCTGCCACACCTCCGTTCGCGTATTTTATCCGAACTTGGGGCGCGCCGATAGAACCCCAGCGGTTTTCCCTGGTCTCATAACGTAACGTAGTCTGGCCCTTGGCGTTTCCCGGCAGTCGTTATGCTATTGTTGGCGTTGGCGGCTGCCATAAGGGCGTTTGGAAAAGCTTTGCTTCCACCCCAATGGCGGGGTGAGGGGGTTTCTTCGGCAGTGCGGAGGGAAGTTTCGTGGGCAACGCCTTGAATCCGAAAACGGTAGAGCCCGGCTGGGGCCTGCGCTGGTTACGTGAATCGCGGGATCTCCTCCGTGCCGGGGCGCTCCCCTTCACGGTGCTTTACCTGGCTCTGGCTGCCATCAATATGACTTGGCAGCCTGCCCTGCTCAGTTTTCCCATTGCCTGTGGCACCAGCGTATTGATCATGGGCTGCGCCATGGCGGTACATGGGGGAATCACGGACCTGGCGGGAGTCTTGCGCGCCATTCGCGATCTCCCTTGGTTGGGCCTCCTGCGCCTGCTAGCCGAAATTACGGCGTTGATCCTCGCCATATTGGTTCTGATGCTCCTGTTGCACCGCTTCCTGGGCAATATCCTCAGCCAGGACCACCTGTCCGCCGCGGCGAACTTGACGCATACCCGCCAGGCCCCATGGCTGGCTCTGCCCCTATGGATACGCTCCTGGATCGGCAACGCCCTGGGCAATACCCAGGAAACCGTCGGCAATGCCTTTCTGATCCTGTCCATGGGCATCATGCTGATGGGGGTCACCCGGCACGCCAGCGTCGCATTCATCGCCGGTTTTTCCGGCGTATTACGCAATATCCGGGTGTGGATGGCCTTTTTATTGGCATCCTTGTTAATCGAAGGCATGGCTACGGCATTGTCGGGGATCATTGCTACTGTCAATGCGGCCATTCTGGCCGCCCTGCTCAGCAATGCCCTACTGCTCTTTTCCGGCGTCTATGGCTGGTGCTTTGTGCATGAGGTCTTTGGTGAACCGGGCAAACGGGTAGCGCAAAAGAGAACGGTAAAGGTGGGGCGAACAGCGGCGGCATAGGGAAAAAGAACGTTCGGGGCCGGCCCGCTATCCGTTGCCTGGCGACGCCCGGTCTTGGTGGACCCTGCGCCTGCGGAGCGTACCCTCGGCGGACCCGAAGGAGGCAGCAGAGCAGATTCTTGCGCCGCCATATAATCTTATATACTGATTTTCTTCTACTTTATAGCGTGATCAAAAAATACGTGCTTGGTAAGACCTTACCCTACCGATATACTCTTAACATGCTCGTCATGGGGCACATCAACAGCATACACAGAGGGAAAGTCTATGAGCAAAAAGATCGCATTGGCCATGGTCATGGGGTTGAGCCTGGCAGGATCAACCGTAGCATTCGCCGACATTCCGGTCTTCATGTCGCCAGTTTGGGCGCAGGAACTCTGCACGGCGTGGAACAGCAACGCAACCCTCACGGACAAGCTGGGCGGCAGTTGGATCAAAAACAACGGCGGCAAGGGGTACAAGATCATGGAGATCTCGGACTCCAATTACAAAAATGTACCCCCCGTCCAGTTGGAGATTTCCGCCAAAGACGGCAAGGCCCTGTGCACCTATGGCGGCGCCGTTAAGGCAAAGGATCTCAACTACGACTACGATTACAAAATGTGGGCTACTACCCACGACTGGCATCACATGGGCTCCCCCATGACCGCCATGATGTTCGGACGCCTCAACTTCAAGGGTCCCAAGATGGAAGCCATGGAAAACATGAGCCCCTTCTCCGCATTCCTGAACCTGGTCAAGGAAGTGCCCGGCAACGACAAGGTCGCTCCTGCTGCCTGATTCTGTCCCGTAAGCCGCCAAAAAGGGAGGAGCAGGACGCTTTTCAGCGCCCTGCTCCCACAAAATCACGCCTTCAGCTTTTCCCGCAACAAGGCATTGACCTGATCGGGATTGGCCTTGCCCTTGCTGGCCTTCATGACCTGGCCCACAAAGAAGGCCAGGAGCTTGTCCTTACCCCCGCGATAGTCCGCTACCTGCTGCGGATTCGCCCCAATGATCTCGTCAATGAGACCGGCAATGGCCCCGCTATCGGTAATCTGCCGTAAACCACGGCTAGCGATGATGGCGTCCACCTCGCCACCCTCGGCAAAGATCAGCTCGAACAGGTCCTTGGCGATCTTGCCGGAGATGGTTTGGTCACCAATGCGTTGCAGCAAGGTACGGAGTTTTTCCGCCGCAACCGGACAGCTTTCCATCTCCAGACCGGCCTTGTTCAGAGCCCCCAGCAAATCGCCCATGACCCAGTTGGCGGCCATCTTGGCATCCACACCCATGGCCACCGTTTCGTAATAGTCAGCCACGGCGCGGCTAGCCGTCAGGACCCCGGCATCATAGGCCGGCAGGCCGTACTGCTGCATGAAACGGTCGCGCTTGGCATCCGGCAGTTCGGGTAACGCCGCCCGCACCGCCCCGATGCGCGCCTCGTCAAAAATCAGCGGTAGCAGGTCGGGGTCGGGGAAGTAGCGGTAATCGTTGGCCTCTTCCTTGCTGCGCATGGAGCGAGTCTCCCCCTTGTTGGCGTCAAAGAGGCGGGTTTCCTGAATAATC
>NZ_RIZI01000157.1 GCF_003721225.1 Acidithiobacillus sulfuriphilus | reverse complement strand
GCCATGTGGGCAGCGGCGGCATGATCACCAAGGTGCGGGCCGCCGCCCGGGCCGCCCGCTCGGGAACCGCCACCATCGTCGCCAGCGGTCACGAGCCAGACCTGCTTCTGCGCCTGCACCGGGGAGAAGCCCTGGGCACCTACTTCCATCCCCGCCTGGCCCGCCTCGCCGCCCGCAAGCGCTGGCTGGCGGGGCAACTCCGGGCGACCGGCACCCTGCACCTCGACGCTGGCGCTGCCCAAGTGTTGAGGAAAAAGGGCAGCAGCCTGCTACCCGTCGGTGTTACCGCGGCAGAGGGGAGCTTTCAGCGCGGCGATCTGGTCGTCTGCCTGGACCCGGAGGGCCGGGAAGTGGCCCGGGGCCTGGTCAATCTCGACGCACAGATGGTCCGGCAGCGCATCGGGAAAAGTAGCAAGGTGATCGCCGAGGAGTTTGGTGAGGTGGAGGATCCGGAACTCATCCACCGCGACAATCTCGTCCTCAGCGAAACGGAGATCCCCGGAGGGGGGGCTTAGAGGCTCGCCTCCGTCTGTTCCTGCAACGCTTCCCAGCGCTGCTGGCATGCTACGCAGCGCTCCGCTTCGGGTTCCACCTGCAAACGCGCCACCGGAATCTCCTCCCCACAGTCCACGCAGATCCCGTAAGTGCCGGCCCTGATGCGCTCCAGGGCGAGATTCACCGCCCGCAACGCCTGGGCCTCCCGCAAATCCCGCGCCAGCACCAGGCTCTCGGCGAGATCCAGCACCGAGTCATCACCGATATCCCGCACTTCCAGCCGCTCCCGCTCCTCCGCCGCCAACTCGCCGTTGAGCAGATGCGCACGCACGCCGGTAAGCAAGTCGCGGCGCCGGTCTTCCAGGGTATGATGAAAGGCCTCTACGAGTTTCGCGTCCATGGGGGTTTCTCCTGGTAATAGGGCATACATTGCCGAGTGGCTAGCGTTTTTTTCACTTACTGTGGGCAATTTAACATCTTTGGATATGGAGCCGCACTGTGGCGCAGCTATGGTAAATGACGGGCAGAAGTTCAACGATCGGCATCATCACCGGACTTGAGCGAGCAGACCCCCCGTTCCTGCATCCCCAGACAGGTTCCGTAGAGATAGAGACTATGATCGGTAATAAAAAAGCCTTCTTCCTCAGCCAGTTCGCGCTGCCGTGCTTCCAGACGCTCGTCAAAAAATTCCAGCACCTTGCCGCAGGCGGTGCAGACCATATGATCATGGTGCCCGCTTTCATTGAGCTCGAAAATGGCCTTGTCGCCTTCAAAATGATGGCGGCGCACCAGACCCGCCGACTCGAACTGGGTCAGTACCCGGTAGACCGTAGCCAGCCCCACTTCCTCGCCGGCATCCAGTAGCTGCCGATAGATATCCTCGGCCGTTAGATGGCGGGTTGCGCCCTCCTCGAAGATCCGCAGGATCTTGAGGCGCGGCAGAGTGGCCTTGAGGCCGGCACGCTTGAGTTCGTCGCTATTCATTCGCTCGTAGAAATGGCATCCAAGAATGGTTTAGGATAGATGCACCGATCGCCCAAGACAAGGACTATGAGAAGCCTCCGCCCTTTCCTCCTGATACCCCTTTTCGGCCTGTTGCTCACCGGCTGCAATATCTATCGCGTGAACGTCCAACAGGGCAATGTCGTCACCACCAAGGAACTGGCCGAATTACATCCCGGTATGGATCAGTTGCAGGTGCGCACCATCTTGGGTTCGCCCCTCCTGCAGGACCCCTGGCACCCTGATCAGTGGGTCTATGTGTATAGCTTAAAGCCGGCCTACGGCACCCTCGAAGTGCGCAAAATCTACGTCCTCTTTGACAAGGACGGCAAATTGCTGGGCGTCCAGGGCGACGTGAAGGCGGCAGCGGCCACGGCAACGACTGCATCCTGACCTCCGGCACAACACACAGACAGAACGCCTAACGGCCAGGCATCCGCCGCGCCTCGTCATCATGAAGCGTGCCCCGGACCCGTAGAGCGGCCCATGGCCGCGACCTGCCCGGGAGCACGACATTGGCAGGATAATGCCCCGGCGGGCCGGGGGGCACGTCAGGACCGGGCAGAAAGACTGGCGCTTGGGGGGGGGCCGTAGACGGCCCGGGCGCGGCTGGCGAAGCTCTGCACCATGGTTTCGGCAGCCTGCTTGAAGATGGGATCCAAAAAGGCGCCGATAAGGCGCGAACTGAACTCGAAACGCAGGTCCAGGGTGACGCGCGTGCCGCCGGTGACGGCCTCCAACTGCCATAATCCTTCCAGAAAACGAAAGGGGCCATTGATCAGACGCAGTTCCGCCAGTTTGGGGCGCTGATAACGATTGCGGGTCGTAAAGGATTTGCCAAAGGCCCCATGGGAAATGGTGATTTCGGCCAACGCCTCATCCCCACGATCTTCGATGACCCGGCTACGGCCGCACCAGGGCAAAAACTGCGGATAGGCGGGAATGTCCTCCACCAGGGCAAAAATCTGCTCTGCACTGTAAGGCAGAACAGCCGTCTTGCGAATATGATGCATGAAAACCTCTCAATATTTGCGTCGGCCGAGGGCGCGCGCTTGCGCCCAACGGTCGAGCACGGCCAAAAGCCATTCCAGTGTGCGCCGCCAGCGCGGCCGTCGCTGCCAGCCGCCCATGGCAAGCTCCTGCGCATGGGCGAACTCGCGCACGAAGAGGCTGCGTAACAGTAGGACCGCCAGGGGACTACGTAATTCTATGTTGAGCTCATGATTGAACCATAAGCTCAAAAAATCGAGATTGGCCGACCCAAGAGTAACCCAATAACCATCGGCCAAGGCATATTTGCCATGCAGGAACGCGCCCTGATATTCATAAATACGCACGCCCGCCTGCATCAGCGGTTGATAATACGCCTGTATGCCGAAACGCAAAAGTGGATGATCGGTGATCCGGCCTGCCAGCAGCAAGCGCACGTCCACCCCCCGCCGGGCGGCCTGCTGCAGGGCGCGACGGACTACGGGGTCGGGATTGAAGTAGGGGGTGGCGATCCACAATTCCCGGCGGGCAGTGCGCAGGACGGCCAGGAGACGCCGGCGCATACCGCGACGCCGGGGCGGCAGGCCCTCCAGCAGGCGGCCCTTGCCCCAGGCCGCCCCCCCTTCTGGCCCCATTGTCCCGGAGCCCGGCAATGGCAGCGCCAACGCCGGGAAGCCGGGGTGATGGCGGGCGAAGGCCAGACGCAAGTGCTGGGCGATGGGCCCACGACAGGCAAAGAGGGCCTCGCGGTAGGGCGGACTGCTCACCCCCGCCCCCAACCAGACATCGGCAAAAGCAAAACCGCCGACGGCCGCCCATTGACCGTCCACCACGATGATGCGCCGGTGGGTGCGGCGCAGCCGATGCTCCATTCCGATGAAACGCAACCGGTGATACCAGTGGACATAGGCCCCCGCGGCCCGTAACCGGGACGCCCAGGCCGACGGAAAGCCGCGACTGCCGATGGCATCCAGGGTGACGTGGACGCGCACGCCGGAGCGGGCCTTGGCCTCCAGGATGCCAAGGACCTGACCCGGCCAGACCCCTCCTTCAAAGATATAATTTTCGAGGAGGATCTCTGTTTCCGCTCCGCGGAACTGATCCATGAGCCAACGGGCGATATCCGCCATGTCCGTCAGGAGAATGCCCGCGTCAATGGCTACCCACGGTGTACGCCGCGTTTGCTGCAACAATACCCTCCTCCCTGGTCAGATGGGGACCTCTGCAAAGTAAAGGGGCTTTCTCACCTTGGCAACCCACCGAGTTCCTGCATCCTGATGGGCATGATGCCCAGCCCGGCGGGAGAAAACCAGCCACCATCACCCGCTGCGGGCCCCTTTCTGACTGCGACAGCCATCTGGTCAACAGGCGTTATCCCCGCGGCCCTTTTGCTTTACAATGCAACTTGAGTTCGTCGGGAGTGGCACCATGAGCAGCACCATCGCCCTGAATCGCGAGGCGAAACACGAATATTTCATCGAGGAGCGCTTCGAGGCCGGGATGGTCTTGCAGGGCTGGGAGGTCAAGTCCCTGCGCGCCGGGCGGCTGAATCTCAAGGACAGCTACGTGCTCGTCAAGGGCGGCGAACTGTGGTTGCTGGGCGCCCATATCAGCCCCCTGCCCACCGCCAGCACCCACATCAACCCCGATCCGACGCGCACGCGCAAGCTCCTGATGCACAAGGAAGAGATCAACCGCCTCATCGGCAGTGTGGAGCGCAAGGGCTTCACCGTCGTGCCGCTGGCCATGTACTGGAAACAGGGGCGGGCCAAGGTGGAGATCGCCCTGGTCAAGGGCAAGCAGGAGCATGACAAGCGCGCCACCCTCAAGGAACGGGAGTGGCAGCGGGACAAGGCCCGCATCCTCAAGGGTGGCACCCGGGATGCATAAACCCGCCATCGCCCCATCGCGATCCTTCCTGCTGCAAGCCCTGCTCCTCTTTCTTTTCGCTTTTTGGCTGCTGGCCTTCCACACCGGGGACGCCAGCCTCTGGGATATCGACGAACCCAACAACGCCCAGGCCCTGAAAGAAATGCTGGCCCACCACAACCTCGTGGTCCCCACCTTCAACGAGGCCCTGCGCCCGGACAAGCCCATCCTCAACTACTGGCTCATGGGGGCTGGCGTGCGTCTCCTGGGCATGAATGGCTGGGGGCTGCGCATCGGCTCCGTAGCCCTGGGGGCAGTGCTGGTCTTCTATCTTGCCCTGGCCCTCCGCCGTCTTTACGGGGAGCGCACGGCCCTGTTGACGGGCCTGCTGACCGCTACCGCCCTGCACAGCCAAATCATCTTCCGCGCCGCCGTTCCCGATCCCCTGCTGATCTTCTTCGTCACCATCAGCCTGATCTCTTACCTGCGCGGCTACCTCCTGGCCGGGGAGCGGCGGCGCGATTATCTCATCAGCTATGCAGCGATGGCCTTGGCCACCTTGGCCAAGGGGCCCATCGGCTTCCTCCTGCCCGGGCTGATCATCGTCCTGTTTCTCCTCGGCCGCCGCGACCTGCCCCACCTCTGGCGGCAAGGGCAGCTCGCCCTGGGTGTGCCGCTATTCTTGTTGATCACCCTGCCCTGGTACCTGGCCGTTGGGGTCGAGACCCACTGGCTCTGGGATCGCCTCTTCATCGACCAACAAAACATCGGTCGCTATACCGCCAGCATGGAGGGGCACCGCGGGCCCATTTACTACTATCTCCTCACCATTCCCCTGGGTCTGATGCCCTGGTCCATTTTCCTTCTTCAGACCGTCGCGGAACTCTGGCAGCGGCGCAAGACCCTCTTCACCAAGGCGCCAGAAGATGCCTTCATGCTGCTCTGGGCAATGACCTGGGTAGCCTTTTTCAGCCTGGCGGCCACCAAACTGCCCAACTATGTATGGGAAGCCTACCCCCCTCTCTTTCTGCTCTTGGCCCAGCGCCTGCACTTGGCCCTGGACGGGATCATTCCCTTACATCGCTGGGGCGTCCTGCTGTCCCTGGGCGCGCTCTTGGGCATCGGCCTGGTGCTGGCCTGCCTGGGCTGGTGGCTAGTCCCCAAGGAGATTCCGCCCCTGGGCGATGTCGCCTATCTGGGCCTCCCCTATTTCCTGGCGGCGCTGGCGGCCCTCTATTTTGCCTGGGGCGGCCAGCTCATGGCGGCCATCGGCAGTCTGGGCGCCGGCGCCGTAGCCCTCACGGGCGTCCTCGTTCTCGTCGCCATGCCGGCCCTGGACGCCCTGAAACCTTCCGTGACCATGGGCCGGATGATCCGCGCGGTGGAGGGGTCAAAGCCCTATGCCATTGCCACCTGGCACTGGTTCCAACCGAGTTTTCTCTTTTATGCCGGCCGCGGCGCCATGCCCCTGCATGAACCGGACCGGCTGACCCGGCTAGCGCAGATCGTGGCGGATGGACAGGGAACCGCCTTCCTCGCCCTGCCCGAGGCGGATCTCGCCGCCGTCCGGAAACAGTTGCCCAAAAGCATCCACAGCCAGGAACTCTACGCGGGCTACGAACTCTATAGCCGCAAAAGGATCGCCCTGCTGCGCCTTACCAGTGACCTTGCGGAGAAACCATGAGCGTTTTGCGCATCCTGCTGTTTTGCTGCCTGAGCAGCCTCGCCACCCCGGCCCTGGCGGAGCATGTCCCCAGCTTCTGGCAGGCCCTGGATCATGCCCATTACATCGAGGAAGGACGGAAAGGCCCCGTGGTCTATGTCTTTTTCGATCCCAATTGTCCCTATTGCCATGTGCTCTATGGGGATTTGCAAAAACCCATCAGCACCGGGCGGCTGCGGGTGCGCTTCATCCCCGTGGCCATCCTCTTTCCCAGCAGTGCCGGGAAGGCGGCGGCCATCCTCCAAGCGAAAGACCCGCGCCAAGCCCTCCAGGAAAATGAAACCCATTTTGGCAGCAGCGGGGGCCAGCCCAGTGGGGGTATCGCCGCCATTACGCCCGATGCCCAGACCCAACGGGAGCTTCGCTACAATGAAAATCTTCTGGAGATGGCCGGCAGCAACGGGGTACCGTTTCTGATCTATCGCGACAGGAACGGACAGTTGGGATTTGTCGTAGGCCTGCCCCATGAAAGCGACTGGCCGGCGATATTGCAAACGCCCTGAGCCCCTATGGAGCGCGAGGTGCAGGACCATGCGGAAATACGGGATTGATGGCATCGCTGCCTTTGCCGTGCTCAGCGGGAGCGCCGCCCTGGGCATTGTCCTCTGGCTACAGTTTGACCGGAGTATCGCGCCGTGCAGCCTGTGCATTTATCAGCGTCTTGCCGACCTGCTGATGATCGCCGGCGGCGGCGCCGCCCTCCTCTGGCGCGGCGGCATGCGCCCTGCTCTCCTCTGGATAGCCGCGCTGGCGGCCCTGGGCGGTGCTGCGGCCGGGGCTTGGCAATGGCATCTCGTTGCCATGGCACCGCAGGTGGAAAGCTGTAGTGCCGTGCGTTTTCTGGAAACGTCCCCCGCCTGGGGACCTTGGGGGTCCGATTTTGCCGCCAGCCTCAGTGGTCAGGGCTCCTGCGTGACGGCCGGTGGCAAACGTTGGCTGGGCCTCCCCATCACCCACTGGAGTGTGCTGGTTTTTGCCGCCAACGCCCTGCTCCTAGGCATTGCCGCTCGCGGCGCCCGGCATCGGGCCTAGTGACGCTCCGGCGTCATCATGACCGGCCGCGGCAAGCCCCGCGGGCGGCGGTCCGGCACCAATGAGGGGTGCCAACTCACGCAAGGCCTGCCAATAGACACGGCGCTTGAACGCGATGATCTCATTCACCGGCGCCCAGTAGTCCACCCAGCGCCATTCCTCAAACTCCGGCTGGCTGGTCTGCAGGTTGATCTCTCCCTCCTCGCCCTCGAAGCGCAGCAGAAACCAGATCTGCTTCTGGCCCCGATAGCGGCGGCGGGCGCGCTGGGGAGAACGGGGCACGTCGTAACGCAACCAGCCGCGGGTACGACCAATGATGCCTACCTTGGCGGTGCCCACCTCTTCCTCCAACTCCCGCAACATGGCCTGCTCCGGCGTTTCCAAGCGCTGTATGCCGCCTTGGGGAAACTGCCAGGCGTTCTCGCCCACCCGCCTGGCCCACAAGACCTGGTTTTCGTGATTACAGATAATCATGCCCACGTTGGGGCGGTAGCCGTCTGCGTCTATCATGGCCCATCATCGTCTCTGCCGATGTCATTGCCACAAAGATAGCATGTTGGGGGCCCGCCGTCAGTTGCGCGGCGGCGGCAGGAAGGTCATTGCGCTTTATCCCATATTCGGCGGCTGGCACGGGTGGTTTGGCGCGGACCGCCGGAGCATAAAACACCCGTGCCAGCCGCCGTTTTTGGCTCTACAGCCGCTGCAGGATGTTCAGGGGATAGCGTTGTCCCGCAAGATAATCCTCCACGCAGCGCAGCACCAGGGCACTACGCATCTGCCCCGGCTGGACCTGCATTTGCGGCAGGGAGAGCCATTGCGGACCAATGATCCCCGTATCCAGAGGCCGCCCCAGGTCGCGCGCTCCCACCCGACCGGCAAAGGCGAAACGCAGATAGGTCAGATCCTTATGAGGATGTTCCCAGTGATAGATGCCAATCAGGCTTTCCGGCACGAAAGGGTAACCCGTCTCTTCCAGGGTTTCCCGCACCACCGCATCCAACAGCCCCTCCCCCGGATCCCAATGGCCGGCGGGCTGGTTGAAGCAGCGCCTGCCTTCGACCTCCTCTTCCACCAGGAGGAAGCGATTATCCTCCTCCACCACGGCGGCTACGGTGACATGCGGCATCCAGATCATGGGCACTCCTATGGCCTTTCTGCAGGGGTCAGTTCCCGCCACGCGCCCGGTTCCAGGCCCGCCAGGGTAAGATCCGCATAGGACTCGCGGTGCAGGGCCACGACCGCATTGCCCAGGGCGGCAAAGATGCGGCGCACTTCATGGTAACGGCCCTCGCGCAGGGTGAGCAATACTTCCTGCTCGCCCAGCACCGCCAATTCGGCGGGGCGGCAGGGGGAGTCCTCGCCCTCCAGCAACAAGGTCCCGCTCGCCAGTTGCTCCGCCTCATGCCCCCGCAGAGGCGACTGCAGCAGCACCCGATAACAACGCGGCACGGCAAAACGGGGGGCGATGAGGCGATGCAGCCAGTCGCCATCATCCGTAAGCAGCAAGAGTCCACTCGTTTCCTTGTCGAGCCGTCCGACACTGGCAAAGCAGGGCCGCCGCAGGCGCCATCGTGCGGGAAAGTCGGCATAAATGCCGCGCGCGTCGTCATGGGCGCAGACCTTGCCCAATGGTTTGTGATAGAGGATATAAAGGGGCTCCGGATGGTCCAGGGGCGCCCCATCCAGGGTAACCAGGGACGGCGGGACCTTGCTCTGGGACCGGGACAGGGGAATACCGTCAACGGCCACCCGGCCGGCGCGCAATAGATCACGGACTTCGGAGCGGCTGCAATAGCCCAGACGGGAGAGGAGATGATCGACACGTTCGGAGGATGCGTTCATGGTGATGCAGTGTAAGCGCTACCAGCGGCTGACGAAAAGGGCGCTTGGTCGTATGATGGAGAAAAAGGAAACCTTACCGGAGACGGACATGACCCAGGCCTATCGCCTTCCCCCCGAATGGGCCCCGCAATGGGCCGTGCAGCTTACCTGGCCTCACCCGGAAAGCGATTGGGCGCCGCGCCTGGCGGAAGTCAGCGCCGTCTTTGCCCGGATCGCCCGGGAGATCAGCCAGCGCGAAGCGGTATTGATCGCCTGCCACGACAGGGCCAGCGCAGAGCATTGCCGCGAGGCCCTGAGCGCCGCCGGGGCCTGGTTGGCGCAATGCCACCTCCAGATCTGCCCCAGCAACGACTCCTGGGCCCGCGACCACGGCCCCATCACCCTGCTCGATGAGCAGGGCAAGGGCCAACTCCTGGACTTCGGCTTCAATGCCTGGGGCCTCAAATTCCGCGCCGACCTCGACAACCAGATCACCCGCCGTCTTCACGCCCAAGGGGCCTACGGCGATGTTCCGCTGCGCACCCTGGGGATGATCCTCGAAGGCGGGAGCATCGAAGCGGATGGCGCGGGCAATCTGCTCACCACCAGCGCCTGCCTCCTCTCCCCCAACCGCAACCCCCAGTATACGCGCGACGAGATCAGCGCCCTGCTCTGCCAGCATCTCGGCATGGAGCGGGTGCTGTGGCTGGAAAGCGGTCATCTGGAAGGGGACGATACGGACGCCCATATCGACACCCTGGCGCGTTTTTGCAGCCCGCGCAGCATCAGCTACCAGTCCTGCAGCGACCCGGACGACAGCCATTTCGCGCCGCTCCAGCAGATGGCCGCCGAACTTTCCGCCCTCCGCAGCAGCGACGGTAGCCCTTACCACCTCATCCCCCTGCCTTGGCCCCAGGCGCGTTTTGACGACGATGGCACCCGCCTGCCTCTGAGTTACGCCAATTTTCTCATCATCAACGGCGCGGTCCTACTCCCCAGCTACGATGACCCCGCCGATGACGTGGCCCGGGAACGTCTGCAAGGCGCCTTCCCGGACCATGCAATCATCCCGATCCCCTGCCTCGAACTGACCCGCCAACATGGCAGCCTGCACTGTATCACCATGCAATTGCCCCGCAGCAGCCAATAATCCGAAAAACGCCCATCGGGTCCAAACCGTGATGGGCCTCGGCGCCGGCCCGCGCCCGGCGGCATCCTATGAACTCATCAAATTATTAAATATCCAGATCCAATAAAACAATAGATAAAACGATGTCTATCTCTTGTGACTTCGATCTCCAAGAGTATTATATAAGCATATTAGAATTTCGTTATCTTATTAGAAACAAAGCCACCATTCCGCGCCGGTTCAAGCCGGTTCGTTATAACGCGTATTTGCAGGCAGGAGGCCTTATCATGGCTTGGCAGTTCCCCAAAATGACCCGCCGCAGTTTTCTCAAAAACACCAGCCTGGGGGCGGTCGGCGCCACCCTTTACCACCCGAACTGGATTCAGATCGCCGGGCCCGACAAAGCTGATCCGGCGGATCATTTCGCCTATTCCATTTGCAATTATTGTTCGTCTTTCTGCTCCCTGCGCATCACGGTGTCCGAGCGCAAGGGCAAGAGCCGCATCATGAAGCTGGGCGGCAACCCCAACTCGACCCTCAACGGCGACAAGATCTGTGCCCGCGGCCAGTCGGGCTTACGCCAGGTCTACAGCGCCAACCGCATCAAGACGCCCCTCATCCGCGTGGCGGGCAGCAAGCGCGGCGAGATGCAATTCCGCGCCGCCACCTGGGAAGAAGCCTGGGACTACATCGCGCAAAAGAGCAAGGGCATCCAACCCTGGGAATGGACGGTCTACGGCGGCTGGAGCACCTGCTCGTTTTACGTGCCACACACCATTTGCTTCACCTCTGCCATCCAGTGCCCCAACCTCATCACCTCGCCCACGCAAAACTGCGTCTTCGACGGTCACCTGGGCACCAATTCCATGATCGGCAACTTTGTGGTGCATGGTGAAAACATCGAGGATTACGAAAACAGCGATTACATACTTTCCATCATCGGCAACGCCTGCATCGGCGGCGTTTCCACCTGCCGCGCGGTGCGCTTCGCCACGGCCAAGGAAAAGGGCGTCAAGGTGGTGGTACTCGACCCTCGGGCCTCTGAAACCGCGGCCAAGGCCGATGAGTGGTACGCCGTCAAGCCGGGCACCGACCTGGACTTCACCTTGGCCATGCTCCGCGAGATGATGCACCATGGCTGGTACGAGGAAGATTTTCTCATCAGCCACAGCAATATGCCTTTCCTGGTGCGGAAAAACGCCCACAATGCCTGGGAACTCTACCTTTCGGCCAAGAAGGAGCCGGCGGTCATCGATCAGCACAGCGGTCAAGTGGTCTTCCTGCCCGCGTTCAGCAATAGCAATCTCCAGAGCAATAGCGGCGCCGCGGTCAAACCGCAACTGCGTGCACCCGCCGATTTCCAGCACCAGGGCGAGAAACTCGTCACCGTTTTCGACGCCCAGTTCCTGGAACTGGAGCCCTACACCACCGAGTGGGCGGCCGCCAATACCGGCATTGCCGCCGACGATATCCGCAAGATCGCCCGCGAATTCGGCACCGCCAAGTCGCCCATCGTCATTCCCGGCTGGTCCGGCGCCCGTTACGGCAACATCCAGATGCTGCGCCGGGTGCAGGCCATGATCCAGGCCCTGAAGGGCGGCCTGGATGTGCCCGGCGGCTGGATCTTCGGCGGCGAGTACCGCGATGAGGTGCGCAACATGTGGGCCCAAAAGGACAATCCCAAAGCCCCGCCCCTGGCGAGCCTTGCAGGTATGCCTTTCGTCTACTGGGCCGCCAATGCGGCGGCCAATCCGGGCAGCCACGACCATGGTTACCCCGCCTGGGCGGCGGTGCATCGGGATCAGACCCCCAAGGATTCCCCGGACTGGGCGGCCTTCCCTTTCACCACCGAGGTAGGGCTGGATTCCGCCATCAAGGGCAAGCTCACCTGGAAGGGCAAGCCGTATTTGTGCAAGGCGATTCTTTTGAACGGCACCAATCCCCTGCGCGATGCGCCGGAAGGTTTCTGGGAAGAGCTGCTTACCCATCCCAACATGGATTTGGTGGTGGTCATGGATGTCATGCCCGCGGACACCGTCGCCTATGCCGACGTGGTCCTGCCGGAACTCACCTACCTGGAACGGGACGAACCCGCCATTTACGGCAACGGCGTCAACCCCGACAACATGCTCATCACCCGCTACCAGGCCGTGCCGCCCGCCTACGACAACGTCATCTTGACCGACGCCTTCCTGAAATTGACGGAAATCCTGACGGGCAGCCCCGAACCCTATTACCAGTCCGTGGAAAATTTGATGGGTATTCCTGCTCCCCGCCTCAAGGCTCTGACCGAGGAAAACCGCGCCAAGGGCATCAAGAATCCCTTCACCATGGCCCTACGGCAGATGGACTTCGAGGCGAAGGCCAAGGGCTTGGGCATCACCGCGCAAAAGCTCGATGCGGTGTTGCGCGAGAAGGGGATCTATCCGGTGGCCAAGGCGGAAGAACTCATCGCCAACTACGGGATGCCGCGCAAGATGGCGCTGCCGACGCCCAGCGGCCGCGCCGAATTCTACAGCAATCTCTATGGCCAACTGCGCGAGCAATTCGGTTTGTGGGACAGCCCCTATTTCTCGGTGCTGGCCACCCACATCCCCGCCGACTGCCGGCCGGGCAGCAAAGCGCCCATGGCCGACGACGAATTCTATTTCACCTTCGGGATGGTACCGGTCGTCTCCCATTGCTCGCCCAACAACGATTTCCAACCCTTGGTGGGGATCAGCAAATTTCGCGGCGGCATCTATACCGGGCTGTGGGTCCATGCCCAGCGCGCCGCCAAGCTCGGCCTGCGGGAAGGCGACAAGGTGCTGGTCACCAACCTGTTGACCCAGCAAAAGGCCGAGGCGGCGATACACGTTACCCGTCTGGTGCGGGAGGACACCGTCTTCTTGTATAGCGGCTACGGCGACCAGAATCCAGCGCTCACCCATGGGATGGGCATGGGCACGGCCCTCAACAAGATCACCCCCAACTTCATCGAACCGGTGAGCGGCGGTTTCCGTTCCCAGGAATTCACCGTGCGCCTGGAACGCGCCTGAGGAATCACCCATGACCAAATATGCCATGCTCATCAATCTGGACACATGCGTCGGCTGCAACGCCTGTATGGCGGCCTGCGCCATGGAAAACCAGACCCCGGTCTGGAACCCCGCCAAGTTCCGCACTTATGTCTATGACGAAGAGATCGAAGTGGGCGACAAGATCCTCCGCCAGTTCTTTCCCAAGCTGTGCAACCACTGCGACAACCCGCCCTGCGTAAGCGTCTGCCCCACCGGCGCCACCTGGAAGGAGGCCAACGGCATCGTCCGCGTCAATCCGGAGATCTGCATGGGTTGCCAGGCCTGCGCCATGGCCTGCCCCTACGATGCCCGCTACGGTGCCGACCGCCAGGATATCAGCCACGGCGAGGCCTATTATGGCAAGGATTTCCTCAAGCGGACCGTGCCCAGCATCGACAAGTGCGATTTTTGCTATGAACGCTTGCAAGAGGGTCTGCAACCGGCCTGCGTGGAGACCTGCGTGGCCCACTCCCGCATCTTTGGCGACCTGGACAACCCCGACGACTTGGTGACCAAGGTGGTCGCCACCGGCAAGGCGCAAGGCCTGCTCGCTGAACTCGGCACCGGCCCCAATGTTTACTATATGCACAAGATTCCGGAGGATCTCCTATGAACTCGATCCACTTCGCCACCAGCCTCGCCACCCAGGACCGCTGGGGCGTGCTGGTCGCCGCCTATCTTTTCCTGGGCGGTCTGGGCGCCGCCCTCATCGCCTTGAGCCTCTTCAGCCACCGCTATTTCCAGGCGGGCCGCGCCATCACCCTCTGGGGCATCCTCTCCGGCGAGGCCTTCCTCGGCTTCGGCTCCGCCTTGCTTCTGGTGGATCTGCTCCATCCCATCCGGGTCTGGGAAATCCTGCTGCCCTGGAATGTGCTCATCCTGCCCTGGTCCTGGATCGCCTGGGGTACCCAGTTCATCATCTGGGCCATGGTTTTCGGTTTGCTTTATGCCTGGCCTCTGCTGCTGGACGAGCCGTGGTTCCGCAAACTGCCCGTGGCCGGTCCCTGGTTGGGCAGATGGTTCGATCTGCCGCTGATCCGTCTCATTGGCGACTGGGCCACGCGCCTGCGCACCCCCATCGCTTGGGTCGCCATCCTCAATGGGGTAGGCACGGCGGTTTATACCGGTTTGCTGTTGCGCTCCTTCCCCGCCGCGGCCCTGTGGGCCAACGATCTGGTCCCGCCCTTGTTCACCGTTTCCGCATTTTCCACGGCGCTGGCCTATCAGCTCCTCGTCCTTTACGCCGTGCTGCGCCAGCATGGCACCATGGCCCGCTGGTATGAGCGCCTGGATCTCATCCTCATCGCCGTGGAAATCGTGCTCATCTTCAGTATTCTTTTCGTCATACTGCCCGGCAGTCTCAGCGGCCAGGCCAGCCTGTCCATCCTCTGGCACAGTTGGGGCTGGATCGTCGGCTTCCTCGGCATCGGCTTGATCCTGCCCTTCGTCATGGAAAGCAAGGGCACATTCATGGGCTGGCAACGCAGCGCTCCCGTGATCCTCACGGCCTGCATGGTCCTGCTGGGAGGATTCCTGCTGCGCCACTACTTCCTGGCCAGCGGCGTTTATGTCTTTCCCTGGGCCAACGCCGGCCACGACGGCGTTCTCGGCGCGGGTATTTATCATGTCCTCACCAGCCACTGAAGCGGCCTCGGCAGCGGCCTCCGACATCCTCGCCACCTGGCGCTTCTGCGCCATGGCGCTGGCGGAGCCGGATGACGAGTCCCTGGATCTCCTGCAGGAGCAACCCTGCCAGCCCCTCTGGCTGGCCGCCGCCCTGCGGGAACTGAGCGCTCTGCCCCTGGATGCCTGGCAGGGGGAACATACCCGGCTCTTCACCTTCCCGGCCCTCTGTCCGCCCTTTGCCTCGGCCTATCTCGAAGAGGGCACCCTGAACGGCCATCGCGCCGCCGCCCTGGAAAGGTTCTATGGCGAACTGGGCTTGCTGCCCACAGGGCTTCCCGCCGATTATCTGGGCACCATCTGCGAATGCGCCGCCTTTCTCCGGGAGCAGGGCGAACCCGAAGTCCTGCAGGGATTCTGCCAAGACACGCTCGGCGACTGGCTGGATCGCTTCCTCGGCGACCTCACGGCCCAGAGCGAACTGCTCTTTTACCGCGGCCTTGCCCAGGAACTGGCCGGGCTGGTCTACGCCTGCCTCACCCCGGAGCTCCAGACATGACGCGCAGAAGCACCGTTGATGGATCCGGGATGACCGGGACATGGCAAATTCTGCCCGCCGCAACGGCGGAAACCCTCGCTCCGCAGATCACCGCCGCCTTTCGCCACTGGCATGAGGCCTGCTTTCGCGACAGCCAGGCGGCCCATCCGCATCTGGGCGTGGAACTGCGCGATTTGCGCGCCGTCACCGGCTGGTGGCTGGGCCATCTGCTCACCCCCATCGCCCTCTACCGCATCTGCATACCCACCGCCATCCCCGCCGTTCCCCTGCCCAGCGGCTGGACCGCCGCCGAGCGCGCCGCCCACCCCTGCCTCGCCCTCGGCCCCCTCCTCGCCCTGTCCGTCCCCGGACTCATCGGCCAGGGCCACCTCCACTATCTGTGCGAACTGGGCCACTTCCTCCTCCAGCCCGAAGTGCAGGGCCTCCGCCGCTACCCCGATGCCGACGCCGTCTTCGCCGCCTGGGGCCAAGTCCTCAGCTTCCGCCAACAGACCCGCGCCAACCTGGAAAAACAGCAACAATGCGACCGCCGCGCCTTTTTGCGGCGCCTCATGCCCACTCCGAAAGACAGTCCCCTTTGAGTTTTTCTGGCGCCATGCCAAACGTATCGTTGAAACGGTATCGAGCATAGGGGTTATGTTTGCCCACGGCACCGGGTTCGGCCTTTCCGCCCAACGCTATCCTGGTTGCGCCATGTTGGCCGGCATCCTTGACAAGATGCCGGTACTCGGCCATGTTTCCCAGTCTCGCGCGAGGATCCCATGCTCCATTATCCAGACATCAATCCCGTCGGCTTCCAGCTCGGCCCCATCACCATCCACTGGTACGGGCTCCTGGAGATCATCAGCTTCGCCATCGCCACGGTCTGGCTGATCCGCCGGGGGCGCGCCGCCCACTGGGCATGGAACAAGGAACAGGTGGTCGATCTGGAGTTCTACGTGGCCATCGGCGCCATCTTTGGGGGCCGCATCGGCTATGTGCTCTGGTACAACCTCCCCTATTATCTCGACTACCCCGGTAAGATCCTCGCCATCTGGGATGGCGGCATGTCCTTCCACGGCGGCCTGTTGGGCGTCGTGCTGGCCTGTTGGGCCTATGCCCGGCGCCATCAGCGCGCCTTTTTGCCCACCCTGGACTTCGTCGCTCCTGCCGTTCCCATCGGCCTGGGGCTGGGACGCCTGGCCAACTTCATCAACGATCAGCTCTTCGGCCGGATCAGCGACCTGCCTTGGGCCATGGTCTTTCCGGCGGGCGGCCCGCAGCCGCGGCAACCTTCGCAGATCTACGAATTCCTGCTGGAAGGGGTAGTCCTCTTCCTCATCCTGGCGATCTACAGCCGCAAGGCGCGGCCCGCGGGCGCCGTGGGGGGGCTCTTCGTCTTTTTTTACGGCTGCTTTCGCTTTCTCGTGGAGTTCACCCGCCAGCCCGACATCCAACTGGGTTTTGTGCTCGGCCATTTCACCATGGGACAGGTCCTCTCGCTGCCCATGATCGTCATCGGTCCGCTCATCGTCTGGTGGGCCTATCGCCGTGGTTTTGCCCAGGATCCCGTACCCCGCACCGCCACCCAGCACTGAACGGCAGACTGGCGCCGTGGCTGAACTCAACCCCCAGCAGATGGCCGCCGTGCACCAGGTGCATGGGCCGCTGCTGGTACTCGCCGGCGCCGGCTCGGGCAAGACCCGGGTCATCACCCGAAAGATCGTCCACCTCATCCGCGACCAGCAGGTGGACGCCCGCCATGTCTGTGCCGTCACCTTTACCAACAAGGCCGCCCGCGAGATGAAGACGCGCGTCGCCGAGGCGCTGCAGGGCGTCCAGACCCGTGGCCTGATGGTCTCCACCTTCCATCACCTGGGCTTGCAGATCCTCCGCCAGGAGATCCACCGCCTCGATTATCGCCCCGGCTTCAGCATCCTCGATCACGGCGACAGCCTTACCCTCATCCGCGGCCTCCTGCGCGACAGCCAGGGCGCCGCTGACCTGGCCGAGGCCATTCAGGGGCGCATCTCCCGTTTCAAGAATGACGGGCTGCTGCCCGAGGAAGCCGCCAGCGACGACCGCATCGGTGCCCAGGCAGCGGCTCTTTATCCCGTTTATCAACGCGCCCTCCATGCCTGCAACGCCGTCGATCTGGATGATCTGATCCTCCTCCCCACCCGCCTTTTCCACGCCGACGAGGAGGCCCGCCTGCGCTGGCAGGAACGCATCCGCTATCTGCTCGTGGACGAATATCAGGATAGCAATGGCGCGCAATATCGCCTGATCCGCTGGCTGCTGGGGAGCCGCCACAACCTCACTGCGGTGGGCGACGATGACCAGAGCATCTACTCCTGGCGCGGCGCCGCCGCGGACAATCTGTACCGCCTGGCCCAGGATTTTCCCGATCTCCAGGTCATCAAGCTGGAGCAGAATTACCGCTCCACCGGGCGCATCCTGACGGCCGCCAATGCCCTCATTGCCCACAACCCCCACCTCTTTGAAAAGCGGCTGTGGAGCAGCATGGGCGAGGGCCATATCCTCCGCGTGCTGTCCTGCGCCGACGAAAGCGATGAGGCCGAACAGGTGGTCAACGCCCTGCTCCGCGACCGTTTCCAGCGGCAGAGCGAGTTTCGCGACTACGCCATCCTCTATCGCAGCAACCACCAATCGCGCCCCTTTGAAGCGGCCCTGCGTGCCGCCCATGTGCCCTACATCGTCTCCGGCGGCCTGTCCTTTTTCGAGCGTGCGGAGATCAAGGATTATCTTGCCTATCTGCGCCTGCTGGTGAACCCTGATGACGACCAGGCCTTCCTGCGCGCCGTCAACACCCCCCGCCGCGGCGTCGGCAGCGCCACCCTGGAGCGCCTCGGCACCCTCGCCAAGGAACGCAATCTGTCTCTCTTCGCCGCCCTCTGGGAAGAGGACCTGGAGCTGCCCGACAAGGCCCTGACGGCCCTGCGCGACTTTGGCCAATGGCTCAACGCCAAGACCGACGAAGTCGCCAAGACCGAACTGATCCCTGCCCTGCGCAGCGTCCCCGAGGAGATCGGCTACCTGGAATATTTGCGTAACGAAGGCGAGGAAAAGGCCGCGGCGCGGCGCTGGGAAAATCTGCAGGAACTCATCGCCTGGATCGACCGTCTCGCCACCCAGGAAGATGGGCCCCAGACCCTGGCCGAGATCCTCAACCGGCTGATGCTCTTTGCCGTCCTGGAACGGGAAGAGGATGATGACCGCGATGTAGTCCGCCTCTCCACCCTTCATGCCGCCAAGGGGCTGGAATTCCCCCAGGTCTTCCTGGTGGGAGTGGAAGAGGAACTGCTCCCCCACCGCAACAGCGAAACGCCGGAGCAGATCGAGGAAGAGCGACGCCTTTTCTATGTGGGCATCACCCGGGCCCGCTTCCAGCTCACGTTGAGCACCGCCCGTAAAAGGCGGCGTTATGGCGAGGACATCGCACCGGAGCCATCGCGTTTTTTGCAGGAAATACCCAAAGAAGTGATGGACTGGCAGGGCAAGGCGGAGGAGAAGGACATGGACCCGGCCGCGGCCTGCGCCCGCTTGCGCGAGATCCTCGGCACCGGAGCATGAAAAAGGCGGCCCATGAGCCGCCTCCCTCCATCGGCCGCCAATTCGGGCGGCTGAATCCGGTATTTTGTTTACTGCTGAGCCACGCCCATGGCCTTGACCCGGGCCGACAGGCGGCTCTTGGTGCGCGCCGCCAGATTGCGATGGACGATGCCCTTGCCCGCGCTCTTGTCAATCACCGACTCCGCCACCTGCAGGGCTGCCCGTGCCTGTATCTGGTCGCCACCGGCCACTGCGTGCAGGACTTTCTTGACAAAGGTGCGCAGCCGCGACCGTTGACCGGCATTGTGCAAGCGCTGTTTTTCGTTTTGGATAACGCGCTTACGCGCCTGTGCATTGTTCGCCACGTTTCACTCCTGATACCGAGGTAATCCCATCGGGGAAATTCCAATCCGCGGATTTTGCGGCTCCCGATCCCGCGTGTCAAGGTGATATGCGGAAAAACATCCATCAAGCTAAAAACGGCCGTTGACGGATCTGGAATCAGCCGCCCTCCCGTGGCTGATCGTCCGCAGATCCTTGCGGCGGAAATAGATGGACATGCTCAGGGGCCATGTAGACTTGGAGGGATCCGGAGGGGTCAATGATTCCGCCGTCCCTCTGCCGCAGACGTGGCAAGAGCACGTCCAGGGACAATGCGCCCCGCAATTTCAGGCGCAGGGCCAGCCCCTCGTCGCGCAGGCCGGCCACCTGCAGGCACAACGCATTTTCTCCACCAGCAGCAGCATCCTGGATCTCCACCTCCTCGGAACGGATGCCGACGGCGACAGCCATACCCGGCCGTGCCCAGGGGCGGGGAGCAGTCTGTAGGCGCCAACCGGGGCCGGACACCCACACGCCGGTGCTGCTGGCAGAGGCCACCGTGGCCGGGAAGATATTGCGAAAACCCACCAGCCGCGCTACCGCCTCGTTCGCCGGTTCGGCAAAGAGCTCCCGGGGGGTACCCTCCTGGACGATGGTACCGCCGGCCAAAACTGCCATACGATCGGCCATGGTGGCCAGATGGGGGTCGTGGGTGACGGCCAAGACCGGGATCTGCAACTGCCGCATCTCGGCAATGAGGTCTTCGAGAATCTCATCCCGCGTGGCCATATCCAGGGCCGAGGTGGGTTCGTCCAGGAGCAGCAGTTGTGGACGCCGGGCCAGGGCGCGGGCGAGGGCCACCCGCTGACGCTGGCCGCCAGAGAGGGTGGCGGGATAGCGCTCGGACCAGTCCGCAAGTCCCATCCGCGCCAGGAGATCCATGGCCTCCCGATGGCGATCCGCCCCCGGCAGCAAGGGAAAGGCGACATTTTCCCAAGCCCGCAGGTGAGGGAAAAGGCCATAGCCCTGGGGCAGGTAGCCGATGGGCCGTTGCTGCACGGGGAGCCCGCCAAAGGGGGTTCCGCTGGCCGGCAGCAGGCCGGCAATGGCCTTGAGCAGGGTGCTCTTCCCCTCCCCCGAGAGTCCGAGCAGGACGGTAAAGCCCTCCACCCGCAGGTGCACATCCATGGCTATCGGACGTTCCAGGCGGTAATGGATCTCCATGGGCTAAAACAGCGGCTGCCGGCGCGAACGCAGGCCCAACCACAGGGGCAGGGGCACGGCCACCAGGAAAAAGACCCAGAGAAGCGGATAAACGGCACTGAGGCCGATATCCTGGAGATTCACCCACAGCTTCACCGGAATGCCCTGGGGAAAATAGGCCACGATCAGGACGATACCGAATTCACCGAGGGCCCGGACCCAGGCCAGGGCCACACCGGCTGCCAAACCCAGTCGGGAGAGGGGCAAGCTCACCTGCCAGAAGGTCTGCCAGGGGGTTTTGCCGAGGGTCAGGCTGATCTGCTCCAGTTCCTCCGGCACCCCCTCGAAGGCCGCCCGCGTGGCCACCACAAAATAGGGGAGGGCTCCATACACCTGCGCCAGGACAAAGGCGGGGGGGCTATTACTCAGCATCACCCCGTAATGTTGCAGAAAACTGCCCACCGGGGCATAGGGACCATAAAAGGAACTGAGCAGAATGCCCATGGCCAGAGGCGGGGTGAGCAAAGGCAGGAGCAGCAAGGCGTCCAGCAGCCATTTCCCACGATAATGATAATGCGCCAACCACCAGGCCAGGGGGGTTCCCAGGAGCATTACCAAAGCCAAAGACAGCAGACTATACAGCAGTGATACGGAGATGGCCGTACCGTCCCCGGGGGCAAAATGCAGGTCCTGCCAATGAGTGGCAAAAACCAGGGCGGCGAAGGGAGCCAGCAAAAAGGCCAGCACCGCCGCCCCCAGGAGGGGCGGCAACCACGCGCGCGGCAAGCGGGCGGGCCCCGCAATGGGGAGTGTCTTCACCAGCGTGGACATATCATTTTCCGCGCCCTCTGCGATCTTCCCGTCAGATATTCCCGCCCTTGGGCCGGCTATAGCCGTTTTCCCGAAAGATCTTTTGTCCTTCGGGGCTTTGCAGGAAGCGTACGAAGCCCTGCGCCGCCAGCGGATTCTGTGCATTCTTCAGCACCGCCGCATAGAACACCAGGGGCTGGGTCTGGAGATCGGTCGTCTTGCCATTGGGCAGGGTCAACTGGAAGTGGACCTGGCTGTACCAGTCCTTGATCATGGCCGGGTCGCTGAGGTTGATCTGGGCGGGCAGCCTTAGGAAGGGCAAGTGATGGGAAATGGCGGCGCTCTCATAGCCAGAGGTGGCGTCCAGTTGCCCTGACTCCAGTCGCGACACCAGAGAAGGCTCGGCAAAGATCTGCTCGGGGTTGATGTAAGCGCCGAAAATCCTTTTCACCAGATCCGGCTGATGGTAGTACTTTTCCGCCAGCAGCATGGTGAAGATGATGTTCTGCCCTTGGGGGTCGACGGCGGGGTCGGTGCGGCCCAAGCGCAGGCCGGGCATCTCCAGCACCTGATACCAGGACATCCGGCCCGCCGCTGCGGCGGCAAAATCTGCGGCAAAACGGCTCTTGGGGCTATAGACGATAACCATCCGGGTGCTCGCCACCGGTGCCGCCGCATCGATCATCCCCGCCTTCTGCAAGATTTCGATGGGTCCGGGGGTAATGGAGATGAATACATCCGCCTGCATTTGCTTGGATTCCAGCAAGCGCGCGAGACCATAGGCCCCCTGGCCGATACCCTGATATTGCACGTTTTCCTTTTTGGCAAAGGCGGGACCAAGGAAACGGTCCATCACCGGCCCCATGGAACCGGCATAGGCCACGCGCAGGGTCCCCTCGGCCTGGGCCGGCGAGGTCACGGCCAAGGCCAGGAATGAGAATAAGGCCAACATCCAATGACGCCCCATCACTTATGCCTCCAAAAATATCACAGGTCATCGAACTATACAGATAGATATTACGGAAATCAATGATCCAGCACGGAAAGCCGCCTGGAAAACCGTCGCAAAAATGCTACACTGAATTACAGTAGATCATGGCAACTTTTCATTCCATTGTGGAGGACGTAGGAGTGGCGGAGTGCGCGCAGACAGCGGGAATTCCGTATCTTCTATAAGCAAAGAGCGTTTCCATGCATTGGACCATCCTCATCAAATCGCACCCTGAGGCACCGGGAAATCCGGTGCTCAATGCCTTGCGCCTAGCCGCCGCTGCCTTGGCCGATGGCATCCGCGTCAGTCTCTTTCTCAGCGAGGCGGCGATCGAACTGGCATGGGCGGAGGGTGACACCAATGAGAGACGGCGCGTCCAGCGCGATCTGCTCGCCGAGATCCTGGACCTGGGCGCGGAGATCCATACCTGTGGCCTCAGCCTGACCGAGAGCAAACCGGTTCGGCCCTTAATGCCGGGGATACGGGCCTCCACCATGAAGACGCTGGTACGCCTCATGCAGGAAGCCGATCAGGTCATCACCCTCTGAGATGATGGGCGCCACCTACGCCATCGGCGATCTTCAGGGCTGTTTTGCGCCGCTTCTCCGCCTCCTGGACACCGTACAGTTTCAGCCGGGCCGGGATCGCCTCTGGCTGGCGGGGGATCTGGTCAACCGCGGCCCCCAGAGCCTGGAACTCCTGCAACAGGTCTTCCACTGGCAGGATTCGGTGCAACTCGTCCTCGGCAATCACGATCTCTACGCCCTGGCCCGCTGGGGCAAGATCACCACGGCCAAAAAGAGCGATACCCTTGGACCCCTCCTGGCCCATCGGGAGGTCGGTGAGTGGATGGAGTGGCTGCGCGCCGGCTCACTGCTCCACAGCGATACGGAACCGGGCTGGAACATGGTGCATGCCGCCCTCCACCCCGACTGGGACCTGGCCACCGCCAAGGGTCACGCGGAGGCCGTTGAGGACGTCCTGCACGGCAAGCGCTGGCGGCCATTCCTCAAGTCCCTCTGGGCGGAACCGGCCCCCCGGCGCTGGCTGGACTGTCGCAACGAGACCGAGGCCATGCGCTTTCGGGTGGCCGTTTTCACCCGCGCCCGCCTGGTTACCGCTGCGGGCCTGTTCAACTGGCCCAGCCAGCCCGCGGCCGATGGCGAGGTCTACCTGCCCTGGCATACGCTTTTTCAGGAGCGGCACCCCGCCACTCCGCTCATCTGCGGGCACTGGGCCACCCAGGGTCTATTGGTAAAACCGGGCTTGCTCGCCCTCGACAGCGGTTGCGTCTGGGGCCGGCAACTCAGCGCCGCCCGCATCGATACGCCCGAGCCCGTACTTCATCAGGTCGATTGCCCCACCTACGCGCGGCCGGACGGCGCCTGAATCCCGGCTATACTGATGGCAGCGGCCGTCTCCCCGCGCCGTACCCCGATCTTCGACCATGACGAGGCCATCATGCAAGACGTCATCGCTCCCCACCCCGCTGTCACCTACCGCAGCGCCGTCCGGGCCGGCTGGCAGATCCTGCGCCAGCACTTCCCCGCCATACTGGGACCCGTCCTCCTTTGGGGCCTAGCCATCCTAGGCGGTTTTCTCGTCCTGGGGATCGCCATGGGGCGCAATCCGGCCAACGCCGATCTCTGGCGCTTTCCCCTCTATCTCTGGGCAAACGTCCTGATGATGGGCCTGTTCCGCCTCTTCGGCGCGGTCCATGCCGGCCAGCCCTGGCGCTGGCAACAGGTCTTCTGGGGCCTGCCGCGCGCCGATGCCTGGACCCTCGCCCTGATCCCGGCGGCCCTCTCGGCCCTTTTGGTCGCCCTGTCGGGTTTTCCGCAGCCTGGCGCCGCGCCCCTCACCCTGGGGCAGATCCATTGGCCCGACCTGATCGCTATTCTTGTCCTTTCCTATCTCGTCACCACGCTCTTCCAATACGCCTTCGCCCGCTATGCCCATTATGAAGATTCCCCCAAGATCGCCATCCGGCAGGCCTTGCGGATCTTCGGCGACCGCTTCGTCTGGCTCTGGTTTCCCTTGGTCCTCGGCTTGGCGGTAATGCTGGTTCTCTTGACCGTCCTCATCATCACCAGCTTGCTTTTCGGCCTGGCGATGATGGCCCTGCATGGATTCCTGGGAGCGGACGCCGCCAAAGCGGTATTCATGATGACCGTTTCGCTGGTGATCCTGGCGACCATGCTGCCCTGCATCCCGATCCTCTACGGCGCCATCGTCGTAGCGGCGGGGGCCCTGGGGCCCAAGGGAA